>DLQD01000086.1 GCA_002480015.1 Opitutia bacterium UBA7441
GGGGATAAAATTACCGCTTACTCTGCTTCACGCAGAATGCGGGTCTTCGTTTCGGTGCTGTATCTTTTGCCTTTCATGTTCTGGTCCTTTCTAGGGATCCAGACTAACTTTTCAAGTGGACCATTTCAGGTAACCTCGACCAGTTGTTTTACAACTCTATCTGAATGCCTGCGGGCGCCAAGATAGGTATCAGAGCGAGCTCATTTATGAGCTAATCTGGAGCCATTCTATAGATGTTACATTTGATGGCCGCCAGAATCTTCAGATTTGATTGGGATTAATTTATTTAGGCTCGGGACGCGGGAAGAGGATCGTTTTCTCGCCGAGCGCCTTACCTTCGAGAGTGTTCCCCCACTGCAACTGTCCTTCTAGTGAGTCGAAATTATCGGCGCCGACGAGGCCGCGGATCTTATCGGAGATCTGGGGCATGACGGGAGTGAGCAGGACAACGGCCAGGCGGAGGGCTTCGGCCATCGTCGCCAGCGAGGTGCGCAGCGCGGCTTGGTCTTCGGGCGCTTCGGACTTGGCGAGCTTCCAAGGCGCGCGGGTCTCGGCGTAGCGGTTGATACCGGAAACGAAAGAGAAGATACGGTCGAGCGCTTTGTGGAACTGAAAGTCCTCGAAGAGCGGGATGAGTTCTTGTTCGGTGGCCGACCAGAGCGCTTTGATCTCTTTCTCTGGGGCCTCTTCGACTTCGGCGGTGGGCACCTTGCCATCGGTATAGCGGCCACCCATGTTAAGGAGACGGCTAACGAGATTGCCGAGGTCGTTGGCGAGATCGCTGTTGTAGCGGCTCATGAAGAGATCGAGGGAGAACTCGGAGTCTTGCCCGACGTTCATTTCGCGGGTGACGAAGTAGCGGAAAGCATCCGCACCGAACTGCTCGATGAGATCGAGTGGATTGACAACTTCGCCAGTGCTCTTGGACATCTTCGCGCCTGAACTGAGCCACCAGCCGTGGACCAGGAAGTGCTTGGGCAACTCGATGCCGAGGGCCTTGAGCATAATCGGCCAGTAAACGGCGTGCGGCGGGACAAGGATGTCTTTACCGATGACGTGGTAGTCGGCCGGCCAGTGCTTATCGAACTCATCGGTGCCGTAGCCAGCTGCGGTGATGTAGTTCGTAAGCGCGTCGAACCAAACATAAGTGACAAAGTCGCTGTCAAAGGGCAACTCGATACCCCACTCCAGACGCTCTTTAGGCCGTGAGATACAGAGGTCGTTGAGCGGCTCTTTAAGAAACTGGAGTACATCGGCGCTGCGGAAGCGCGGATAGATCATCTGCTCGTTGGTCTTGATCGTCCTGATAAGCCAGTCTTGATATTGAGCGAGTTTGAAGAAATAATTAGTCTCGGTTACTTCGACAACGTCACCATAGATGGCCGGCCAGTGGCCGTCGACCTTCTCTTTTTCGGTCACGAACTGCTCTTGGCGGACGCTGTAGAAGCCGTTGTAATCGGCCTTGTAGATTTCACCCTTGTCATAGAGCTTTTGCAGAATGTCCTGCACGACATCTTTATGACGCTGCTGCGTGGTGCGTATATAGTCGTCGTTGGAAATGTGGAGCGCCTGACACAGGCCTTGGAACTCAATAGCTAGGCGGTCGCAGACGTCGATCGGCGGGACACCCTCTTTCTGGGCGGACATCTGAACCTTTTGGCCATGCTCATCGAGCCCAGTGAGGAACTTGACTTCATCACCCATCAAGCGACGGAAGCGTGCGACGATATCAGTGAGCACTTTTTCGTAGGCATGACCGAGGTGCGGTGAACCGTTAGCATAGTCGATTGCAGTAGTGATGTAGAACTTTTTGCTCATGGGTCGTGGAACTTGGGAGATTTCCACAGGGGGGGCAAGCGTGGGATTTGCAAAAAGTGGGCTTGGGTTTGCTTAGATTAACATCAAGCCGATTAGCGATCTTAATAGATTAGCTCGGCGCAGTCGGCGCGAATAAACTCGCCAGTAATCTTTTTCACCAACTACCGAGAATACCCTCAACTACAAGTTGGCTGTTACCTCGATAGAAATTGAGCTGCACGATAAGGCGAACTTTACCTTCATTGTTTTCCAAATACGTGGGCAAGCCGCCCTCTGAGATGATACTAGAATGCGCATAATAGGCTGGCCAAACACGGTTACCAACTTGAAGGCGGAGGGGGCGTATTTGCAAAACAATGGCCTGCACGGTGTATAGTTGTGCAACGTAGGGGGCAAGTTCGGCATCACTGAGCTCATTGAGAAAGTGGCCATCGGGAATGTCGAGAGTTCCGATATGGTCGTAGACGTTGAGCGGGCGCTCAACGTTCGGCGCATCTTGACCTTGGCTAGGCTGTCCTACTGCCACGAAAGGCTGGGTGGTGAAACGAGCGTAAATTGGCAGGTGATCAGAAGCGCCTCCACCGATTTCACCGCTGAAATGCCATTTCAGCGGGCGGCCGATGGCGTCAGCGTTGATACCAGGGATGAGCAATTTTTCAAAACTCCCATCGACATAGTTCACGCCAGAGCCATCGTAAAGCCCGGGTGTGAGTAGCATATGCATCAGACTGCCACGACGGCCACGCCAAACCTCGGAATAGCGGGCATCAACCGGCAACTCGAACCAGAGGTTGTAGAGATCGTTTCCGCTAAAGAGTTCATTACCGGAGGAACCAAGGATATCGTTAATGCCAGTTTCGACTTCAGGATGGAGCATGGAGTGGTTGTAATGCGAGTTAAGGTCGCCCGCCACGAGGATGTCGGCGTGCGGATCAGCCTGCAGGCGCGTATCGATTAGCCTACGAAGGACTTTGGCGTTGGCTACGCGGATCGATTCGCGCTCCGGCTTAGAAGCACCAGACTTCCAGTGATTCACGTAAACGATGAGGGGATGGCCGTCTACATCGATCTCGGCCTCAATGATATCGCGCGCCTGAAACAAGGGGTGACGGTGAACATCACGGATGGGGAATTTCGAAAAAACGGCATTGGTGTGGGCAATGTCCGAGTCCGGGCCCTTGGACGGAACAGTCACCACTTGGTATCCGTTAAGTCCCTGGTCGCTTAAAGCCTTAAGCAGCCAGGCGGCGGCCGAATAGCCGGCAAAGTTGGCTGACCACTCTCCAGTCAGCATTGCTGCGACAGACGTGTCGGCGTGTTGTTCGATAAAGGCTTCATAGTCCTCGATCTTGCTCTCCGGAGTCATGTCTGCTTCAAGCTCCTGGAAAAGTATGATCTCGGGGCCCGCACCCTGATTGATGGTTTCCAGGACTGCGACGATCGTTTCCAATTTGGTCAACAATTTCTTTCGGCTGTAGCCAAAAGGATCGACCTCCGTGTCTTGAAGATAGTCTTCGAAGAGAGCGACCCCATCGACATCGAAGAGATTTTCAACGTTATAGGTGACGACGGTAAAGTCAGTCGGCTCCGAGGTCGAGTACGGCGACGCGAGGGCAACCAAAGCAAATAAAAAGGAAATACAAATGACTGAAAAGAAGTGTTTGATAATGAAAATAAATCCGAGGGCTTAC
>DLQD01000020.1 GCA_002480015.1 Opitutia bacterium UBA7441
CGGACTGTCGAGCACGGCGAAACAGAGACACCCTTCTTCAGTCGAAGGCTGGTGCTGGTCGCGCTTGTCGCGAACCAGGAAATCGGACGGGCCATAGTGACCAAATTCGTCTTCAAATCCTCCGTCTAAAACGAGTGTAACCTCGCTACCCTGATGCCTGTGTACGGGCACCTGACTGCCTGGGGTCATGTACAAAAATTCGCATTGCGTCTCGTTGTCTATTTGCACCTGCGCCTGGTTTATGCCGCCTGCAAGCTTGTGCCAAACCAACCCCCGAGAGGCCGCCTTAGCCAATACGCGCGGAAGAGTAATGCTGTGGTCAAGCATATGTAACTCAGATACAAGCGGCTCCTCTTCACTGTGAGGCGTTTTTTTGGTCTCGATCGTTAATTGCGGCTGACTGGTGATTAAGTCGAGCATGCCCGAAAAATCAGGCGAGGCGAGTGGCTGAGCTCGGTCAGCTTGGAGCCATGAAACAATTTCTCGCGATTCGAGCTCGCTACTTCGCTGGCGACAGCTCTGGCATAACTCAATGTGCGCGGATAGCGCGACGCTCATCCCTGTGGAAAGCTTGCCTTGGGCGAAGTCACTTAAAACCTCGTCGCTAGGATGATATTTAGCAGATGTCATTGCTCAACCCCGATTAGTACTCTTAGTTTCGCCACACCAAGACGGAGCCTAGATTTTAGTGTACCCAAAGGTATCTCTAATTCGGCTGCCGCTTCCTCATGTGTGCGATCGTAGATATAAATTTGTTCTATTACTGCCTGCTGTGCAACTGGCAACTCAGTGTAGAAGCGCTCGATTTGCGCAATCTCCACTGCCTGCGAGCCTTGCTCTTCATGCACAAACGACATGTCCGCGTCACCTTCCTGCGGCCAAATGTCATCGGAGCTAATAGTTTGTGGCTGGCGCTTCTTCTTGCGCAGCATGTCGAAACACCGATTTCGTGTCAGCGTAAAAATCCAGCTTTGAGCGGCTCCTCTGTCCAAATCATAGAGAGGCGCTTTCGTCCATACAGTCATCAGTGCTTCTTGCACTAAATCGTGGGCCAACTGCTCGTTTCTGGTAAGTTTCATACCCATCGCGAAAATTTTCTTCGAGAAGCGCTGAAACAAAGTATTGAATGCCTGACGGTCTTGGGACTCGCCTACAGCGAGAAGAAGCTCTTCGTCGGTGGGTTCTTCGGATAACTTGCGCTCGGCTGTCTCCAGCTCTGTCTCGAGAGGAGTCTTTTCTGCCACCGCCACCACTCGCGGCCGTTCCCGCTGAGGAGAGAGTATATTAAATGGATCCATAGTTGCTGATAAATCATTCATAGTGATTAAAACGCCGAGTCCGACAGCCTGGATCACCAAAGGCGGGTGATCTGCTCGAGCAAGAATTCCGTATTAACGATAACACACATTCCTAGGCCGACCCACGCATGACAGAATTTAGCCATACAGAAAAGTACAACGCTCTGGAGTCACAGGCACGTCCCCCTGTAGGCGTCAGTAATACCGATTTGGCCGATGCGCTGAAACGCGCCTACTGCAGCCTTGCCACAGGTAACACCGCCGAACTCGCACCGCTTTACAGTGAAGACGTTTATTTTGAAGATCCCTCCCATGGCATTCAAGGTAAAGCGGCCCTTCTTGAGCGCTTTCAGTACCTTTACAGCAAGGTCGATAGCTGCAATTTCAAATTCCATCAAACGCTCGACACCGGCGGTGAAATTTTCCTCGCGTGGACTATGATTCTCCGCCAACGCGGCCCGAAAAGCGGAGAAGTCATTAGAGTTGAAGGCGCAAGTTTCCTCAAGGTGCGCAATAACCGCATCTACTACCACCGCGATTATTTCGACCTCGGCGCGTTTGTTTACGAAAATGTGCCGATGCTTGGTTCGATTATCAAGCGTATCAAGCAGCGCCTAGCCAGCTAGTAATCTATCGTCAACGCGTTAGAATCCAAGGTCACGCGCTCGGCAGGGCGCTCGACTAAGGAACGGCGCTATGAGATTCCAGCTAACAAGAATTGCTCCCCCGCTTACTTCTCTCCTGATCGCCTGTTCTCTCGCACTGATTGCCAGCTGCGCGCCAGATACCCCACCTTCGACGGATCTGAACCTCGACCAGCAAGCTCGCGCGGTCCAAGATTCCGTTGGGCCGACAGCCGTAGCAATACTAGGCGCTCAGGACGGCAATTGGCAGGCCTATGGAGGTGACATCGGCAACACCAAATATTCTCCGCTGGCCGATATTGATGCCAGCAATGTCGCCGACCTCGAGATAGCTTGGCGCCGCCCTGCCCTCGATCCTTACTACGCCTCGCTTAATCCCAATCAGCGGTTTTCTAGCAACTACGTCGCAGCCCCCGTGATAATTGACGGTATCGCATTCATCCCAAACGCAGTGGGCCTAGTCGAAGCCTTTGATGCCGCGACCGGCGCGACGGTCTGGGTTCAAGACCCTGTTGGCGGCGCCGAAGGCTTGCCGGGCGCACCAACGCGAGGGATTTCCTATTGGCAGGATCCCGAGGGTATCGTCGCGCCTCGTGTAATAGTCCAGCGTGGCTCTTACCTCTATGCACTCGATGCTGAGACTGGCGGGGCAATCGATAGCTTTGGCAACCAAGGCCGAGTCGACCTGCAACTCATGCCAGCAGAGTTCGAACGTTTTCGCTGGGGCGGCGTTCCGATGGTCGTACGCGATGTCATTGTAGTTGGGCAGGCGATGTCCGACAGTTTTTCTAACAAGGAAGCCTACCGCGGCGACGTCCGCGCGTTCGACATCCGGACGGGAGAATTACGTTGGAGCTATCACACGATTCCGCAAGAGGGGGAGTTTGGCACAGCAACCTGGCAGGACAGGTCTTGGTCGTATACCGGGCACGCGCCAATGTGGGCACTCTTTAGCG
>DLQD01000038.1 GCA_002480015.1 Opitutia bacterium UBA7441
GAGAGCCGTTATCTTAAGGGACTGATCCTTCAGGTGGAGTAGCTTAGGCTTCGAAAGGATTAAATAAAGCGATGCCAGTGCCCTCAAAGTCACGGGTGTTGCGCGTCGCCAGCGTCAGGTCGTGCGCCCAAGCCGTGGCTGCTATGAGCATGTCTGGCTGTGAGCGCGCAATGCCTTGCGCGGCCACTTGGCCTCGTGTTGATCCTGCGCGTCGCGCGATGGATGTGCTTACGGGCAGAATTTCGCAGCGATGAGTGAGAAAGGTTTCAAACCACTCCATCTTGGTGCTCAGTGATTGGCGCTCTAGACCATAGACAATTTCGTCGATGGTGATGGCACTCACATAAAAGTCTCCTTCCGCGATGCTCCACGCTTCGACACGCGCATCCGGTTTGTGACGCATGATTTCGCTGACAATGTTTGTATCAATTAGCCAACCGCTCATTCGTCATCAAGATCCTCAAAATAGGGGACAGGGCGGCTGGTGCGTGGAGGAAGCTCATCCATTTCAGGTTCGACCTCGTTGATTTTGCGCAGCTCTTCGAATAGCTCTGCCATAGTCTTTTTTTTCTTGGACTGCTTGTATTCGAGGAATTGCTCGTATTCCTCCATGTCAATTAGCGCGGCAACCGGTTTCTTCCGGTTGTAGAGCACCTGGGGTTCCTCCACGCAGTGGCTCACGACCTCAGAGAGTCGCGCCTTCGCTTCCGATATCTTCCACTCTTTCATGACTATAAGAAGTAGTCATTATGACTATTTTTTCAAGTCTGAAAGGACATTACGATACGGTGATAAAATAAGGGTCAGCTTAAATTACCATGTTTTTTGAGCCGTATCAACTGGATGCTAAACTCAGCTACACTTGGGTCGATGCAGAAATTGAAGGCGGCGCCTTTGATGGCTCGAAGATTCCTCTAGTGCCGGAAGATAAACTGCGTCTCTCAGTGGAATACCGGCCCAGCGATCCGGTCCTTATCGTTTTAGGTGCGACATTCACCGACCAGGTTTATGTCGGCAGCGACTTTGATAATACCGAATCACAGTTGTCAGATTACCTCTTGTGGGACCTACTGATAGGAATTTGCTTTTTGGCGGCGCTAGCCCCTCCTACGCTAAAGCTACGGCGGGCAGGCTGCCGAGGGTGAGGGTTGAGCCTTGGATTCTTCATGGAGCTTGATGACTCCGAGAAGTTTGATGGTATATCCGAGCTTGTCCGCGAAGGCGATGTCCTCTGCACGGACACTCTCGACTCCTTCCACATAGATCTTGTCGCAGGGGACCCAGCAACCGTAGCTCAGCGAAGCGAGGATGATGGCCTTGTGGGCGGCATCCCAACCGTTCACATCGAGAGTCGGATCGGCCTCGGCGTACCCGAGTTTCTGTGCTTCCTCGAGAGCCTCTTCATATCGAAGGTTGGCCTCCGTCATCCGGGTGAGGATGTAGTTGCAGGTACCGTTGATGATTCCGACCACGGACTGAATGTGATTACCGATCAGCGATTCCTGGACGGTCTTGATGATGGGGATCCCGCCGGCCACGGCCGCTTCGTAGTAGATGGGACGACCATGTTCTTCCGCGATGGCGAAAAGTTCCTGACCTCGCTCGGCGAGAAGAGCCTTATTCCCGGTGACGACTGCCTTGCCGTTCTCCAGTGCCGCCTTCACAAAGGCAAAGGCACGATCGATCCCGCCGATCAGTTCAATGATCATGTCGATCTCGGGATCGAGAACGAGATCGTCGACCAAGCGTCGGGCCGTCAAGTTTGCCGTGGAAGAGGGGCTGGGAAGCTCGGCAGTCGCCTGCCGGGCTCTTGGGTTGCCCCGATCGACCTACTATCGAGTCAGTCAGATTAGCGAAGAGTCTTTGGAGATGCAGAAAGAGATCCTACGATTAAGCGAGAAGCATCCCCGATACGGCTATCGGCGCATCACGGCGATGATGCGAAGAGACGGGTATCAGATCAACGAGAAGAGAGTGCTTCGCGTTCGACGTGAAGCAGGCTTCAAAGTGAGCAAGAAGCAGCGCCGTGCCAAGAGAGTCGGGCTTTCCACAGCTCGTCGAAGGAAGGCCGTAAAGCGAGGTGACGTCTGGAGTTGGGACTTTGTGAGCGATCAGACGGCCAATGGCAGCCAGTTTCGTATCCTGACTTTGATCGACGAACACACACGTGAGTGCCTTGCGACTCACGCAGGTTGGTCGATCCGTGCTGTGGATGTCATCACCATCATTGAGGCAGCAATCGAACGCTACGGAGCGCCAAACCATATCCGCAGCGACAACGGTCCTGAGTTCATTGCCTACGCAGTGCAGGACTGGCTCAAGGACCTCGAAATCGAGATCCTTTACATCAAGCCCGGCTCACCGTGGGAGAACGCCTACATCGAGAGTTTCCACGACAAGTTGCGTGACGAACTCCTGAACCGTGAGATATTTGGTTCGCTTCGGGAGGCCCAGGTGATCCTCGAATCCTGGCGATGCGAATACAACGAAGAGAGACCGCACAGCTCGCTAGGCTATCAAACCCCCACCGAGTTCGCGGCCAGCTGCGAAATTCCGCTACGGCCTACGGCCTCCGCTCCATTTCGCAGCGCAAGCAAAGGTCGATCATCAAACCCAATACCTAACCGAAACATAACACCGGCAGGACCTTAGTTTTGAAGTGTCCCACCTCCGGGATCAGGTCATTTCCTCTTCCGTTTTAAACTGACCACCCCCATCCCGAGCGTTCAGAAGAATTAAGCGCCTCAAAGATCGATCCAACGAATCGTGGGAGAAAGCGTTGATCGAAGGGCCCATGCAATTGCATAGCCAGAAGGATGAGTCGCCCACTGGATGAACTGCCCATCGACAGGAAGCAGTCCAGATTGCTGATCTAACCTTTCCATTTCAGCCGAAAAACAAAGAGATTTTGGATCCCGATGAAAACCTGTTCCAGCGGCTTTTAACCACGCTTCTTTGCAGGTCCACAGTCGATAGAAGAACATTTGCCTCGCGGGCTCGGAAAGACTGAGCAGTTGTTCTACTTCAGGCTCAGTAAATACAGTTCTGGCCATGCCTACCATCCCTTCCAACTGGCGTTGTTCTTCAATGTCCACTCCGATTTCCGCATCGTGGCTGAAACCCAAAAGGGCAAAATTTCCGGAATGGGAGACATTGAATCGGAGGGGCGATTCTTGTTCCGGTGATTCCAAATGAGGTTTTCCAAAAGGGCCATGGGAAATCACAAAGTCCGGCGGCAATTCGGGGCGGTAAATTCTGATGATTTTTCTCAGGACAGCTCGAGATACCACGAAGCGATGGCGCGCGGGAACGGAGACAAATCTTTGGGCACGATTCTTTTCCTGAGGCTCCAGCAAATCATTGCAGGCAGCGAGGATCCGTTCATTAGCCTCTAACGATACCAAACAGAGATGCGCTTCACCGGGTAAAGTGAAATCACCAACGACTCCATGGAAATCAAGGAGGCGTGAAACTGCGACCGGGCGACCGGGATCAGCGCTGGAAGAGAGGAATTTCACCGATTCATAAGGCGGCCTATTCGTCGCATCCAGGTGAATGGGACGAACACGGGATGAGAGAAGAGCTTAACAGTCGCCACAGGGGATCCGCGGAACTGAAACCACTCGGAGCGATTGTCGACCAGGTCAATGATGACCCTGTATCTCCGTCCTCTGGTCGGGAGTTGAAGCTCAAGGGACATTACGACGCTTTCCCCCGGGGCAACGGCCTTGGGAAGGCCTTCACCCAGGCCATGAAACATGGGCGATATCATTTGCTCAGCCTGAATCCAATAGCCCAGCTCCGGGCCCGTCCCTTTTCTGGAAGGCCATACTACCGAGCTCGTATTGGTGATCCTAACCTTGATTCTCAGTGTCTTCTCACCAGGCGTGATGAACAGAAGTTTCGTCGTTTCAATCTCTGCCTGATGAGCATCTGCCGGAAGCAAAGGCCTGCGTTCCGGAACTTCAGCCATCTGTGTCGAGGCTGTGGCGGCCTCATCAATCCCACGCCTTAGTTGGGTGAAAAAATCATTAACCTCCGGTTTTCGCCAAAAGGCATCGTGATCGCCCGGGATGGTTTTTACCGCAAGGTTGCCAGGGAAAAAGAGATCGAGACCTTCTTCGGGTCTCTCAAAGGAGCCCCAGGGGTTGTAGTAGCTATCTTCCCCGAAAAACACAGTGATGCGTCCTGGGAACCAGTTCGGGATGACTTGTTCCAGCAAG
This sequence comes from Opitutia bacterium UBA7441, assembly GCA_002480015.1. Classification (GTDB taxonomy): domain Bacteria; phylum Verrucomicrobiota; class Verrucomicrobiia; order Opitutales; family Coraliomargaritaceae; genus Thalassobacterium. The sequence goes on from DLQD01000038.1 coordinate 4,224, forward strand.
AAGAGACCGGGGACCCGCTTACCGCGCCTGCTAAGTTCAAGGGCGATCTGAAAGGCCAGTTTGACTCCCCGGCAATAGCCCGCGATGAGGTAGGGACCTTCAGCCTGAATGGACAGAATCTCTCCGACATAGTAGCGCGCCAAGGTCTCTAGGTTCGGATGGGTGCGTTCCATCACACCATGATTCGAGCGCATTCCGTAAACCGGCTGGTCTGATCCAAGGCTTGTGGCCATTTGGTCGAAGTCGGCCGAAGTCGCCGGACAGTAGAAGAGCGGAGCGCGAGTCGACTCAGTGTTTCGGCCAAATACTAGGGATTCAGGACGAGAGCGCTTGCCCTTCCACCAGGAGGTGGCCGAGATCAATTGAGTGAAAACGCCAATCGACAGTCCCGAATTCCTTAAAAGGATGCGGGTCTCTGGTTCAAGATCAGCCCAGCTCGGATCGTCTTGATCTGTCTCAAGAGACCAATCAGCGCGCACAAGCTCAGGAACACCTTGGCTTTCCCGTGCCGGTCGCAAAGCTTCTTTCGGGACACTGCTCAACTGAGAGAGAAGAGCGCGCGGAGTCGGATAATCACTGATGATCCACGGTGGAAGAGAGGTGGAAAACCGGCGACTGAGATGCCCGGCAAGCTCGACCGCGGCGAGTGAATTGACACCGGCATCCTCCAAACGTGTATCAGGGCCCAGCTCGACCTCATCGCCCACATAGTTCTGCAAGACAGCCAGCACAGACTCAAGCGTCGGGCCAGATTCGCTGAGGCGAGAGGGTTTTCTCGGCTGGGGCCGGTATTGGGGCGCACTGAATTCCTGGATCAACCTAGGAGCGGCTCCATCACTCTCAAGCTGGTAAACTTGCAGGATCCCCAGGCGTGCTGGTTTGAGCAATGCATTCATTTCCATCGCGAAGCGCGCCCTCAGCAACTTTCCACTGCCAGAACGTGGCAGCTCGGCCAAGCGGATCATCGTTTGCGGGAGCATGGAAGACGGCAGGTGCCGGGACGCCCAAGCATTCAGATCGGCAAGGTCCACGGCACATGATGACGGAGCAATCGCCAGCGCGACGTCTTCCTGGAGATCGACGTGAGTTCTGGCAAAAACCATCAATGCAGGCTCCACCGCTTCATCTTTCCAGCCAGGATAATTTTTCAAAATGGCTTCGATTTCCCCAGGTGCAATGGTTTCGCCACCCCGGTTGATCGCATCCTTGATCCGGCCGGTGATGAACAACCACCCCGAATCATCTGGCGCAAGTTTACCAAGATCGCCGGTGCGAAAATATCCTCGAGGCGTGAACATTTTGGAGTTCTCAGCATCATCACATAGAACCGTCGGGCCCTTGACCGTGACCTCTCCAACAGCGCCTTCACTGACAGGCTCAAGCTTGCCGGTTTCAGAGGCATCCACGATCTCGACCGATACGGTGGGCAGAGCTGGCCCCACACTTCCCGGCCGCTCAAGCCGGTAGCCCATTGGAGGAGCAGCCATCGGCATCGCTTCCGTCATCCCATAGGTGGGAAAAATCGTGACCCTGTCACCAAAGAAATCGGCCAACTCGAGCGCAATCTGGTGAGGCAGTTCGGATCCCGCACTGCGTATGAGACGGAGACGCGGCCAGGGCCGGATCCGCCGAAGCTCGGGATGGCTATCGGCATACTCCAGCACCATCTCCCACATCGTTGACACCAAATAACACCACGTGGCTCCCTCAGGTCCGGCGAGACCATCGAAGAAGGCCTTGGGATCAAAAGCTTTCAAAAAACGCATCGGTGTTCCCGTGAAAATCGGGGCGATGAGATTGCAAGAAATCCCCCCCACGTGATGAAGAGGGAGCATAGAAATACCCAGGTCGGCAGGTGAAAGCTGAATGGACTGGGAAATGAGGGCGCCGCCCAGAACGAGCCGCGATAAGGTAAAGTGGACAATCTTGGGTTCGCCAGTCGTCCCGGAAGTGCGCAGGGCCAAGACAATGTCATCGGGACCTCGCGTCGGCGTAATCGCAGATGGCTTCGCCGTCCTCGGTCGATTTGGTAAAGCAGCCAAATCGGAACGGTTGTTTCCTGCCAGCTCAATCACGGCAAGGCCGGGGATTGCCACGGCAATCTCGTTGGCCCGATCCGCCTCGTTCGTTTCAGCAATGACGAGCAAGGCTTTTGCCTCACTTTCCCGCAACTGTTCGATCAACAGGCTATCAGGGAGTGTCGGTGCCACCGGCAACGCGAGGTAGCGATTCATCGTCGCAAGCAGAAGCCCGCCAAGTTGCATGCCATTGGGAAGAAAGACAGCGACGCAGTCCCCGCCAGCTACTCCCCAGGGAGCCAGATCAAAACCAGCCAGATAATCACGGACTGTGTCCCATGAGGTGCAAGCCTCCACTTCCCATGGCTCCGTCGAAAGTGTCGGAAGAAAATCCTGCAAACCGGGAACGTTCGATTTCGAAGAGCTCAAGCTCTCCCTGATTTCGCTCACCCTGTCAGTATCTACTATCAACTCGACAGTATCTCGAACCGGGTCCACACCGTCAGGATCCTGCCAGGCCGCCTTGACCACCTCGTTGGCCCAGGCCGAGTAAAAGGAACGAGGCTGGAGCATGTGAGGAAATGTTGTCATTTCACCCATCAAGGGCCCGTGTTTTCTATCCGCATACCAGTCGAGCCGAACGAAGAGCTTCAAGCGCGAACCCAGTCGTTTCGAATGCTCAATGATCGCGGGAAGGCACTGTGGCTTGCGACTTAGAACCATTTCCTGCTCCGTGCAAACGAGTGCTCTGTGGGTTCGCCAACAGGTTTGTGGGTCCCAGGCTGGCTGCGGCAAAAGTTCGAAATTCTCGTCCACGAACGCAACCCAGGTATGACCATCAGCCTTGAAATGAACCTGTAGCCATAAGAGCTTTTCCCCAATTACGAAAACCTTGTAATCCGTGGGCGCGTCAAAGCCCTTTTCGTCAATGACGAGTTCTTCGATGAGAAAGGAGGAAAAATTAAACGGGAAGACATGACCTTCGTGCACACAAGACCCACGCTTTGCCATCGCGGTGAGCTCTGCCGCGACTTTCCTTACCTCGAATGGCGCACCATTACGTGTCAGGTCATTTCCATCCCGGACAAGAGTCACACCGAAGGAATGACCGGCTCCCACCGGTTTGATCGCAAAACTTGCAGGCAGCGAGGGAAGCAACTCCACCAGAGAATCGGGCATTCCCTCCTTGGGAATAACATGAAGCAATCGCGCTTGCGGAACATCAAGCTCATCGAGAAAACGGCGTTCTTTGAGCTTATCTAACTGAGTGAAGGGAAAGGGATTTGCCTCAGTCCCAACGAAACGATTGGACTCGTCTCGGAGTAATTCGCGACGCTCGTCGTGTTTATACCAGCGTTGTTGGCGGGCAACGAGTTTGTCCCAGATGAACGCCTCCCGAGTGGACCTGGACGGCACAAGAGCGGCGGCGCGGCGCACTTGTGCCGAGGCAAATGAGACTCGTTCGATGATGTCTTCGATGAGCTCGAGAACCGTCACCTCGCCCACAAGATTTTGAGCTTTGCTGAGCAACTCACGGAGCAGTCTGACGAAGCAATCATTGGCCAAGATCGCCAGAGGACGATGCTCCGCAAAGGCTTGGATAGTGATTCCCGAAGGCTCTGTGGAAGAGGTGCCCGGCGTCCCCGCTACTGGCAGGCTGATCCGGAGCAACAAGCCCCAACGCGTTTTCTGCACACGACGGACTGGATGAATCTTGATATCGAGAGAATCCCCCTCCTCCCTCTCAGCAGGCGCATACAAGACATTGAGATGGGGCACCCGTTCAAAAAGGACAGGCTGGCTACCAGCGGGAGCATCCCCCTCATTTCCAAACCATGACCCACGCGGCACACGTGAGGCATAGCCATGAGCTTCACTGAAAGCATGCCGGGTTTTTGCGCACAATGACTGGAGAGTTTCGCCATTCGTCAGGCAAACGGCCACTGGAATTGAGGTGTCGAGACAGCCAACGAGATCTCGCAATGACCCATCGCTTTCACGATTCGAAACGACGTGGCACAGCAACAGATCGGCATCGCCAGAAAGCGCTTTGCTATCACCCGTCAAACGCGCAACCAGGACCGAAAAGAGGCTGTGTAAAAACAGAGGCAGCGTCGTTTCCAGTTGGGCTGCCATTGAACTGAGAATGTCTCCTTCGACCGGACGCAAGGTCGAGGAGGTCGGGAGCGATCCCAAGTCCAAGGATTCCTCGTTGGCGAGATGAGGAATCGGCCGCTCGGACGATGTATCCGCACCGGAGAGCAGATCAGCGAGCTTGGCCTGATTCCGCTCCACTTCGGCTTCACCCAGGATGCGATTCTGCCATAAGGCATAGTCAAAATAGCCGATAGCCGGAGCCTGAGGATGTTGTAGCTCACCTCTCGAAATCATACCCGTGATCTGCCGCGCCAAGCTCCGCATGCTCACCCGATCAGAAAAGAGATGATGCATCGAAAGACACAACCAATGTCGCCCACTCTCATCAGGAGAAGAAAGGATCAAGGCGCGGGTCGAAGGCTGGAAGGGTGAAGCCTCCTCTCCTTCAAAAGCTTCGATGAGACGCATGGCCTCCTTCTCAATCCGCGGCACGGGCCGCATCTGAACCGCCACCTGAAACCCGGAAACGAGCTGCTGCTGCACGGGAGCATCGCCAGTCTCAGCAGGCACCAAAACCATGCGCATGGCACTGTTTGCCTCGCAAAGTGACTGCACCATAGCCGGCAAAAATGCAGCCGGGATGAGGGAGGCGGGCATCGAAAGGCAAAGACTGATGTTCGACCACGAGCCCCACCCCTTTTGTTCGATTTGAGCCCACAGCTGTTGTGGCCCAGTCAAAGGAACCGGCTGCAAGGAAAGCTCGCTTGGAGTTGCCTTGGGGCCATCTGATTCGAACGCTCGGAGAAACGAAGCCAGCGAGCCTATCGTGGCATTGTCGAGCAGAGCGGCATAGGGCGCGTCAAAGCCGTTTGCCTGGAGCTTCTCCAGTAATTCCGCCGCCATCATAGAATCCAGCCCTTGGGTTACCAATGGTTCTCTCGGGTCAACGGACACGTTCAACAAGTCGCCGACCAGAGAAATCAACAGGTCGTGATGCGCTAAGGCAGACGACTTTTTCTGAATCTCGCAATCATCGCTTTGCTGATCTGAAAACCGTCTATTCATCGTATCCCAGGGAACTGTCCATGTTCTTGCTCAGCCTCAATATGAGTTGAATCTCCAATACTGGAAAAACTCACATCGACGAACGAAATATTTCCAATCCATTCCACGAGATGCGACCAGCAATGGAAATACCCTTGAGCCATAAGCCTTCCCATTGTTGCAACGATTGAAAAGTGAGAAACGAGCTGAAGATAGCAACGAAAAAGTCCTGATTCGGCGAGAGTCAAGTTTTCTCTGTTTTAAAAGGAGTCGAAAGCGGCCTCAAAGTCGATGAAGGGCGCCGAAAACAAGATATCCGTGTAGAAAATTACTATAAAGGTCCGGAAGAATCAAAACTGTGCCATTCCTATTCGCCTCTCATTAAAGGCCTCGTTCAGAATAACTGCACCGCCATATTCCCACCCTCCATTTGACTGATAGGAATTTGCTTTTTGGCGGCGCTAGCCCCTCCTACGCTAAAGCTACGGCGGGCAGGCTGCCGAGGGTGAGGGTTGAACGCTCAGGTCTCGCTCTTGCCATTCAGGAGGCATATGGTTCCTAGATGCTTTATGGAAATTCTATCAGATGATCAAATAATCGCTTGATGTTACTACTAACGCGTGTTTGTGTGAGTGCTCATTAAGTAATGAAAAAGTGCTCGAAGTCAGAAATATAGAAAATGACAATTAAAGCTGATAGGAATTTGCTTTTCGGCGGCGCTAGCCGCCCGGGGTGAGGGTTGAAGGGAGAGGGGCAAATGAAGAGTGAAGTTTGAGTTTTGCAGGGTGAAACCTTTAA
>DLQD01000069.1 GCA_002480015.1 Opitutia bacterium UBA7441
CACAGAGCATACTTTCGCCTATACCGGCCATGAAACGGTCTGGCAGAACGCCTCCCCGATGACCGCGGGGGAGATCCACGATCTCGACAATTATTGCGGACTAAGGGGAATCGAATTGGTACCCAACCAAAATTCCTTCGGCCACATGGAACGCTGGCTCCGGCACGATACCTACCGGCCACTGGCGGAATGCCCCGACGGCTTCGAACATCCGCTCGCCGGCTGGCGCGACTCGGGTAGTACTCTCTACCCTTCAAAAGAAAGCGCCGCTTTCATGGACGAGCTCTATGCCGAACTACTGCCCAACTTCACTTCGTCTCAGCTCCACATCGGCGGGGACGAACCTTGGGAGCTAGGCAAAGGGCGCAGCGCGGCACGGGTCGCAAGCGAGGGTAAGCACCGCATCTATCTCGACTTCATGAAGCGGCTTTTCACGCTAACCCGCGCACACGGACGTAGGCCACAATTCTGGGCAGACATCATCATGGAACGCCCCGACCTCGTGCCGGAACTGCCTGAGGGCGTTATTCCGGTCATCTGGGGCTACGAGGCCGACTCACCCTTCGCCGAGCAGTGTCGGGTCGTGGCGGAAGCGGGCTTTGCTAACCGATACTATGTGGCTCCCGGCGCAGGCAATTGGAACTCTTTTTCCGGCCGCCTTGATGTCGCCGAAGCCAACATCCGTTTGGCGGCCGAGTGCGGCCACGCGCACGGCGCGCGCGGTCTCCTCCTGACTGCGTGGGGCGACAACGGGCATCATCAACCCTGGCTCTCGCTCTACCCTGCGCTGGTCCTTGCTGCCGCGGCCGCCCACGGGCAACAGCTCAACCGTGCCGATCTGAGCGACTGGATCGACCAGTATTTCTTCCCCCAAAGACCCGCAGGCCACGGCGCGGCGATCTGCGCCTTAGGCGCAGTTGACAGCCTACTCCCGCAACCAGCACCGCCCAACAGTTTCCTCCACAGTGCCTTTTTCGCCAGCCAACCCGATGTCGAGAAAAAGCTGCGCTCACTCGTCAGCAGGGGCCAACTGACCCGCGCTGGCGAGGCTCTGGACGCTATCGCGACCGACGGTTTGGATCCCGAAATCACACTCGCCCTGCGCCTCAACCGAGCCGGGCTGGAACGAGCCCTCGGTCAAAAACCGTCGGAAGACCGAGAATCGTTGATCCAAGACTTCGCCGTCCAGTGGCGACGTCACAGCCGCGAAGGCGGGCTGGCAGAAAGTTTAGGGCGAATGGCAGCCCAGCCCTAAAAGAAACCACTCCCTTTGAGCTACTTTTTACGAACAAAGCCAGTTGCCAACTGTCGATCTAACTACCTAGTTTATCAAATATGCTTCGTCGACTCTTCATCTGGCCCCTCCTATTGTGGGGCGCCGCGCTCCCAGCCCAAAACAGGGAGCTGCTAGGGGAGTACCGAATCGGTATGCTCGGTCAAGATCAGGAAGACGCCATTTACCAAGCTGCCCACCAGGGGGCGCTTGCCTCTGCGCTGAATTTGAGCGAGCAGTATTCCATCGATGTCGAACTGATGATCTTCACCCCCGAGCGCTCACAGGGGGGGAGCCAGATCCACTCATTGGCCCAGCTATACATCGAAAACGCCGACGGACTCATCATCAGCCCGCAGAATAGTGAGGCCGTCGGCGCCTCGATCGACTTCGCATTGGAACAGGGGCAGGAAGTCATTTTTTTCGAGAGTCAACTTAAAGACCGCCCAGCCCTCGCCGCCGTGCTGGCCGACGAGGTTGAAGCCGGACGTATGGCTGGACGTGAGATTTTAAAAAGGCTACCGACCAAGGCACGCGTCGCGATCCTCACCAGCGTGCGGCCCAGCTCAGAGCTGAAACAGCGGATGGAAGGACTGCGCGAAGTGCTCGGCTACCGCCGGATCGAGACGATCGTAAGCTGCGAGCCCGACTACGCATCATCCATCGATGCGATCCGTGCTGCCGAAGAAGCCGACCGCAACGACTTGATCAAGGGTTGGGTCTTCCTTGAAGACTGGCCACTGCTCGGCATGCCCGCCCTCCCCTGGAAGCCTGGCAAAATGCCCGTCGTCGCAATCCAATCCTCCCCTTCCGCCTTTATTTATGTCGACCAAGGCTACCTCGACGCCCTCGTTGTGCATCCCTACTACGACTGGGGATACAAAAGTGTCGAGATGATGGTAAAAAAGCTCCACAAAGGTCAAGTGCCGGAGGAAGCCATCGTGCGTACGCCACCACGTGTCGTCGATTGGCGCAATGCGCAAGACTATCGCAATAGCTGGAAAAAGTGGCTAAAGTAAACTGTGCCGCGAAGAGGTATTACGGCTTGAGCAGAATTTTACCCAAGCGAGGTTGTCTGTCGTGCTCGATGGCTGCTTTGTATTGGCGGAACGGATACACGCCTTCGATAGGTAACTTCAAGCGACCATCGGCCATCATGGCGTAGACCTGGTCCATCACCCTACGGACGCCTTCGGAGCCTTCGCGGCGGGCGTATTGATCCCACCAGAAGCCGACGAGACGCACATTGTTAAAAATCAAAAAGCGTGTGGGAAAACGCACCTTATCGCTGACCATGCCACCGAACGTCACTTGCGTGCCACCCGCTCCAAGAGCTTTAATTTGATCGATAGCGCTTCTGCCGCCGATGGAGTTAAGCGCCAGCTTAACGGGTGCGCCGCCCGTCATCTCGCTGATGTTTTTCGCCCAGCCACTACCTTCAAGGACAACGCGGTCGGCCCCCATCGCCTTGAGCGGTTCGACGAGTTCTGGGCGGCGGACTTGACTGATTGATTTGTAGCCGAAGGCCTTGGCCATTTGTATCACACAGAGGCCAAGCGCGGAGTTGCCCGCGTTTTGCACCAGCCAATCACCCGCGGCGAGGGCGACTGTTTTTTGCAGTAAGCAGTAGGCCGTTGGCGGGTTGATAAATGAGATTGCAGCTTGCTCGATGGGCACGGCCTCGGGCACGACGAGTAAATCACTCGCGGCGGCGCAGGCGAACTCCTGCCAAGCACCCTCCTCTCCGGGAAAACGGACACGAGTGCCCAACGCCACGCCAGAAACACCCGTACCCAGCTTTTCAACCACCCCAACGCCCTCACGACCAGCCACTGCAGGTAGTTCGCGGAGCCGGCCATAGCTACCGCCGATCATCCCAGAGTCCGAGGGATTGATCGTGGCCGCTTCGAGCTGCACACGCACCTCGCCGGGCTCCGGATCAGGACGAGGGATTTGTTCGAGCTGGAGAACTTCAAGTGGTTCCCCAAAGCTGTGGTGACGAATGGCGGATTGATGCATAAAAGACGATCTTAGGGATTCGTGAGAGTGTGTCAAAGGTCAGATCGTCGCGATCATGGAGGAATACTGTAGGCTGTGTAACGAAGCACTACGACTGGAGGTATTCGATCACCTCACTCGCGGTATACTGCGATTTTGAATCGCCGAGGATCGGTTGGAGAAAGCTCATGTCTTCGCCCCAGGTCACGAGAGGCTGCACCTTCGTTCCGCGGCGGGTTTGCCCCATGCCGATGGTGGCCAATAGTCCATTGCAGAGGCATTGTTTGCCCTCGGCTTCTTCCGGCGTGCCGCCTTTACTCAGGTAAGACTTACGCGGACCGGCGGGGCAGCGATAGCCCAATGTGCCATCTTCCTTAGCGTAGACATGGCGCAGATAGCCGAGATCGCAGGCACGGCAGGCGTCACGACCTGAGTTTGCCTCGACTTCGACCCGTTTAAAGGGATATCCCGTGGGTGAAGCTTTGAAATCGGTGACCACCTCGAGCGTGCCCGCGCGGTGCTTCATGATAATTTCAGATTTGATGCTGTCGAGGATGCCGGATTCCTCGCAACAAGCGAAGGCCGTGCCGACCTGCACACCGCGAGCGCCCCGCGCTTTGGCTGCGTTCAAGGCCTCGGGTGAGGCGCAACCGCCGGCCAGCCAAAAGGGCAGGCCCAGCTCAGCTACTTTCTCAACCGAGCAGATATCACGCTCGGTGTACGCATCGCCACGACGGGGCGGCGCGTTGTGGCCGCCCGCGTTGTAGTGCTCGATGACGAAACCGTCGACTTTGCCACTGGCTTTTTTAACAAGCGTCTTAGCCAATACGTCCGAGGCAATCACGGCGAAGAAACGTGGACGCTTGAGCGGCTCTTGGTTTGCGGACACATGCGTACCTGGGTGGAAAGAGCGGGTGTATTCCAGTGAGCGATCCGTGGTTACAACGTTGAGCTTCATCTCGATCGGTTGGAGTTGGGCCATCTTATCGAGCGCGCCCGGAATGCCGAGCGGAATGCCGCCGCCCATGACGACCACATCAACGCCGGCCAACATGGCACCGAAGAGCGAAGGCATAGTCGGCAGTTGAATTTTTTCGAGAAGATTGATGCCAACCATTCCATCATGCCCTTCTTTCGCCAGATACACCTCCACGAAGTTGGCCACGATCAAGAGCTCCTCATCCTCGCGGAGCATATCAACTGTGGGCAACGGCTTTAGTCTGTAAGTCTCCTCCGGCGGTAGGCCACCTTCGATGAACCATTTATCGAGGATCGGTTTAACGACTCCCTGGTAAGGGAAAGCGGCCATCGCGCGACGCATGTGGCCACCCGTGTCACCATCTTGTAGGCGGCGGATAAGAATGGTATCCAGCGCCGTGCCCGAGACGACGCCCAGCTGCCCAAGACGGGCGACTGCATTGGCCAGCCGCCAGTTCGAGACACCGGCGCCCATGCCCCCTTGGATAATTTCAGGATAGGCCGTAGCCTGAAAGGAATCTAAACTGCTTAACATAAGAAACCTTAATAAAAGGATCCT
>DLQD01000142.1 GCA_002480015.1 Opitutia bacterium UBA7441
CCCCGCACATTTAATTACACCCATCGAGGGCACTTTCACTCCAAGATGCTTTATTTCATCGCCGATTTCGCTCTACCGCACGGCTGTAAGGTGCACTGAAAGCACTCGTCCCACAGACTGGATCCACTAAAACGTATTCTCCTTACCTGAGAACATCCGGGCGATATTGGAGCGGTGGCGCACTACGATAAGCACCGCGAGAATCAATCCGAGATGAAATCTAGGGTCATCGCTGGCATAAATAAAGTAGGCCGAGATCGGCAAACTGACCGCAAACAAGATCGAAGCGAGGGCCACGACTTTCGAGGTGTAAAAGGCAACTAACCAGACGGCTAGGCCGACCAGCAAGACGGGCCACATCAGTGCGAGTAGCCCGCCAATGGTAGTCGCCACGCCTTTGCCTCCACGAAATTTCAGGAAGATCGAAAAGCTGTGTCCGAGTATAGCCGCAATTAAACCAATCACGGCGAGCCGGTTGTCCCCTCCATAGGCGATGAGTGGCCAACCTGCCGCGACAAAACCTTTGAGCGCATCCAGCGCGAAGACAGCATTACCCCACTTCGCACCCAGCACGCGCTTGACGTTAGTCGCGCCGGGATTGCCGCTACCTTGGGTGAAGATATCAATGCCTTGACTGCGAGCAACGATCACGGCGAAACTGATCGCGCCAAGGAAGTAGCCAACGAGGGTGACGAGAAGAATGGACGATGTCTGCATCGTAATAACGAACAATGAATTACGAAGAACGAAAGTGGAAGAGTAATTTCTCCGTTATTCGTCCTCCGACATTCGCCATTTGTAGCCAAAGGCTAGGCTTATAGTTTAATCACCCGATATTTTTCGATGGCAGGATTATCCGTAATCTTCTTGGCCGCGGCAGCGGAGGGTGCAGAGTCGAGCTCGAACACGGAGACCGCAAAGCCCTCGCCCTTGTCGCGACTGAGCGACATGTTAGCGATGTTGACATCATCCTCCCCGAGGGTGACCCCGATGAAACCGACGATACCGGGTACGTCTTTATTTTTCAAAACAAGCAGCGTGGCATCCGTACTAACCTCGACGCCGTGGCCATCGATACCCACGATACGCGGGGACTGCTTCTTGCCGACGAGTGTGCCGGCGATGGTGCGGGTCTTGCCGCCCTTACAGGCGACTTCGACTTCGATCAGCTCATTGAAGTTGGCGTGATCGCTACTTTTGACCTGGTCGCAAGCAATGCCAAGGCGCTCAATCTTCTTGGGCGCGTTGACGTTGTTGACGTTGTCAGAAATCTCACGGAGGAAGCCGCGTTGAATCGCATTGGTCAGTGGAAGTGTATCAAGCTCAGTGATTTTGCCGTAGTAGCGGATAGTGATCTTCTCGATACCTTCGGGCGCAAGCTGCTGGGAGAAAGTGCCGACCTTTTCGCCTAGCGTCATATAGGGGCCGAGCTTTTCGAGCACCTTCGGATCGACGGAGGGCATGTTGATCGCGTTGATGACCATGCCGCCGGTGAGGGCTTCGATCATCTGTTTAGCCACGTCGATACCGACGTTTTCCTGAGCTTCCACCGTGGAGGCACCGAGGTGGGGTGTCAGCACGAGATTTTCGATACTGCGCAGAGGGCTGTCTTCGGCGGGCGGCTCGTCTTCGTAGACATCGAGACCCGCAGCGGCGACTTTGCCAGAGTTGAGAGCGTCGATCAAAGCGTTTTCGTCAATGATGCCACCCCGCGCGCAATTGAAAACGCGGACGCCGTCCTTCATGCGGGCGAAGGCGTCGGCGTTCAGCATGTGCTTGGTCTCCTTCGTCATCGGCATGTGCACGGTGATATAGTCGGCGTTCTCAATGACTTCATCGAGCGTCGCCTGCTGCACTCCTAGCGATTTGGCGCGGGACTCAGTGAGGTAAGGGTCGTAAGCAATCACGTCCATCTGGAAGGCCATCGCGCGCTTGGCAACTTCGGCACCGATGCGCCCCATCCCGAGGATGCCGAGCGTCTTTTGATTCAGTTCGGAGCCCGTGAATTTTTTACGATCCCAGCGGCCGGCTTTCATCCCGGCGCAGGCCTGCACGATAGGGCGAGTGCCCGCGAGCATGTGGGTAAAGGTGAGCTCGGCTGTGGCGATGGTATTCCCCGTGGGGGTATTCATAACGATCACACCATGATCGGTGGCTGCCTCGATATCGATGTTGTCCACACCGACTCCGGCCCGGCCCACGACTTTGAGATTTTTCGCCACGGCAATGACCTCAGCGGTGATGCGCGTGTCGGAACGGACTGCAATCGCGTCCGCGTCTTTTGCCAGCTCGAGGATCTCTTCGGGGGAGGATCCATAGGCTTCTACAACGTCAAAACCTTTCTGGGCTTTGAACAAATCAACACCAATAGGCGAAATGCGGTCTGCGACTAGTATCTTCATAAGAATCGGTGGAGTAAATTTAAGGCCGGCTCGATTGCAACGAAAAGATGTAGCAACTCGAATTTAAGAGCGAAGTAGAACCTCCGCCTGTTCGACAGCTGAAAAAGCGGAAATTCGTATGGGGCTGACTAAACCTGTTTTCAATTGGCTGGTTTCTGTAAAAAATCCCCGTTTTCCCCTTCCCTCTCGCTTGGGACTCCCTATGTTCCCTCCAATGCGAAGTATGACAGGTTTTGGGCGCGGATGCGCCGATGCGGCAGATGCTGGTTTGAGCATCCAAGTGGAAATCAACTCGGTGAACCGAAAGACGCTGGACACCCAGATCAGTGCACCCCGTGAATGGAGCGGCTTCGAAGCCAGCTGTAACGAGTGGATCAAGGGCGCCTTTCAGCGCGGCCGGATTAATATACAAGTCAAACTAGAATCAAGCCGGGGCTCGCTGGATGCGCTCTCCTTGAATACGGCTGCGATGGAGCAGAGTATGAACGACTTGCGCGCCTTCGCCTACGCGCAAGGCCTGGAGTTTAGCCCCGACGGTCGATTCCTCCTCGAGCTGGCACGCTCGGTCAAAGACAGCAGCAGCCTGCCCGACTGGACGGAGCTCGAAGCCCCACTCAAAAAGGCTATCACCCTGGCACTGGCCGACATTGACTCCATGCGCTTGCAAGAAGGCGCCGCACTCGCCGCCGACCTGAAAGCACGGATCACGGAGCTGGAAGGTTACCGCTCGCAGATCGAACAATGCGCCCTAGGCAGCACCACACGCTATCGCGATGCTCTACTCGATCGCCTCAAACAGCTCAACCTGCAGCTGGACCCATCGGACGAGCGTGTGCTCAAAGAAATCGCACTCTTCGCGGACCGTTCCGATATCAGTGAAGAAACCACCCGCCTGGCCTCGCATTTCGAACAGTTTCTCGGCTTCCTCGAATCCGACGATGCAAGCGGCCGCAAAATGGACTTTCTCTGCCAAGAAATCCACCGCGAGTTTAACACCACAGGCAGCAAGTCTAACGACATCGAGATCACCCGACTGGTGATCGAGGGGAAGAATGCCCTCGAGCGCATTCGCGAACAGGTCCAGAATATCGAGTAGCCCTCAACTATCGTCGCCCAGGGCGAAATTGACTGCCTCGATCCCGGCTAGCGAGCAGGCGTCCATCACCCTCACAATCTGCGCGTGTGGCACCGACTCAGCGGGCGAGATGGTGACAATGGCCTCTACCTTATTGGCCGTGCTGGCCTCACGGAAGCGAGTAAGCATGGCCGCAAGCTCTTGGTAGCACTCAAGTTCGGGCGAATCGTAGGGATAATCGTTGACCATAACTTGGCCGTCCTCGCGGATCGCGATGATCTGTTCGTCAGGCAAATCAAGTGGTTCGTCCTGCTCGACGGAGCCAGGCAGCTGGAAAGAGAGATCAGCTTCCTGCTTTTCCAGCGTGGAGGCGACCATGAAGTAGATCAGTAGCAAGAAGACCACGTCGATCATCGGTGCGATGGGCACGCCGATCTTTTCTTCTGCTTTCTTTTTGAGCTGTGCCATAGTCGGTCGCGATCAACGCATTTGATACGTGGCGTAAATGACTTCGTAGGCTCCTACGTCTGCGCAGGCCTGAAGCACCTTTTTGATCTCGCGATACGGCGTGGCCTGATCCGCACGCAGGTGAATCCTCAAATCTGGGTTCGCTGCGAGCGACGCCTGCATCGTCTTTTGCATCGCCTCCACGGAGATAGCTTCGACTCCAAGGTAAATCGTGCCATCAGCGTCCAGCGAGAGCGTGCCCCGGTCCGCGAGGTCTTCAGCCTCCGGCACATCGCTTTGAGCGGACGGCGGCAGATCCAGTTTCTTCGCACGATCTGCTTGGGCCAAGGTGCTGACTGTCATAAAAAAAACCAACAAGAGGAAGACCATGTCAATCATGGGGGTCATGGGAAAGTCCTCCTCCGGCGGTCGACTGGTTCTACGGCGAGCCATTAGTCTCACCATTTAGGTGCCGAAGCTCACAAGTGAGAAGCTTAAAGTGCTGACTCCCATTGAATAGCTCGATATTACTGGGCAGAGGGCCCCACGCATCGTATGCGCGGCACGCCACCTTACCTCGGACGGCACAAGTGAATTGACACGTTTCGGCATCGCGATGGCTTCATCCACCACATGGTAGATGTAGCATCCGGCTACTCGGCGATCGCTCCCAGACGGAACTGAGTGTAACCGTTTCTGAGAGAGCTGTAGGGGTCGATCGCACTGCCTTTCAGTTGCTGGTAACGCTCTAAGAGGGTCGGGCTGGTGACGATGAATTCTGAACTCGTTAGAGCGAGACGCCACTCCCAATCCCAGTCGTCAATCAAACTGAAAGGCTCTTTCATTGGATTAACCGAGCGGTCACCGATCAGGCCACCCAAATCACGAAGGTTCGATGGCCCGAGTAAGGGCAGAACCAAGTAAGGCCCCGGTCCGATGCCCCATGCACCCAAGGCCTGCCCAATATCTTCGGGCTTGATCGGCGCGAAGTCCTTGAAGTTGTCTGCAGGCGTCATCACGCCGGCGATTCCCAGAGTCGAGTTGATGGCAAAACGCCCCGACTCCACCCAGGCACCGTTCAAGCGCCCCTGTAGCAAGTTAGCAACGAGGCGTACAGGATATTTCAAATTGTAAAAGAACTTGCTCGCACCTTCCTCGACGGGATCCGGGGTCAATGCGGTGTAGCCATCGGCCAAGGGTTGGAGGAAATTTAGATAGACGAAATCGTTAAACGCGAAGGTGTAGCGGTTCACCCGTTCCAAGGGGTCGTAGACGTTGGCGGCCCCATCCACTTCCTCGTTGAAAATATCCTCCTCCGATAAATAGCTGTCTTGAGCCCGTAAAGGTACAACTAAGGTTAAACCACATAGGACGATAGAAGTGGCAAGTAGGCTATATGTGTATGTCTTCATTGATGTCATTTTTTTGAAGTAGTTCTTCGAGACGGGCAATCAATTCAGCTGCATTGCCCTTGCGGAAATGGTCGTCGATTTGCTGGCGGTAGTTAGAAACTACGCTAATATTCTCGGCCACAATATCGTAAATTTGCCAACCGGAGGCCATCCGCCCTAGGCGGTAAAGCACGAAGTAGGTTTTGCCATCCAAGTTGATCGTCGATATGATCTCAATCCGCGTATCCGATATGGTCGTCACATCGCCGAGTGTGACTTCGGGACGGCTCTTGCCCTCAAGGCCATCAACATAGGCCTTGAGGACGAGCTTCTTGACCAATTCGAGGACTGTTTCTTGCTCAGAGGTCTTCATCAGCTGCCAATTGCGGCCAATCGCACGGCGGATGATGACATCCAAATCATAGTTGGCCTCAATTCTTTCGCGTACAATGGCCTGCTTATCTTCAACCGTCAGCTCTGAGCAGCAGTCGGAATAGATGACGTCGAGCGCCGCATCGATCGTGCTTTGAAGCTTCTCACGTTGCCCCTCCTCTGCCGTCAAAACGCTACAGGCAAGTAACGCAGACGCAAAAAGGAAGTTGTGTAGATAATCAAACATAGCGGCTTTGATAAATCTATTTCGCTTTTTCGTCAATACCTCCGAGCGCGAAACGACTAATCAAGCTTTCGATATCCAAGGCGGATTCGGTGTCCACAATCAGATCCCCCGCCTCCAGAGGGAAGCCCGAGCCGCCCGGCGAGAGATCAATAAAGCGGTCGCCAATGAGTCCGGCGGTTTTAACCGAAGCGATGGTGTCATCGTCCAGCTGTATGGTAGTGGGTAATTCTAAGCTGACGATAGCGAAAAAGTTGTCGTTCAAGCTTACGTCTTTGACCGTGCCGACGCGCACGCCCGCGATCTCGATCCGGCTGCCGGGATTGACACCGCTCGCACTGCTGAAGCGAGCCTTCAGTGTGTAGCTGTCGCTGCCGAAAAACCGAGCGCTGCCCACTTGGATGGCGAGGTAGAGAACGGCGACCAGCCCAACGAGCACGAAGCAGCCGACTAGGAATTCAATGGTTCGATTCTTCATAATTTATTGCGCACCTCCGTGCTGCGGTGATGATTTTCGGCCATAGTTGGCCTTACTTAAAAATCCCGAGAGCGCTGTCTGCGCATCTTCGTTCAGCTCGTCGGGACTTCCGGAAAATTTAATAATCCCCTCGTCGAGCCAAGCCACCTGGTCGCTGATCTCAAAGACCTCGGGAATGTCGTGGCTGACAAGCAAGGCGGTGAAGCCGAAGCGCTCCCGATAGTCGGCAATCATTTCAAAAACGCTGAACTTACGCTCTGGATCCAGTCCGGTCGTCGGCTCATCGAAGAGCACGATCTGAGGTTTGGTGATGAGCGCCCGCCCGAGGGCAACGCGTTTCTTCATGCCCCCCGAAAGCTCACCGGGGAAACTTCCGGCGGAATCGGCCAGCCCGAGTTGCTCCAGCATAGCCTCGACGCGTTCTTTGATTTCTGCTTTGGACAACTTGGAAGCCTCGCGCAACGGCAAGGCTACATTATCAAACGCACTCAACGAATCGAAGAGTGCGTTATTCTGAAACATGTAGCTGAAAGTCACGCCGCTTTCACTGTTCGCTCGCTGGCGGCTTTGGGCGATCGCCTTGCCGTCGAGCTCGATCACACCCGCATCCGGCTGGAGGAGATTGGCGATACACTTCAAGAGTACGGACTTACCGATCCCACTCTTGCCAATGATCGTGGTGACGGATGCTGCCGCGACATCGAGATCCACACCGTCCAGAACCCGCTTCGCACCAAAGTGCTTTTTGAGACCGCGTATTTTCAGAAAGGCATCCATACTACAAGAGGAAAGAAGTGATTAAATAGTCCGCCGCCAGCACCGTGACGCTCGACCAGACGACCGCCCGGGTCGCTGATTCGCTGACGCCGCGCACCCCAGGAAAGGATGCCTTACGGTGGGTATTATAGCCACGGTAAGCACAAATCGCGATGGTCAGAAGGCCGAATACCAAGGCCTTAATATAACCACCCTGCACGTCCGCCCAAGTCACACTCTCATAGACACGGTTCCAATAGACGCCCGCATCCACATTGAGCAACACGGAACCAGTCAAGTAGCCACCGAAAATGCCGATCAAGTCGAACACCGCCGTCAAAATTGGGAAGCAAATCAAAGTCGCCACCAGACGTGGCCCCACCAGGAACCCCAGCGGGTCGATGCTCATCGTCTGCAAGGCATCAATCTGCTCATCGTTCCGTTGAATGCCCAGTTCCGAGGCCATAGCCGAGCCGGCCTGCCCGACCACCATCAGCGCAGTCAGCACCGGCCCCAGCTCACGAATGAGCGAGAGCGCCACGGCGGTGCCTAACGCGGACTCCGCCCCAAATTTGACCAATGTGTAGTAGAGCTGCAGCCCCATGACCAATCCGGTAAACAGACCCACCGTCGCAATGATCGGGAAACAACGCACCCCGATCTCATGGATAGCTTGGATCAGCTTGGCCATACGGTTGCGTTGAACGAAAAAACCGGCCACTGCCCCAAATCCAAAGACAGAAATTTCCCCCAACTCAAAAACCACAGAGAGTGCCGAGCGTCCTAGCGTGCGTATCATATGCGGGCGTTATCCAGTCGTGTTATAGATGTGATGCGAAAAAGAAGTACTTCTTATGACACGAATACCCGTAGCAATGGAAGCCGAACTTTACAAAAAAAACGGGAATGCGTCGCCGACCAACTTTCTCGTAGGCTACCATGATAATAGTCGTTCAGCAGCCCTCCTAGCTAGACGTGCTTCGCACCAAAGTATCTGAGCGATAGCAAATCAAAAGCTGATCAATTGAGGCCTTACCCCGGCAAATAGCGCCGCCCAAAAGCAAATTCCTATCAGTAAGGCGCAGCGGCCACCTCTCGCTCCTTGGGCTCGTGGATGGTGAAGTAGAAATACTCCCCCGGCTGCCAGGTGCCCGCGACGAGATCAGCACGCACACCAACCACCGCTTTTTCTAAATCGCCGAAGCAGCGCGCCACGGGGATCTTACCACGCTTGCCACGCATGGCCTTGTGCGCGGCAGCGAACAGATTCTCGAGCGAGACGACTTGCTCGAACAGATGTTTATAACGCTTCGGCATTCATCCTTGCTGTTTCATCCAGCCACCGAGCATGCGACCACACTCAGTCAGTTGCTCCGCGCTGTATTCATACTGCCGGGGTGTCAGCACGGCGCGGTCTTTGGCGAGGCGGATCAGCCAGCGCAATTGCTCGATCTTTACATTCGCACGGCGCAGCAGATCCAGCTTCGTGCGCGAGTAGCTCGCCTCGACTAACAACCCCACTCAGCCCTCACCC
>DLQD01000084.1 GCA_002480015.1 Opitutia bacterium UBA7441
CAGCCTCGAAATCGCCCGCCCCGATGGCACCGTCATCCACCTCGACGGCGAGTGGCGCGAAGCGAAATACAAGGACCTCATCATCGAAGCCACCGGCGATGTCGACTGGTTCACTCATAGCCGCGTGGACAAGCTCCAGAAGGCGCGCGCCCTCAATATCGAGGTCGACGGTGAGCTCGAAGATTACGAGATCACCAACAACGTTTTCGAGAAACTGATAGAGCCCACGCTTATCCAGCCCACCTTCGTCACTCACATCCCTAGGGAGCTCTGCCCCCTGGCTAAGATCACGCAGGATGACGACACCACCATCGACGTCTTCGAACTCTGTATCAACGGCCAGGAAATCGCCCCCGCGTATTCCGAGCAGAATGACCCCATCATCCAGCGCAAGATGTTCGAGGAGCAGGTCGGCGAGGAGCAGCAGAATATGGATACCGACTTCCTCACCGCCCTCGAGCACGGCATGCCCCCCGCCGGCGGCATGGGGCTCGGCATCGACCGCTTGATCATCCTCCTCACCGGCGCCGAGAGCATCCGCGACACGATTCTTTTCCCCAGTCTCAAGCCTTTGAAACAGGAGAGTTAAGGAAAGGGAATTTTTTTCCGACAAACTATTGACAACCGGGCTATCGATTTCCTTGATACGCGCTTCGTTTATTCCGCCGCTGTTTGAGAATTTTTTTAGTGCTCAGTAGCTCAGCGGTAGAGCAGGTGACTGTTAATCACTTGGTCGCTGGTTCGATCCCAGCCTGAGCAGCCATTTAAGGCCCTCCGAGAAATCGGAGGGCCTTATCTATTCCTATGTTTCACGTTTATGTCTTAGAGAATCCGAAAGGCCGCCTCTACATCGGTCATACTGACGATGTAGAGCGTCGATTACGCCAACACAATTCACCCGAGGGTAAAGAGCATCTCGGTAAGTATACCCATAGGAACGGCCCTTGGCGCTTGTTAGGTTCGGAAATGCTCACGACTCGTTCTGAAGCGATGCGCCGCGAGAAAGAACTTAAGTCATGGAAATCACCGACTCGAGTAAGAGCACTCTTTGATTTCGAGCGGTAGAGTCCCGCTTCAGCGGGATTAATCACTTGGTCGCTGGTTCGATCCCAGCCCGAGCAGCCATTCAAATAAAAATACGAACTAAAGTTCGAAGTGGTTAACTCCACTTAATAAGCCCCTGATTATCAGGGGCTTATTTTATTTATGGGTGGTTAACCTGACCCCTTCACTTATACGATCAGTCCTGTGTTGATGCGCCTTGACGGCCTTTTCTCAATTTCCGAACTTCGTGTGCTTGAATAAACAAGTCCAGATATTTTTAGCGGTTTTGGCTGGTTGGATGAACCGCAAGCAGCAGAAGGTGATCGAGTATCTCCTTGAGGAGAACCAGATTTTGAAACAGCAGTTCGAATCGACGGGTAAGAAGCTCCGTTTAGACAATCATCAGCGTCGTAATCTGGCCAGGCGAGGCAAGGCGATGGGTTGGGCTCAGTTGCAGAAATACGCGACTTTGGTTCGACCGGAAACGATCCTTGGATGGCACCGGAAGTTAATAGCCCTTAAATATACTGGTAAGCGCTTAGTGAAAACCGATCGACAGGAACGGATGGAGGTAATTCGGGAGCTCTGCGTCAAATTTGCCGAGGAAAATATGGGCTGGGGCTATGGCCGCATCCAAGGGGCTCTTTCTAATCTTGGTTACAAACTGAGTATGACGACTGTTGGCAATATACTCAGGGCTAAAGGAATCATTCCTTCACCAGAGCGCGGCAGGCAATCCAACTGGAAAACTTTCGTGCGCTCTCACATGGATGTGATGTCCGTTGCAGATTTTTTCACTGTGGAAGTATGGACTCTTCGCGGGCTGGTTCGATATCATGTGTTCTTCGTGATGAACTTGGCGAAACGTCAGGTGGAGGTCGCTCACATCAGCTGTCAAGTGAACGGGGCGGTTATGGCACAAGTTGCCCGCAATATGACAGACGGTTACGACGGTATTCTCAAAGGCAGGCGTTTCTTTGTCTGCGACCATGATCCACTCTACACAAAAGAATTTCGCCAGATACTCACAGATTCCGAAGTTGAAGTCATCCAAGCACGGGTAGGGTGTCCTCAGCAAAACGGCTATGCGGAGAGTTTCGTATCAGCCATCAAGCGCGAGTGTATCGACCACATTATATTCTTCAGTGAGAAGTCCCTCCGCCGGGCTGTGGGGCAGTATATTGAGCATTTCCACCAAGAACGAAATCATCAGGGACTCGATAACTTGATTCCTTTTCCGAATGGCCCACAAGTTCAGGCTGAAAGCGGACTGATCGTAAAAAGTGAACGGCTAGGAGGGCTGTTAAACTACTATCATCGTGAAGAAAAGGAGGTGCTCGAAGCGGCGTAGAAATTGAATTAAATATCCTCGAAGCGGCGTTTGAAAGTCCCCGAATTTACTGTAACCGAGTTTATTTCGATCATCGAGTGATCGAAATGATCGAAATAATGCAGGATTTTTCGGTAGTTCTACTGAGCCTTGTGTGGCTTAGAGTGACCGTTTTCGATCAAAATGATCGAAATAGAAATAGGCGAAGCGCTCAGAATCCCTGTAACAAAGGGCTTCCGAGCTGTTAACCACTTTAGAATTATTTCGATCAGTTCGACTTTTCAAAAGTGATTGGCCAGCCACCTCTTGAGTTTGCTCAGGAGGAAATAGAAGAAACAACCTCCACTCAATGCTGGGACTCCGGTCGGCCTGCGGCCTCCCTGCGTCCCAGCATTGACTTACTCTACAATCTCGAACAACTAATTAACCCGTCCAGACTAACACATGCTCTGGCTCAGTTTGGGTAACTCGACCACTTGACGGTGCTTTAGTGCACGGATCAAGCTTCGCACAACCATCTGCCTTATTCAAAGAGCCACTAACGATTCTCATGAAACTCAATACAATCACCCTCATCTGCCTACTGTCTCATTTTACTCTGGGTGCTTTGTCATGGGCGGAGGAATCTATGGATCAGATGTGGGGAGATACCAGTGTTCAAGAAACTGCTGCCTTACCTGCTCGTGCTGAATTTTTCGACCACAGCAATTATGGGATGTTCATTCACTGGGGGCTATATTCCCATCTCGGTGGTCAATGGAAGGGGGAGACCTTCTATGGCATCGGCGAGTGGATTAAGCGCCAAATGAAGATATCCGATGAGGACTATATGGCGATCGCTGAGGAGTTCAATCCGGTCGCCTTCGATGCGGAAGATATTGTGCGAACCGCCAAGGCGGCAGGTATGAAGTATATCATCATTACTTCGAAGCACCATGAGGGCTTTGCCATGTTTGATTCCGAGCATCCCTTTAACATTGTCGATGCCACACCGTTTGGGCGCGATCCGATGAAGGAGCTCGCGGAGGCCTGCCGTGCCGCCGGGCTTGGTTTTGGCTTCTACTACTCGCATTATCAGGATTGGACCTCACCGGGTGCACATGGTGGTCCGAAGGAGAATCCGGACGGCAGTGAGGCTTCCTTTGAGCGCTACTTTCGTGAGAAGTGCTACCCTCAGGTGAAGGAGATCTGCACAAACTATGGGCCGCTTAGTTTCGTCTGGTTCGATACGCCGGGCAGCATGCCTAAAGAGTTTGTCAGTGAGCTCGTTGAATTGGTACGTGAAACTCAGCCGGATGCCTTGCTTTGTAGTCGCGTCGGTCACGGAATGGGGGACTACAGAAGTCTCGGGGACATGGAAGTTCCCGTGAAAAACCACGAAGGACTTTGGGAAACCTGCGATACGACAAATGATTCTTGGTCTTATGCCTGGTATGATCAGAACTGGAAGGATGCGAAAACGATTTTGAATCGTTTGGTCAGCACGGTGGGGCGGGGCGGAAGTTATTTACTGAATGTCGGCCCTGATGGCCAAGGGTGCGTGCCTCCGGCGGCCACTGAATATTTGGTGGAGGCCGGACAGTGGCTA
The DNA here is from genome assembly GCA_002480015.1 of Opitutia bacterium UBA7441. Classification (GTDB taxonomy): domain Bacteria; phylum Verrucomicrobiota; class Verrucomicrobiia; order Opitutales; family Coraliomargaritaceae; genus Thalassobacterium. The sequence continues at coordinate 3,963 of DLQD01000084.1, forward strand.
CAAAACCATCCCGGGGTGGTCTATCGCGCGGGCCCTTCCCCGTGGGGTATGGCTTTGCCTTGGGGCGATGTCACTGTGCAGGGCGATCATCTGAATTTGGTGGTCTTCGAATGGCCACAAGATCGGCGCATCCACCTATCGGGTTTGAAGCAAGCGGAGATTGTGAGTGCGGGGCTGCGCTCTCACGATGGCGATTTGGAGCCCCTAAAGTGGACTCAAGAAGGAACCTGGTTGTCGATTGATGGGGGCGAGCTCGATGCTGATCAAATTGCTGGTCTGGCCACAGTCCTTGAATTAGAGCTGAAAGCCGTGCCTGTCGTGGATGCGACCCCTGGGGTGCATCCCAACTTGCCGACACTTTTGCCTGCGGCCTTCGCGGAAGTTGAGAATGCTGTGCAGAAGCGGATCGGGTGGATGGAGAAGTTCGGAGAGTGGAAGCATGTCACGCAAGTCGGAGAGTGGAAGCCCGGGGGCACCGCGACTTGGAAAATCGACCTTGCCGAGGCCGGAGATTACTATGTCGAATTGACCTACCGTGGCGAAGGTCGCCCCGTATGGACAGTGAAAACAGATGAAGGTGATTTTTTGCAAAATCAACAAGCCGCAACCCAAGGCTACCAAAGCTATCGCTTTGGTTTGATTGATTTTAAGACTCCCGGTAAGCACACGATTTCAGTGAGTTTGATCGAGGGGGATCGCGTGGCCAGTAGTCTGGAGTCTATCCGCATTGTTCCGGCTCGTTGAGGCCCTACCTTCGCGGATTCCGATCAAAACACAGGGGCAATACCCTCTAAACTGAGGGTATTGCCCCTGTGCATTCTTCTGATAATATGCCATATGAAATTTAGCATTTTGCTCTTTAGTCTGACCAGTTTGTCCGCCTGCCTTGCGCTGAGCCTTAGCCATGCTGGAGAAGACTCAGTCGGCCTAACAAATGATTCCGTTCTAGAAACGTATCCTACGAAACTTCAGGAGTGGATGGACGCAAAGTTTGGTCTTTTTATTCACTGGGGGCCTTCGAGTGTCGCAGGTGTAGAAATTGGTTGGGCCCGCGCGTCGCATCCCTTCGATCACCCGGGAAAACTGGAGCTCATACCCGATGCGGAGTATGACGCTCTTTACAAGCAATTCAATCCGGTTGATTTTGATGCGGATGCGCTTGTGCGCACGGCCAAAGCCGCCGGCATGAAGTATCTTGTGTTTACCGCGAAGCATCATGATGGCTTTTCAAATTGGGCCACTGAGCTCTCAGATTACAACATCATGAACACGCCCTATGGTCGCGATATCTGTAGAGAATTGGCCGATGCCGTGCATAAGCACGGACTTAAGCTGGGCTGGTATTACTCGACGCGTGATTGGTCGCATCCGGATTATTTGGTGGGAGATAACAGTGCCTACAACGACTATTACCACGGGCAAATCCGCGAGCTCTTAACCAACTATGGACCAGTCGATGTGCTCTGGTTTGACCATGTCGCCGGCAAGTGGTCTGACTACCGCTTTGAAGAGTTGTTTGAAATGATCTATGATTTGCAGCCTGAGATTCTGGTGAATAATCGTGCCGCTAAGTTTGTCATGCGACATCAGGCCGGGACACCACCGCCAGAATTGCTTGAACTCACCAAGGGTGACTTTGAGACGCCGGAGGGTAAAATCGGCAAGTTTCAGGTAGACTATCCGTGGGAAACTTGCATGCCCATGTCGAAAGGACCGGATGGGCATGGTGGGTGGTCGTATCGACCGGAGGCCATCACTGCCAGCTTCGAGGAATGTGTGAAGATGCTGGCCGCTTGTGTGACGGGTGGAGGGAATATGCTTTTAAATATCGGTCCGATGCCCAGTGGCAACGTGCGCCCGGAGGAATTGGAGAACTTAAAGTCTCTGGAAGCATGGATGGAAACCTATGGTGAAAGTATACATGGCACACGTGCGGGGCCCTATATCAGTGGCCAGTGGGGGGGCGCATGCCACAAGGGCGACGTCGTCTATTTACACGTATTTGAATGGGTCGATGGTCAACTCTCGCTCCCCGCGCTTCAGCGAAAAGTGCTGGGCTGCGAGGCGCTCGGCGGAGAGTCTGTGAGCTTTACCCAGACTGCGGATACGCTGACGCTTCGCTTGCGTGAGTCGAAAATACGATCGCTAAGGAGCACGGTTAAGCAAGCGGAGCGCAGCTTGCACCGTGTGATTAAGCTTACGCTTGAGCCGGGTGAGCCAATGGCATTAATTCCAGTGGAGGGGCACGTTGCTAAGAAACAACACGACAGCTTGGTCAATCCAATGGGCGAGTGATTCTTGGAATGATATGAGTGTGAATCGAATAAATCGCCTGGAGCTAGCGCTGTTAGGGTGTGCATCACTGCTATTTCTTGGAGGGTGTCAGGCGCCTGAATCAAGTGCGTCCTTTCATTCGGAAGAGGGTCAGCGCTTCCTGGCTGTTTTAAAGGAATCGGGCTGGGTGGTCGAAGATCTGCAAGGCAAAGTCATTTCGGATGACTTGGTTCAGGTCGAGCGAGTCTGGGACGGCATACGTTGCCGCGCATCGGTCAAGAATGTAGGGGAGACTCCCTTACGCCCGAAGAGTGTCGTTTTGTTTGAAGTGGCTGAGCACGGGTTTTCGC
>DLQD01000072.1 GCA_002480015.1 Opitutia bacterium UBA7441
GCGCGTCCAGCAGCTAAAATTGTGGCATGTGTTTGACTCCCGGCTCCGATTATCAAATCAGGCTTCGGCAGTCCTGAGAAATCGGCACTGCGCCCCAAAAGATAATCGAGCCAAGAGGCACCAGCTATGGTGGTGTCGATCTCGACACATTCCACTGCCATCAGCTTCGAGAGCGCCCGAATTAAGCCTCGTGACTGGTTTTCGTGGCCGCGTTTGCCGTCTTTGATTTGCCAGATGATTTTCACTAGGATCGGTTCGTTGTCTTTTCGAAAGAGTAAACGCGGCGTTTTAGGTCCCGTAAAGTGTGGAGCGAGCCCCAATTGCAAGGGGGAAGGGGGCTCCCTGCCTTTTGGCGGTTTTTGCCGAAGGAAGAACGGTGATGGTTGAAGACGGATTCGACGAAGGGTTGTGTGCCGAGCGCGAGGCTATCCGAAAAGTATCGGATGCGGCACCGAAGCAGTTCATGGACGGGCACGTGTCCGCCCTCCTTGAGTGCTTGCTCTAAGGCTTGGGTGGAGATGCGCCCCTGGTCCGAGCCCGGAGTGCCCTTGCTTTGGTGGCCTTTGCCAAACAAAATAAGTCGATAGCTCTTAAGCGCCTCGGCATACTCGCAACTACCTGTAAACAGTTGGCCGAGAGCGGCTCGCATCGAGCGGTTGCCAGCGAGGCACGCAGCGTAGCCACACCAGCGGTAGTCTTTAGGATCTTCGACGATCTCGGCGCGAACTGGATTCAGATCGATGTAGGCGGCAACGCGGGTCAGGCTTTCCGGGCTGTTCTCAACGATCAAACTTTTATAACGAGCGGCCCAAATAGTCCCTTTGTTACCATTTTTATGGTTATACCAAATTGTGAAGCGTTGCTTCAACTCGCGCATGAAGGCTGGGAGGTCGCCCATTCGGGAGAGAATTCTTTGACGGGCCATTTCAGCCTCGGCACCGTTCTCCTTAAGAATGCCCTCGAGCGCACTAAATGAAAGCGAAGACTGGGGGATTTTGTCCTCTCCGTAATAGCTCTTATAGCGCTCCAGCAAGGTCTTGTCCGGCAGAGAATTGATCGGAAGGACGTGGACCATGAGGTGGATATGATTACTCATCACGCAGTAGCCCAGGATCTCAATACCCGCGAAAGCCGCTTGGTGAAAAAGCATTCGCACGAATACATCTTTAGCGTCCTCATCAAAGAGGAAAGATTGATAAGCAGTCCGGCTGATCACATGATAAACAGTCGGCTGATCTAGCATTAAAATTCGCTTACGTGTCTGCATAAATGGATCCATGGCAAATTATACACCGTGTCAATCTTTAATAAATACACAGGGTATTTATTAAAGAGGATTCTGGTTTATTTTAATTCATGCTCGTCTCGACTGATAATTTCGGTTTTGTGTGAAGGATTGCAATGACGACTACGACTCAAGGGAAACTGGAAGGGCTTGAAGGCTTCGAGAAACTCGATGTTGGTGAACTGTATTATATCGGTGATCGCCGGTTTGTGGAACGTGGTTTGTCCTATTATAGACAGTTCGCTGTCGAAAGTTTGGACTGGGACGGTGAGCATAAGCGGATGACAGCGCTTGTGCAGGGTCGGCGTTACCTTGCCTACGAAGTGTCACTGGAGGTTCGCAAGGGTCGGCTCGTTAATGAATGTGAGTGCCCGGCTTGGGACACCTATGGTGGTTGCAAGCATTCGGTGGCCGCTGCAGCGGCTATGTTTCTTTCCGTGCAGGGGATATCTGTGGGCGGCTACGAGATGCCTGACGATTATGCGCAAGAGTTGCGCAAACAACTCGGTTACCGTGATGTAGGCGGTGATGGACATAAGGGGGAGGTGGAAGTGCCAGAGTCAGCTGTGGAATTCATGCTCACGGAGGTGGATAGTTTCGGTGGGCTTGGCTTTACGATCGAGGGTTCAGTGCCTACATCGTTTTTGAACTCTTTCGGTATTCAGTTGGTGAGTGCTTATGGCTTCAGGCTTTCGAGGGAGTTTACCCTGAGTAGTCCTGAGCAGAAATTGGAGCCGTTTTTGCGAAAGGCTGCAGAGGCCCAGATCGCTGTCTCGACAGTTTTGGAGGGCGAAGTCTGCCCGCTGACTATGGCAGAGGGGGCGCTTCATCTGGAGGTGCAACACGATCTGTCGAGCGATCGCGTGGTGCGGCGCATGCGTTTTATGGATACCAGTGGCGAGCCGCTTGATGCAGTATATTTAATCCCCAAAAGCTCGCTAGTGATCCTTTCTGACGGCCGAGTCTGTAAAGTGTGCTCCAGCGACCTTGGCATGGCGGGCGACTTGGGACCTATCCGTATGGATTTGGAGGTCGAAGCCTTCAACGAACAAAACATCACTCCCCATTCTTCGAGTGCTTGTTATCAATTTACGCTCGGTTCTAAGAAAAAGAAGCTGCACGAGGTAAAGCCAGAACAGGCGAACATCGAATTGGATTTGACGGCAATGGAGAATGTGGCAGGGGAGTGGGAGGCCTTTGAGTTTGACCTCCATTTAAATCTAGATGGATGCCGAGTGGAACTCTACGAGCTGCAATCGTGCTTTCTCGCATCGGTCGTGCATGTTTATGGCGGTAAGTTGCTCAGTGCAAAGCGGCGTGTGCGCGCTCTGTGTGATCTTTTGCGGCGCGTGCTCTCCTCGGAGTGTAATTCGGATCATCTGGATATGTCCGTTTATGCTGAGGACTACGAGGAACTTTTCGATTCGAATTACCGCATCAGCGTCTGCGAGGCCGCTGAGAACGTGCTGAAGGTAGTGGAGCGTTTCGCAGAAGATTTTCAAGTGACCCTCGCTGACAATGAAAGAGGACGTTGGCTGCGTGGCGGCTTGGACCTGCGAAAGATCGCCATGTTAATGTTCAGCTTAAGCGATGCCTCCAGTCGCTCGGATTTACTGGCGCTGGAAGAAGGCCGGATCGAACTTTCGCACCCCGATGCTGGCTCCGAAGCCTTGCAGCGCATCGTCTCCGTCTGTCGGACTTTGGGCGTGCAGGTCCAGTTCAATGAGCAGGCTATCCGCTCTGAACCGCTTAGTATTTCGGTCGACACGCGTGCCTCCGGCTCCGATATCGACTGGTTTCAGCTGCATCCTTCGATCCGTTGCGGTGAGCGTACGATTGCCCCGGAGGAGTGGCAGAAGCTAATCCTCGGGCAACTCTTGATAGAAGACAAGGACGGCAGCCTCATTATGCCACAACTCGAAGCGAGTGAGGGCGGGCTGGAACTTCTGGCGGAGCTCTTGCGGCCACAGCGCAAGGGCCCTGAAGGGACAAAGCCCCCTGAAAATGACGCCCTGCAAGTCTCCCGCTTGGAGATGCTCGACTGGATTATGCTGCGCAAGCACGGGGTCAAAGTCACTTTGCCAGAAGAGGCGGAAAAACTCTTCACTAGTCTCGCTCACTTTCAGGGAGTGGGTGATTTTGTGCAACCAGCCGCTTTGGATGCGGAGCTACGCCCTTACCAACAGGAAGGTTGTGCGTGGATTGACTTTCTCTATCAACATCGCTTCGGTGCTTGCCTAGCCGACGACATGGGCTTGGGCAAAACCGTCCAGACGATTGCCTTTCTCGCGCGTTACTTTGAGCGCAGTGCGCCTTCTGGGACGGCCTCCGTGCTCATCGTTTTACCGCCGAGTTTGGTCTTTAACTGGCAGGAGGAATTCGCCCGCTTCGCCCCGAGCCTGAAGGTGGCCGAGTGCCTGAGTAAACCTTCATGGACATCATCGATCAAGGACGCCCAAATCATACTGACGACCTACGACCGTGTGCGCTTGGACATGTCGAGCATCGAACCCCATCGTTTCGAGATCGTTGTTTTCGATGAGGCACATAATCTTAAAAACGTTGCGGCTGCACGTACGAAAGCGGCTGCGCACATCAATCGCCGCTTCACGCTTTGTCTCACGGGCACGCCTGTCGAAAATAACGCATCCGAGTTTTACTCAGTCATGTCGGCTGCTGTGCCGGGCATCTTTGGTACGCTCAAGTCTTTCAAAGAATACTTCCGCGAGGCGCCGGACCGCATTCTTGGGCGTTCGCGTCCGTTTATTCTGCGGCGCACGAAAGAGAAGATCCTTAAAGAGTTGCCGAAGAAAGAAGAGCACGAACTCTTCCTGCAGATGTCGCCCCTGCAAAAGGAGATCTACACGCGCACCGTGGCCGAGGTTAAAGCCGAGGTGGCCGAGGCCTATGACGACCGACCCGAACAGCAGGCCGGCATCGTGGCGCTGGCCGCGATCCTACGCTTGCGCCAAGTTTGCGTGAGCCCCGAACTGCTCGGTAAGCACCTGCCCGAGCACGCGCCGAAGTTTGCCTACATGGCAGACAAATTAGAGGAGTTGCAGGCCGAAGGCCATGGGGCACTTGTCTTCAGTCAGTTTATTGGTGGCCTCGACCAGATGGAAACCGTCGCGAAGGAGCGGGGCATCAGCTACCTGCGCATGGACGGACGCACGCCCGTCTCGAAGCGCAAGGATATCGTCAACACCTTCCAAAGTGGAAATGGCCCGTCTTTCTTTTTCATTAGCTTAAAGACAGGCGGGGTCGGGCTTAACCTGACCCGTGCCAACTATGTTTTCCACCTCGACCCGTGGTGGAATCCCGCCGTCGAGAACCAGGCCAGCGACCGTGCCCACCGGATCGGGCAGACCCGCTCCGTCTTCGTGCAGCGCCTCATTATGCAGCATAGCATCGAGGCGCGCATGCTCGAACTCAAAGCCCGCAAAGCCGAACTCTTCCGTCAACTGGTGGAAGAACCGGGCGCGAAAGCGGCCAAGGCCGGG
>DLQD01000087.1:0-2649 GCA_002480015.1 Opitutia bacterium UBA7441
GTTGTTACCGGGCTTGTCCTCCTCCGCTATGCCGGCATCGTCGCCCCCGAGCATGTCGAAGAGGCTGGCTTGCCCCGCTTCGCGGTCTCTCCGTGCGCTTTCGGCTTCGGCCAGTTCGGCATCGAGGCCGTGGAGGAGGCTCGCGCGATCTTCGCCCAGAGAGTCGAAGCCGCCGGTTTTGATGAGGGCTTCCATGACGCGACGATTGACCGCTTTGTCGGCGTTGCGGACGATGAAGTCGGTGAAGTCTTCGTAGGCACCGTTGGCTTCGCGCTCGGCAATGATGACCTGTGCGGCGCCTTCGCCCACGCCCTTGATCGATGCCATGCCGAAGCGGATACAGCCTTGCTCGTTTTCAATCACAGGGGTGAAGTCCGCGCCCGACTCGTTCACGTCGGGGCTGAGCACGGGCACGTTCATCGCATTACACTCGGCGAGGAAGTGGGAAATCTTGTCCGCGTTGCCTTGTTCCGAAGTGAGCACGGCGGCCATAAACTCGACCGGGTAGTTGGCCTTCAAATAAGCCGTGCGATAGCTGAGCATCGCGTAAGCGGCGGAGTGCGATTTGTTGAAGCCGTATTGCGCGAATTTTTCGAGCAAAGCGAAGATCGACTCGGCCGTGCGGCGGTCGATGTCGTTGGTCTCTTTGGCGCCTTTGATGAAGACATCCTTCTGCGCGTCCATGACGGACTTAATCTTCTTACCCATCGCACGGCGGAGGATGTCCGCGCCGCCGAGCGTGTAGCCGGCGATGATCTGCGCGGATTGCATGACCTGTTCCTGGTAGACCAGAACGCCGTAGGTCTCTTCGACCAGTTCCTTGAGCAGCGGGTGGGGGACGACCACTGTGCTGGGGTCTTTTTTACCTTCAATAAACTGCGGAATAAACTGCATGGGCCCCGGTCGATAGAGGGCGATCAGCGCGATGATCTCCTCGAAGGAGCTCAGGCCGATCTGGCGGCAGAGTTGCTGCATGCCGCCGGATTCCAGCTGGAATACGCCGGTCGTACGCCCAGAGTTGAGGAGGTCGAAAGTCTCTTTGTCGTCAAGCGGGACTTTTTCCACGCTGAAGTCCAGCTGGTTGCGGGTGGCCTGCACGTTTTTCTCCGCGTCGGAAATGACCGTCAAGGTCTTCAGTCCAAGAAAGTCCATCTTGAGCAGTCCGAGGTCTTCAGAAGGGCCCTTCGGATACTGGGTGGTCAGATCACCTTCCTGCAGGGTGACGGGGATAAGGTTGGTGATATCCTGGTCGGCGATGATGACGCCGCATGCGTGCTTACCGGTATTGCGGATCATGCCCTCGATCACGCGCCCTTGGTCGATTATGGTGCGGGCGACAGGATTCCGATTGATCTCGGCGGCCAACTCGGGCGATTTTTTGACCGAATCGTCGAGCGTGATGTTCAGCTCGTCGGGGATCATCTTGGCCAGTTTATTAGACTCGGCGAAGTCGAGGTCGTTGACCCGAGCGAGGTCGCGGATGATCATCTTTGCTCCGAAGGTGCCGAAGGTGATAATGTTGGCCACGCGGTCTTTACCGTATTTCTCCCGCACGTAGTTGACCACTTCGTCGCGCCGACGCATACAAAAGTCCACGTCGAAGTCGGGCGGGGAGACACGTTCCAGATTGAGCATCCGCTCGAAGAGCAGACCGAAACTGAGCGGGTCGATATCGGTGATTTTAAGCACGTAGGCCACGATGCAACCCGCGCCCGAACCACGGCCGGGGCCCACCGGGATACCCTGCTTACGCGCCCAGGCGATGAAGTCCCAAACGATGAGGAAGTAATCCACAAATCCGGTGCCGGTGATGATGGCCAGTTCGTAATCCAGTTGCTCGCAGTAGCGCTTGTCCTCGGCGGAGGCGTTGTCCCAATCCGCCCGGCATTTGTCGTAGTCGGTACCGTAGCGCTCCTTGAGGCCCCCCTTGCAAAGCTCGAAGAGGTAGAGGCCGTTGCTTTTCTGCTTCGTGCGCTCTTCCTCGCTCAGTTGGATGGGGGCTTCGCCATCGCGGACGAGGATTTCGTTTTTCTTTTCGACGTAGATGTCGAGCACGCGGTCGAAATTTTCGTGATCGTCGCCGCTTTCGATTTCGATGGGGCGCTCATAGACGGGGTAGTGGTCTTCGCCGAAGGGGAGTTTGACCTCACACATCTCGGCTACAGCGGAGGTGTTGGTGATCGACTCCGGCACTTCCTTGAAGGCGAGCTCCATTTCTTCGCGCGATTTGAGGTAGAACTGCTGCGCGTCGTAGCGCATGCGCTTCTCGTCGGCCACCTTGGCCCCGGTCTGGATGCAGAGTAGAGAATCGTGCGGCTCCCAGTCGGTGTTTTTGACGTAGTGCACGTCGTTAGTGGCGACGACTTTGAGCCCGAACTCGGTGGCGATCTTGAGCAGGTCGGGAATGATCCGGCGTTGCTCCTCAATGCCATGATCCATAATCTCGATGATGAAGTAGTCCTTGCCGAAAATATCGACGAACTTGGCGGCGGCCTCGCGCGCCTGGTCGAACTCGCCCGCGAGCAGGAATTTCGGGATGACGGCGGCGAGGCAGCCGGAAAAACCGATCAGCCCTTCACTGTGCGCGGCCAGCGTCTTCAGATCCGTGCGCGGATTGCGATAAAAGCCCTGGGTGTGCGCTTTGGAGAC
>DLQD01000087.1:2736-5323 GCA_002480015.1 Opitutia bacterium UBA7441
TTTTGCTTGGCGCGCTCCTCGTTCACCGTGGCTAGCTCGTCTTCGTAAACGAGGTAGATCTCGCAGCCCAGCAGCGGCTTGATGCCGTGCTTTTCCGCCTGTTTGAAGAAGCTCGTGAGCCCGTAGAGGACGCCGTGGTCGGTGATGGAGAGCGCCTTCATCCCCAACTCCGCCGCCCGCTCGCAGAGCTTATCCGTCCGGCTGCACCCGTCCAGCAGACTGTGGTCAGTATGGACGTGGAGGTGGACGAATTCGGTATCTTTGGCGGGCATGGAATGGCCAGATTGCGCCCGCAATTCGGCAATGCAAGCAGAAGCTATTTTTTAGAAAATTTTCCTGGAAAGATAAGAGTCCTTCTTGGGAAATATTAAAAAGTTATGAAATCTTGAACCCCGTCGGTTGTCCTTTCTTGATGGGGCGAGCATGAGCATTTAGCTTGCCTTGCATAGGCTGCCTGCATAGGTTTGGGATATGGTCAGCACAAAGCTATTTAAAAACGGCGGCAATCAGGCGGTGAGGATTCCCAAGCGGTGGTCATTCGACTGCGATGCGGTCACGATGACCCGGCAGGGCGACTGTCTGATCATTCGCCCTAGTAAGAACGATTGGAGCGAATTGGAGGACTTGGCCTCCGAATTTGGCGGGGATTTCATGCTTCAAGAGGCTGAGACCCTCGAAGCGGATGAGTCGGTACAATTCGAATGACTTACTTGCTCGATACGAATGCTTGCGTCGATTTCATCCGCGATGTCGGCGATACCCGTCACCGAATGAAGTCGAAACCTTTTGGGGAATTCTGTCTTTCTTCGATTGTGGTCGCGGAGTTGATACACGGAGCGAAGCAATCGCCCAAGCCGGACAAACACATTCCGGCTACGCGAAATTTCTGCAAAAAGTTCCAGGCAGTCGAGTTTGACGAGGCGGCAGCCGAAGCCTTCGGTGACGTCCGCCTCCAGTTGGAGAGCGAAGGTTTGACGATTGGCGCGTACGATATGCTAATCGCCGCCCATGCGAAAAGTTTAGGGCTGATCTGTGTGACGAACGACAAAGGTTTTCGGCGAGTGAACGGCTTGGCCGTCGAGGACTGGCGGTGAGTCCCCGAGTGTAGAATCTCACGACCTGTGTAAGATCGCGATTCCCCGACCTCTCATGCGCAAATTTTAACCGCTCGCTACGCTTGAGAACGCAGAGGCCGTGGAGTCAGAGTGAGTATAATTGCTTCTCTTTTTTCTCTCCGCGCGCTCTGCGAACTCTGCGGTTAAATCAGGAGACGGGGATTCTCCGGACAACTGCATGATGAGTCGCCCGGTTTTGCTGTGGTCGCTCTCGTGCATAACCCATCGCTTTCGGGCGCTCGCAAGCGAGCCCGCTACGCGTTGTACGATTACCCCCTTGCGGAAATGTCTATTCTAGGTGCATCAAGCAGGTAGCGGGTCATTTGCAAAGCAGCGCGGAGAGTTCCCGTAGGCTGATGGCTTCTGTGTTTTCATTCAAGGGGTAGCGCTCGTCGCCGGAATAGACGACGAAGGCTTTGTCCGCGTTCAAGTCCTCGATCGCATGATGGAAGCCGCGGCTAGGCTTGGGGGTGAGGCCATATTTGATCTCAATCGCCCAAGGCTTTGTCTTCCCGGGGAGTTGCAGGACCAGATCGATTTCGGCGCCGGCACTGGTACGGTAAAATCCGGCAAGACTCCGATCGGGTGCGAAGGCGAGCAGGGTTTCAATGACAAAGCCTTCCCAACTCGATCCGAGCACCGGGTGTCCCGCGACTTGGCCGAAGTCCGTTAGTCCTAATAGTGCGTGGGCCAGTCCGCTGTCTCGGACATAAACACGAGGTGATTTGACGAGGCGTTTTTTCGTATTGGCATGCCAGGGCTGTAGACGGCGAACCAACAAGAGGTCGGACAATAGATCAATGTAGTTGCTGATCGTCCGTCCTGTGAGGGAGAGGGATGCACCCAACTTCGCCGCGTTGAGTAGGCCTCCTTGGCTGTGAGCCAGCATCGTCCAGAGGCGTTCCAAGGTCTCGGCAGGGATCCGGAAGCCGAATTGGGGCACGTCACGTTCGAGGTAAGTGCGGATAAAGTGACTCCGGTGGGCAAAGCTATCTTCGTCACTTTTAGCCAGAAAACTATCGGGGAAGCCGCCCCGTACCCAGAGACGCATCAGCGCCTCTTTCTCCTGTCCCACTTCGAGGCAATTGAGTGGGTTCATTTCCACATATTCGATGCGCCCGGCCAGACTTTCGCCGGATTGCTTGAGGAGATCCATCGAGGCGGAGCCAAGTAGCAAAAAGCGCCCCGTGCCTTTTTGGTTTCGCCGTCCCTCGTCGATGATGCCTCGCAGGGGCTGGAAAATTTCCGGCACCCGGTGGATTTCGTCGAGGATGACTAAGCGATCCGTGTATTGACCCAAGAAAAGCTCCGGGTCTGCGAGCTTGGCGCGATCCCGGGGGCTCTCCAGATCTAGGTACAAGCCGTTCTGCGCTTCGCCCAAAGTTCGGGCGAGTGTGGTTTTGCCCACCTGGCGCGGGCCGATTAGCGCAACCGCCGCTTGACGGCGTAGCCCATTCTGGATTTGACCGCTG
>DLQD01000088.1:0-420 GCA_002480015.1 Opitutia bacterium UBA7441
GGGTAGTCTTGCGCAGATCACATGCCGGGCAAGGGGAATTCGCAGCCCTGCCCGTAGCCCGCAGCTTCAGCAAGGGTTCGTTGTAGTTTGCCTCATCGGCGCACTGAGAGTGCTTGCTGAAGCAGCGCACTACATGAATGCATGCGAGTTCTGGAATAGGCGCCCCGTAGCCCGCAGCTTCAGCAAGGGTTCGTTGCGGTTTGCCCTTTCGGCGCACTGAGAGTGCTTGCTGAAGCAGCGCACTACCTCAGCACGGCATCCACTGCTCGAATCGCTTCGCCGAAGCGTGCCGTTGCGTCGCCACTCAGTTCGACATAGGGCAGTTTCATATGGTCGAGGCTCTCTTTAAACTTGGCGTGTAGTGCGGCGCGTGCCGACGGGCTATCCCGCTGCCCAGGGTCATCCTGCCAAGTGATGCCC
>DLQD01000088.1:449-33162 GCA_002480015.1 Opitutia bacterium UBA7441
CGGGGGAGCAGAGAAGGTAGAGGCTGTATTCACGTGAGAGGAAGGCCTCGTTGACCCAGTCGATTGTTGTGCCGAAATAGTGATTCGCGTAGATGATAGAAGAGAGCAGGTTGGTGTCGTGCAGGACGAAGCGTTCCGCTTGGCTCAGGCTGTTATCCTCAGCGGCGAGCTGACCCTTCGCGATCGGCTCGAGGTCTTCAGGGCTCAGTTGACGTCTGATGCGATCGACGTATTCACGAACAAACTCCGCGGTCCACGGCTCGCCGTAGTAGCCGGAGAGCGCTTGAGTGAGGGTGCTTTTCCCTGTGCACTCAGCACCTGTCAGGACGACGCGTTGCATGCTTCGGTTGCACGTTTAGTCTTTTTAATAATCGCGTTCCATTCCCGCCAACCCTTCACGGCGAGGATCATGAATACGGCGAAGAGCAGGACGCTCGGCCAGACTCGGTCCTTGAAAAAAAAGCCCAGATAGATGCAGTCAGAAGCGATCCAGAACGCCCAGCTTTCGATATGCTTGCGACTGAGCATCCACTGCGCCACGAGTGCAGAACTCGTGGCGAAAGCGTCAAAGTAGGGCAGTCTTGCTTCGCCGGTAGTCGAGAGCAACCAGCCGATGCCGACTGTACCAGTCAGGATGAGTAGCCCGATAATCGGCCACAGGCCGGGTGCGACATGAGAGACGGCTAGGCGATCTTCGGCCTCTTTCCCGGGGGATGCCCACTTGAGCCAGCCGTAAGAGGCGACGCCGACGAAGATTATATTCATTCCTCCAAAGGCATAGTAATTCCCACGAAAACTGATGTAAACGTAAGCGGCATAGCAGAGAATGAAGAGCGGCCAGGCGAGCAACCTCTCTTTAATACTCAGCCACACGCCGGCGATACCCGAGGCCATCGCAATCCAGTCGATCGGGCTGATGGCGCTCAGTTGTATCCAAAAAGTCTCCATTAGTCGGCGTCGTAGACCTTCACCTTTTCCCAGGAGTCCTTAAACTTAGCGAGGAAGGCTTGGTGTATTTCGTCGGCTTGGTAGGCATCATGTGCGGCGACATCTTTTAGGGTCACAGTCAGGCAAAAGTCGTAGCCCGTGTCGAGCACGGGCCGCTCAGGGACTCGGGCGGGAGAGCCAATGTGGACGGCCTCCGCGTGCACGATCGATTTGAGGCCCTCGAGCCCCATGCGGAACTCAGTGACTTGGTCGCCGTCGAGGTCTTTGCGAAGCCAGAAGAATACATTGTGAACGAGCATATGGAGTCAGGTTTGGGAGTTTAAAGAATACCTTCGATGATGCAGCGCAGTTCGCTGTGGTCACGAGCCACAGGCAGTTCGGGGCGTTCTGCGGTCAGACGTTCGGGCGGGCAATAGAGCGCCCGTTGGTCGGCTACGTCGATCATGCTCAGGTCGTTGTAAGAATCGCCCGCGGCAAAAGTCTCGAAATGGAGCGCCTTAAAGGCTTCGACCGCCTTGCGTTTGTGGTCGGTCAAGCGGAGCGCGTAGTCGGCGATACGGCCAGCCTCGTCAATCACGAGATCGTGGCAGAAGAGAGTCGGGTGCCCCAACTTGGCCATCAAGGGCCCCGCGAACTGACGAAAAGTGTCAGAGAGGATGACCAGGCGCGTCTGTGAGCGCACCCAGTCGACGAATTCTTGCGCACCTGGCAGCGGGTCGAGTGTGCCGATGACGTCTTCGATGTCGGCCAGCTTGAAGCCTTCCTTGTCGAGGATATCCAGACGGTAGCGCATGAGCACATCATAGTCCGGCTCATCGCGAGTCGTGCGCTTGAGCGCTTCGATCCCCGTTTTTTCCGCGAAAGCGATCCAAATCTCGGGGATGAGCACCCCTTCCAAGTCCAGGCAAACGATATTCATGCCACTTAAACCGCGAGATTCCGCCTTTGAGTCAATCCTGTAGTGCCGCATAACACACTTGCCAGCCCCCGGGAGTTTCGCCATTTTTGGACCTTTTTCGCGCACCGAGTGTATCTATTGATATTCGGGCTGCACGCTTAATTTGTTTTATTACAGTTTCAACAGGTCTCATGATCTCATCCATTCTTAAGAAATTCTCGGGTCGTCACTACGGCAAATACCTCAAAAAGTGTCAGCCCATCATCGAGCGTATCAACGCTTACGAGCTCGAGTACCAGTCGCTCAGCGATGAGCAGCTACGGGCGAAGACAGTCGAGTTCATGAAGCGCAACCAGGAGGACGGGGAAAGTCTCGACGACCTGTTGCCCGAGGCCTTCGCCGTCGTGAAGAACGCCGCCCGCCGCATGTGCGGAAATAGTTACGATGTCTGCGACCATCAGCTTCCCTGGGAAATGGTGCACTACGATGTGCAGTTCATTGGCGGCATCACGCTGCATGAAAAACGTATCGCGGAAATGGCGACCGGTGAGGGTAAGACCCTCGTCTCTACCTGCCCGCTCTATCTCAATGCGCTGACTGGCCGCAACTGTCAGCTCGTGACTGTTAACGACTACCTTGCACGGCGCGACTCCGAATGGATGGGGCACCTCTTTCGTTTTCTCGGGCTGACTGTGGGTTGCATCCAGAACAGCATGGATCCCCAGACCCGCCGCGAGATGTATAACTGCAACATCACCTACGGCACCGCCTCTGAGTTCGGCTTCGACTACTTGCGCGACAACGGCATGACCAGCCGCAAGGAAGATCAAGTCCAGCGCGACCACTACTTCTGTATTATTGACGAAGTGGACTCCATTCTGGTCGACGAAGCCCGCACGCCGCTCATCATTTCGGGCCCGATGCAGGATGACAAGCCCTTGCCTTTTAATGAGGTCAAGCCGGTCATCCAAAAACTGTTTTCCCAGCAGCAGTCTTTCTGTAACCAACTGGTTGCCAATGCCAAGAAGGTGCTTGATGACGAAAGTTCGAGCAAAGATCTGATCGATGAAGCCGTAGCCAACCTCTACCAGGTCAAACTCGGGATGCCTAAGAATAAGCAGTTCCACCGCCTCAATGAGGTGCCCTCGATTCGCCGCGCCGTCGACAAGTTCGACCTTGAGATGAACAGCGACTTCAATAAAGAGCGCCGCTACGCGCTCAAAGAAGAACTCTACTACGTGATCGACGAAAAGCAGCAACAGGCCGACCTCACCGAGAGGGGGCGCACTCTGATGAGCCCGGACGATCCCGATGCTTTCATGCTGCCCGACCTCCCTACCCAGTTTATCGAGATCGACAAGCAGGACGACCTTTCCCCCGAGGCCAAACAAAAGGCCAAGCACGAGGCCGAGACTTTTTTTCAGCAGACCAGCGAGCGCATCCACTGCATCAGTCAGCTGCTCCGTGCCTACAGCCTCTACGAGCGCGACAAGGAATACGTCGTGCAAAACGGCAAGGTCAACATTGTCGACCAAAACACCGGACGCGTCATGCCCGGCCGCCGCTGGTCGGATGGTCTCCACCAAGCGGTCGAAGCCAAGGAAAACTGCACCATCGAGAAGGAGACCAAGACCTACGCCACGGTCACTATCCAGAACTACTTCCGCATGTATGATAAGCTCTCTGGTATGACCGGCACGGCGGAAACCGAAGCGTCCGAGTTTCACGAAATCTACGGCCTCTCCGTCATGGTCATCCCGACCAACAAGCCGAACATCCGCGTCGATCTCAACGACGTCGTCTTCAAGACGCGCCGCGAAAAGTTCAATGCAGTGATTAAGCAGATCGAAGAAGCGAACAAGACCGGCCAGCCCGTGCTCGTCGGCACCGCATCGGTCGAAGCCTCCGAGCTGCTCTCCCGCATGCTCAAGCGCTCGAATATTGTGCACAGTGTGCTCAATGCCAAGTTCCACGCGCAGGAAGCCGAGATCGTCGCCCGTGCTGGACAAAAGGGCGCCGTCACTATCGCCACCAATATGGCAGGTCGTGGAACCGACATTAAGCTTGGCCAGGGTGTTGCCGAACTCGGTGGCCTCTTCGTGATTGGTACGGAGCGCCACGAGTCCCGCCGTATCGACCGCCAGCTCCGCGGCCGTTGCGCCCGTCAAGGAGACCCTGGGATGTCCAAGTTCTTCGTCTCCCTCGAAGACGATCTCATGCGCCTCTTTGCCAACGCCGGCCCCATTTCCCGCATCCTCGAAAAGTCCATGACAGAGGGCGAAGAGCTCGAGCACCCCGCGCTCAACTGGTCGATCGAAAACGCACAGAAGAAGGTTGAGCAGCAAAATTTCTCCATCCGCAAGCGCCTCCTCCAGTTCGACGACGTTCTCAACACCCAGCGCGAAGTGATCTACGGCTTGCGCAACGATGCCATCCATACCGAGCAACCGCGCGAGATTGTCTTTGAAATGATCGAGGAAGAGCTTGAAGAGCGTATCAATACGCTCCACGCCGAGAAATCCGGCGACAGCGATGCCATGGATCGCTTTCTCGGCTGGCTCAACGCCTACTTCCCGATCGCGCTCAAGGCGGAGGAGATCGAAGCCCTCGAAGCCCAAGCGCAGCAAGATCGGATCCTTGGAAAGATCAACGATGCCTATGACCAACGTGAAGAGTTTGAAGATAAAGAAGCCCTCATCGGCCTCGAACGTTATCTCGTCATTCGCTCCCTGGATCGCCGATGGCAAGACCACTTAACCGAGATGGAGGAGCTTCGCCGGAGCGTCAACCTGCGCAGCTACGGCCAGAAGGACCCGCTCAACGAATACAAGAGTGAGGCCTATGTTTATTTCCAGGAGCTCATGACGAATGTCCGCACCGAGATCTGCAATTCTGTCTTTCGCAGCGCCACCAGCGCGGAGGCCTTCAACAACATGCTCGCCCGCATGTCGAAGGTCGCCCAAGTCGCCGGCCCAGGAACCGAAGCCGGGCAGAGTGTGAGCGCGCTCGGTGCTGCTGCCGCAGCCGCGCGCCCGGCAGCGGCGCAAAAAGAGGTTGAGCTGCCCAAGGTCGAACCCATCCGTCGCGAGCTTCCCAAGATCGGGCGCAACGATACGGTGATCATTCGCAAAGGTCCCGAGCAAAAAACACTTAAGTTCAAAAAAGCCGAAGCCATGATCCAAAACGAAGGCTGGGAGCTCGTGCAAAAATAATCGCCAGGAAAACCGCTAGCCAGACCTCGGGCATCACTTATCCCGATAGCTCCCCGGGCGCTTTCGCTTCGCGCGTTGCTTCTCGAAGATGGGCAAAAATTTCTTTTCAATAAAATCGAAGGCGTTTTCGAGCCCTTCGCTTGCATAGACTACGCCGATCTCGGCTTCCATTGCAGTGGGCTCGCCGAGTGAAGCGAGAAACTGGTTCGAGGTCATTTGTATAAACACCTCAGCACGATCCTTGGCGGCGATGTCCGATTGCCTCAGGATCCACTCGCGGGCGTAGAGCGCGAGTACGGCATCTCCGATCCAAGCCTTGGTCCGTTTGTCTTCTTTGAGCATGCGGAGTTTCTAATCCGCGACTCGAATAGTTCGAGATGATTTTCGCCCCATCAGTCGCTGACATCCATCGAATCGGAGGATAGAATCCATCCGACTAGGCCGAAGCTGTTTAGATCTTTTCGATGATCGCGTCGGCGAGGCCATATTCGATGGCTTCCTTCGCGGTCATGTAGAAGTCGCGGTCGGTGTCTTTTTCGATCTTTTCCAGAGGCTGGCCGGAGGACTCGGCGAGGATCGCGTTGAGCTCGTCGCGGAGCCGTTCCATCTCTTGTGCTTGGATATGGATGTCCACGGCGACGGCGATCATCTGGCCGGAAATGAGCGGCTGGTGGATGAGCACGCGGGAGTGCGGATAGAGAAAACGGTTGCCCTTGTCGGCACCGCAGAGCAGAATCGAGCCCATGCTCGCGGCCATGCCGGTGACGACGACCTTGATCGGTGAGCTGATGAGCTTCATCGTGTCATAGACGGCCATGCCGGCGGTGATCGACCCACCGGGGGTGTTGATGTAGAAGGTGATCTCTTTACCGGGATCTTCCATCTCGAGATAGAGCAGCTTTTCCGTTACGTCGCGGGCGGACTTGTCGGAAACTTCGCCCCAAAGAAATACCTTACGCTCCTTGAGGAAGCTCTCTTGGATTTTGATCGATTTGTCTTCTTTGTCTTTTGATTTATCTTCGCAGGCCATGAGAAATATATGGGTTAAAGTGTAAATTGATAGCAGAGCACAGCTAGCCATTCTTTCAAGCTGCGAATCAAATGAATTTCCTGTAGCAGAGGCAGCGCAGCCGGAGCAGCGTTTAGGCTTCGATTTTGGCGACGCGGCGCTCGTGTCGGCCGCCTTCAAACTCGGCGTCGAGCCAGATGCCGACGATTTTGAGGGCGAGGGCTTCGGGCACGGGACGCGCGCCGATGGAGATGCAGTTCGCGTTATTGTGTTCTTTCGTCATCTGCGCGGACCACTCGTCCCAGCAGAGACCGCAGCGAACACCTTTGACCTTGTTGGCCACGATCGCCTCGCCATTGCCGGAGCCCCCGAGCACGATGCCGCAGTCGGCCTGCCCGGATGCGACGGCCTCGGCGGCGGGGCGGATGAAATCCGGGTAGTCGCAGGATTCGGCGGAATCGCAGCCAAAGTCGATGACTGTGTGGCCGCGTTCTTTGAGAAAGGCTAGGATGGGGGCTTTGAGCGGAAATCCGGCGTGATCGGTGCCAATAGAGACGGTGAGCGTTTTGTCTGTCATGAAGATGTTAGATAAAGCGGGTCATCCCTGCTAGGGCAATACGCAATCTGTGAATTACCCACGCAAGCGCTCGTGTCCTCGCATCAACTCAAAGAGGACAATGGACACGCAGATGAGGAAGATACCGGCGATACCAACGCAGGAGGGCGTCGAGTGGCTGAGAATATAGTAGCCGATAAAGGGAGCAAGCGTGCCGCGCAGCCCGGTTAAGGCCATGTGGATGCTCATGTAGGAGGAGGCCTTCTCTTCGGGCGCGATCTTCGTGACCCAGAGGCTCCAGAAGATTTTACCCCCACCGAGGGCCAAGCCCTGGAAGGTCATCGCGAGGGCGAGAATATAGACATGGGTCGTGAAAAAGAAGAGGCCAATACTCGCCAGGAAAAAAACGTTCAGTAAGTTGCGCGTAGTGACGAAGTGGAGACGATCGAAGCAGTGCCCCCATATTTTGGTGCTGAGGACGCGCGCGGTGGCGGGAATGACCAGCATGAGTACAGCGATGGTCGTGTTACTGGCGTTGACGCCGTATGCGGGGTTGGCCAGGTAGTCAACGCGGATGGGCAGGGCGATGAGGTTGCCGAGCCCGAGCAGCATCCAGCTGCCGAGTAAGAAGCCGAAGAAGCGGTCTTTCCAAATGAGGCTACAATTCTGCCAAGGGTTGCCGACGTGTTCACGGGACAGGGGGCTACTTGGAATCTTCATGCAAGCTACGGCACAGACGCCCGCCGCCACCAACATAATGACGAAGATCCAGTGGTAGACTTCGATCTTCTGGTCCAGCAGGCGTCCACCCGCCACGGCGAAGCCGATCGAGCTGAGAGCGGCCAGAATGAAGGGCCAAGTCATTCGTGCACCCCGCTCGGCGTGGGTGTAGTTCTCGGTATAGATTTGCAGCATGAGGGGGCCCTGCTGCACGGCAGCCATTTGACTGGCCACAGCAAAAAGTGTGAAGAAGAGAAGCGATTGCGCCAGACTGGCACCGACTAGCAGGAGCGCGGCGATGGTAAAAATGAAGGCGCAGCTACGACTTGGGCTCGCGCGGAGACTGGCCGCGATATAGAGCGTGACCGGCGTGATGAGAAAGCCGATGGGGCCAGCTCCTGCAATAAAGGCCTTGTCCGTCTCACTCGCATCGAAATAGCGGATGGCGATAACCAGTGCAAAGGTCGTCCAGCCTGCTTCTAGGATCCCGGTAAAGGGAGCCCGCAGCAGGTCATTGCGATAGGTCGCCCGAGCGAACTTCGAGCGTTGAACGTCCAACGTCGAATTTGGAGTCATACTTTAGTGTCTAGTTAGAAACGCTATTCAACATTGAAGTTCAGCGTTCGATGTTCGACGTACCCTACTGACTCCACTCTAGCATACGCTTGATAGGGGCATAGGCTTTTTGGCGGATGTCTTCGGGCATTTCGATCTGGGGCGACATGTTCTTCAGGCAGTCCCGTAGTTTCTCGATGGTGTTCATCTTCATGAAGCGGCAGTCGTTGCAGGCGCAGGTGTCGGTCGGGCCGGCAATAAAGGTTTTTTCGGGTATCTCGCGTTGCAGTCGGTGGATCATGCCAGTCTCTGTGACGACGATGAACTGCTGTGCATCGCTATCGCGGCAGAAGCCGATCATCTTCTCTGTGCTGCAGACCTCGTCCGCATTATCCCTCACCGTTTCGACACACTCGGGGTGCGCGACGACCAGAGCGTCAGGGAAGTGAAGCTTCAGGCCTTCGATGGCCTGTTGTGTGAAGAGCACGTGCGCATAGCAAGAGCCTGGCCATAGCTGCATGGCGCGGCCGGTCTGTTTGCTGACCCAGTGGCCGAGATTTTGGTCGGGGACAAAGAGGATCTCACGATCAGCCGGCACGTTGCCGACGATTTTTATGGCGTTGCCACTGGTGCAGATCACATCAGAGAGTGCTTTGACGGCGGCCGAGCAGTTGATGTAAGCGACTACGTAGACATTAGGATGGGTCTCTTTGTAAGCGGCCAATTTTTCGGCAGGGCAGGAATCGGAGAGGGAGCAGCCAGCTTCAAGCACAGGCAGAAGCACAGGCTTATTGGGGTTTACGATCTTCGCGGTCTCAGCCATGAAATGCACACCGCAGAAAACGATGCAATCGGTGTCGGCTTCCTCAGCGCGGTAGGCAAGGCCCAGTGAGTCGCCCACATAGTCAGCCACTCGTTGAATCGCGTCCACTTGATAGTTGTGCGCAAGGATGACGGCATTGCGCTCTTTTTTGAGTGCAAGCACTTCTTCCTGGATCGCGGTGAGTGGCGCTTCGTTCCCCAATTTGGGATTGAAGACCATCGGTTCGTAATTGAGTGTCGCTGTGGCCATGGCTATATTTTTTAGGCAAATAAATGTCGGACGGCTCGCCATCTAAGTCAAGCAGGCGAATCGAACAGATTTTCGCTAGGCCGGAGCCGGGTGCCATTTTAAACACGAGGTCAGGCGGCTACCTAAAGGAAGCCGCATATGTATGTCCGCTCCTTTAGGTGCGGGACGCGTTCTGGCATCTGTTGCGGCTTGTGTCCCCCTGTGGATTTAATGGCACCCGCGGGAGCCCCCTTTTTTGGTCGCAGTGTTTAGATCCAATAGTATCTTATATAGTCTGCTCAATATGAATACACACTGGATATTCGAGAATTTGTTCGAAACCTAGCCTATGCACTGCACGGAAGAGGACAAAAAGCCTTTGATCGCCGTCGCTGGCGCCAGCGGATTTGTGGGCTCTCACCTCAGGGCTCACTTGAAGGGAGACTACCGCTTTCGTGCGCTCACCCGCAGTGCCTCGGTCGCACAGTTGAATCGCGATGCATTCAGCACGGAATGGTGGCGTTGTGACCTCTACTCACTCCCCAAGGTCTCCGAGGCTCTGGTCGGCTGTGATTATGGCATCTACCTCGTTCATTCAATGGCCCCCTCCAGTCGTCTGGTGCAGGGAAGTTTTGAAGACACCGACCTGCTTCTGGCTGATAATTTCATTCGTGCGGCGGAGGCAGCCGGTCTCAAGCATGTTATCTATCTGAGCGGGCTGCTTCCCGATCGCGACGAGCCTCTGTCCCCACACCTACGTAGTCGCCTCGAAGTAGAGAAGGTGCTCCGCTCTCGCTCCGTCAAAGTCACCGTGCTGCGGGCGGGGCTCATTTTCGGACCCGGGGGCTCATCTTTTTCCCTCCTTATTAATCTCGTTCGTCGCCTGCCCATCATGCTGCTACCCGCCTGGGTGCGGTCCAAAACCCATTCGATTGATATCGAAAATATCTGCCAGGCTTTCGAGCTTTGCCTAGAGGAGTCCGGACTGGCCGGAGCTACCTACGATCTCGGCGGGCACGATCCGATGACATACCGTGAGATGATCCAAGCGACCGCCCGGCTGTTGGGGAAGTCGGCTCATTTCATAAATTTCCCCTTTAACTGTTTCGGGCTCTCCAAGCATTGGGTCTCGGTGTTTGGTGGCGTGCCGCCGGCACTGGTCGGCCCCTTGCAGGAAAGCCTGCAGCATGACCTTGAGGCCCGCCCCAATGCCTTGACTGATCGGCTCAAAGATCGCTTCGTTTCCTTTGAGGATTCCTTTCGTAAAAGTGTCGATGCACAGGGGAGGCCGAGGCCGAATCCTCGCCGCAGTACGGAAGCCTCCGACCGCAAACAAATCAAGCAAGCCAGCCTAGTCCGCTCTGTCCAGCGCATGCCACTGACGATTGGGTGGAGCGCCCCGCAGGTGGCGACCGAATATGGCGAATGGCTCAGCCGTCGCTTTGGCGGGCTCATCAGCGCGAGTAAAGACAGCGAGGGCGTTGTCCGTTTCACCTCTTTCGGGGGGCGGCTCGTCCTGCTGCAATTGACGCCGACACCGTATTCCCTGGGAAGTGAGCGCCGCTGTGCCTTCTATATTTCGGGCGGGTTACTTTCGCGCGCGGTTGATCCCCCCGGGCGCCTGGAGTTTCGCCTTTTCCCGGAGCAAGGTTGTTTGATGGCGTCGATTCATGGCTTTGCGCCGACCTTACCGTGGTGGATCTATGCCAATACGCAGGCCAGAGTTCACCTGCGGGTGATGCGAGCCTTTGCCCGCCATTTAGATCGGCAGAATTAGCTTTGGGTTGATTGAACCACCCGTTTGGCAGGTGATCGGCCTTATTTTGCTCGTATGGCGGCAGTCGTCTACTTCTTAAGTAGAATCAGATCGACGCGGCGATCCTGTGAGGATTCTGATTTCGACAAACCGCTGACAGATTCGAGGCTACCCTTGGATAGCTTTTCGATACGTAGCGGCGAGATACCAAGCGAGCCGAGGTAGTCGCCGGCACTGGCTGCACGCCGGTCGCCGAGTGCCAGGTTGTACTCGCTGGTGCCATACCAGTCACTGTGGCCTTCGATCAAAAGATGGTCATCGGGGTTTTGCTCTAAGTAGTCAGCAGCTTGCTGTAGCTTGCCACGCTCGGGAGCTGCGATCGAGGAGGAATCAAAACCAAAATAAACGGAGGGCAACACGCCTTCGACCATAGTGAAGTCATCATACTTGCCGTTGCCGATGCCATCGCCGCGGGCTTCGAGCGTGTCGTCGAGGCCCCAGTCACCGTCGCCATTGCCCAAAGGAATTAGATCTAAGTCGCTGTTGCCTCCGGTTGCATTGCCGAGCTGTGTGGGTGCTTGTTTACGTGTGCAGGCCGGCAGAAGGCAAAAAACTAGTAATAGAGTTAAGAAAATGCGGGCAGTTTTGTTCATAATCTCGCACTTTGATGATATGATTTGTATCTCGCAAACATTTTCCTTAGCTCATCACCAAATTGTCCCCTTCTATCTCTGCCTATGACTGCACCCACCGTCTTTCTCGTCGATAATGGATCCCTCCGTCCCCAAGCTACGCTATGGTTGCGTTGCCTCGCGGAGGCGATGTCCACACGGACGAGCTTAGTGGTCGAAGCAGTCAGCCTCTTGCATTCGCACAAAGTGACAATGGAAAAGTTGAATGGCCAACCCGCGACGATTGTGAAGCGCCGCTTGCGCGAATGTATCGAGGCCGGCCAGCGCGACTTTATTGTCCTCCCGCTCTTTTTGGGGCCGAGTCTCGCCATTTCCGAATATTTGCATGAAATGATCGAAGAGCAGCGTGCGCAGCATGCCGAGCTTCGTGTCGAGGTCGCGCCCGTGCTATCCGGTGAGGATAGCGGTCGCCCTGATCCCCGCCTCGCGCGCATCCTTGCTGAGCTGGTTCGTCAGCGGGCACCCTCAGCCGCTACCAAGATCGCGCTCGTCGATCACGGCACTCCCATCTCGGAAGTAAATCGCGTGCGCAATGCTGTGGCCATGCAGCTGGCAGAGGAGTTGGGCACAGAGGTAGCGGCGGTGCAGGCCTGTTCTATGGAGCGCAGGGAAGGGGAGGCTTATGCATTTAACGAACCCCTGCTCGAATCGCTCGGTCAGTTGGACGGCTTTAGGGGCGGTCGTTTAATTCTCGCGATGTTTTTTCTGCTGCCCGGTCGTCATGCCGGAGTTGGCGGCGATGTGGCCGAAATCGCCGAGGGATTGGTTTTGGAGAAAGCGTTCAATGCGATCGAGACGACGCCCTTGCTTGGGGAACATCCTGGGCTGCTTGATATTTTAGAAGACCGCTTGCGATCGGTGCTTTGAGCGAACGAGTAAACTACGATTGCCGCAATCAGGGAGTAAATGCCAATGAATGCAGGGCTACCATCCGCTTAAAAAGTGGTTAACCGGTGATCGAAATCAGGCCATTATTGATCGCATAACGGGTGAGGCTGGCAACATCGTGCCGATTCAGTTTACGCATTAGATTGGTGCGGTGGTTCTCGGCCGTTTTGATGCTGATTTGCAATTTTGAGGCGATCTTGCGGGTGCTGTGGCTGTCTGCGATCAATTGTAAGATCTCACGTTCGCGTTTTGTTAGGATATGGGTTCCCGAATCGCTTGATTTTGGGTCAGACATGGCTTCGCGCAGCAGCAGCGTCACTTCGGGCCCAAAGTAACTGCCGCCGCTGGCGACGATCTCGGCACCTTTGCGCAGTTCCGACAGGGGCGCCGTTTTCTCCACAAAGCCATGGGCCCCAGCTTGTAGCAGTTCCCTGAGAAGGCTCGGACTTTGGAAGCCTGAAAAAATCAATACTTGGCTGTCGGGGATTTTCTCGCGGAAGCGGTGGAGTATCTCGATACCATTCAAACTGGGGAGCATAACGTCTAAAATGACAAAGTCGGGTTTTAGCTCAAGGCATGCTTCACTGCCGGCTAGACCGTCACTACTTTGAATAATAACTTCAAACAACTCCGGATCAAGCACAGCTTGGCTAATCATTTCACAAATAGCAGTTTGATCTTCTATAATCGCAACAGTCTTCATTTTTAAAATAAGGTGAAATAAGGAATTGCCATATTCATAGCATACTATCGGCTTTTAAAAAAGCTTTTTAATCCTTCGACCCTATGTTTCTGCCAGTCGGGAAATGATGTCTCCGTTGGCTCTGATCTTGGCGGATTTCAAGGCGAGCAGCACGGCACCCGCAACCGCTGGCATTCGCGGGCGTGTTTCGACTACTTCAAACCCGTGCTTGTGGAGGCGTGTTTTTAGGTTATTCCGAAAGTAGTTGTGTCGAGTTAGGCCACCACATTGCAAGACAGGCGCTTCGACTAATTTGAGCGCTTGGCGCGTGCACTTGGCTAGCCGGCATAGCTCCTCTAGCGCCTCGGATAGGATTAGAGCGGCGGCAGGATCGTCGCTTGCGGCCAGATCAATGACGATCGGCGCGAGCTGCGCCCGCTCGGTGCGTGTCAGTCCTTGATCATGAAGACGGCTCTTGAATTGAGTCATCGAGTTGATTCCGAGGAAGGTCATCACTTTGCCGATCAGTGCGCTCTCTGGTTGGCGTCCGTCCGCCTGTCGCACGCAGGCTTGGAGTGCACGGAGCCCTAGCCAGCTGCCGCTGCCCGCGTCGTCCACCAGGTCGCCCCAGCCGCCGCATTGCGAAATTTCACCAGCCTCATTACGTCCGTAAGAGGCCGACCCTGTTCCTGCAAGCAAGACCATGCCCGGTGCCCCCGCGAAGCCGCCTTCGAGGGCCGTTTCTAAGTCGTGGCCGACGGTAATTTGGGCGCGGGCGCCCTCTAGGCTCTCACGGGCGATTGCCAAGACTCGTTCTTGAGTGGATGCATCGCTCGCGCCGGCTAGTCCGAGGTGGGCCGCACATATTTCATGTCGTGCGATGCCCTCCGACGCTTGCTTGATTGCGTCTAGCAGGTTAGCTTCTACTTCTGTATGGGCTATCGTTCGTGGGTTGGTGGCACCGCTGAGACCCTGGCCGACGATTCGACCGGATGCATCGCTCAGAAGTGCTCGAGTCCGAGTGCCGCCGCCGTCGATGCCCAAAAAATACACGCTAAGCCCACTCCGGGGGATTTTGCAGTTCGGGTCGCAAGACACCGATGCAGGGTAGCTGGCGGTAGCGCTCGGCGAAGTCGAGGCCGTAGCCGACTACAAACTCATCGGGAATCTGGAAGCCGACAAAGTCGGCCTCAAAGTCTACGGTCCGAGTGGTGTTTTTATCGAGCAGAACACACGTTTTCAAAGAAGCCGGATTCATCGCTTTCAAGATCTCAACTACTCGGAATAGGGTGCTGCCCGAGTCCAGGATGTCATCAATGACCAGCACATCCAGGCCCTTCAGATCAAGCCGAATTTTATCGATAATTTCGGGTGCCTGGATTGGAATTACTTCGTCACGATAACTCGATATACGGACGCAGTCGAGTTGGATCGGCAGGCCTAGCTCACGGATGAGGTCGGCTACAAAAATGATCGCACCGTTGATAATCGCGATCACCGCCAGTTCACGGCCTTGGTAGGTCTGCGTGATTTGAGCCCCAAGTTCTTGAATGCGTTTTTTGATTGCGGTCTCATCGACGAGTATTTTGTCGATGTCTTCGAGGGGATTATGGGCGGAATTGTCGAGATGCATGCTAGCTATTACATATCGCTCAAATCCAAGTAGATTACAAGCCGATCTCATTTTTCTTTAGCTCACTTGGAAGTGTTCGTGCACAATACCTCCGCCGCGGGTGATGAGGCGGCCTTTTAGGAGCTCAAACTGCGCACATGAAAAAGCCGGACACGCTTAAAACGCATCCGGCTTCATCAAAATAGGCGTCTACTCGGGCTTAGACTGTTCCGAAGATCGTCTTGCCGTTGGAGCAAAGGTCCTCGGCCGCTTGAACTAGGCGAGCTGCCATGCTTTTCTCTGCCTTCTTCAGGTAGCTGCGTGGATCGTAGGTTTTTTTGTTGCCAACTTCGCCGTCGATTTTGAGCACACCTTCAATGTTCTCGCAGATATGTGTCACGACTGGGCGGGTGAAAGCATACTGTGTGTCGGTGTCGATGTTCATCTTGACCACACCATATTCGAGAGTCTCGCGGATGTCGCTTAGCTCGGAGCCGGAGCCGCCGTGGAAGACGAGGTCCATGAATGCGTCGGCACCATGTTTATCGGTAACTGCCTTCTGGCCGTCGCGAAGGATGGTCGGCTTGAGTTTGACGGCGCCGGGTTTGTAGGCTCCGTGCACGTTGCCGAAAGTCGCGGCAAAAAGGAAGCGGCCGATCGGCTGGAGGGCTTCATAGACATCGACCATGTCGCCAGGTGTCGTATAAAGTTTGTCAATCGGGAGGCCTGAGGTATCATGTCCATCCTCCTCGCCACCCACGCAGCCAGCTTCGACTTCGAGGATGATGTTGAGCTCGGCGCACTCTTTGAGGAGCCCTTTGGAAATCTCCAGGTTTTCCTTTAGATCAACAACCGAGCCGTCGAACATGTGCGACTGAAAGAGAGGACCTTTGCCTTCGGCAACCCGTTTGCGGGAGGCTTCGAGGAGCGGTTTGAGGAAGCCTTCGACCTTTTCCGGATGGCAGTGGTCGGTGTGGAGGGCGACGAGCACATCATACTTCTCCGCGAGAATGTGCGTGGCTTCGGCCAGCACGATCGCACCAAAGGCAGCATCGTTCACATTCAGGCCAGAGGCGAATTGACCGCCGCCTGTAGAAACTTGGATGATGCCGTCGGACTTCGCGTCAGCGAAAGCCTTGAGGGCAGCATTAATTGTCGTGATCGATGTGATATTGACAGCCGGATAGGCGTAGTTGCCCTTTTGGGCGGCGTCGAGCATCGCTTCGTATTGTTTAGGTGTGGCTACTGGCATCTTTCGATTAGTTTGATTTATCTGGTTTATGATTTAAGCAAGCGCTTCCAATGAAGCGATTAGATCAAACACAAGTTAAATCGCATATGTTTGTCTTTACAATCTTGTAATCGAGTGAAAGCCGTCGGCACGTGTCGCTCGTAACAGTACAGCTTGTGATCTTGCCTTGGCCTGACTTTTCGAGAGTTCCACTTGCACAGGGTGGCAAGTCCGGGTTCTCTCTATCTGTGGACTTCAAACTCAGCAGCGATTATTCCCCGCAGGGGGATCAGCCCGAGGCGATTCGACAGCTTGTCGCGTCGGTGCGCGCGGGCCACCGCTACCAAACCTTACTCGGGGTGACTGGTTCGGGCAAAACCTTTTCCATGGCCAACGTTATCCAGGAACTGCAACGCCCCGCACTCGTTATTTCCCACAACAAGACGCTCGCGGCGCAGCTCTATTCTGAGTTTAAAGCCTTCTTTCCTGAAAATGCAGTCGAGTACTTCGTCAGCTACTACGATTATTATCAGCCCGAGGCTTATATTCCTCAGACGGATACTTACATCGAGAAGGACTCTTCCATAAATGACGAGATCGAGCGCCTGCGTATCTCGGCCTCCTCCTCGCTGATCAGTCGTAACGACGTCATCGTGATTGCCAGCGTCTCCTGTATTTACGGACTCGGCTCGCCCGAGGATTTCAAGGCGATGATGATCCCCCTCCGCGGTGGGCTCGAATTATCCCGCGATGACTTTCTTGAGCAGTTGGTCGCCACGCTTTATAATCGAAATGACATTGACTTCAAGCGGGGAACCTTTCGTGTTCGCGGCGACGTGGTCGACATTTATCCTGCCTATATGGAGTCCGCCATTCGTGTTGAATTCTGGGGCGATGAGCTGGAAAGCATCCGCGAGCTCGACCCGGTGACCGGGGAAACAGGCGCGATCATGGAGATGTTTAATCTGTATCCGGCGACTCAATACGTAACGCCAAAGAATAAAATCGATGCCGCGATCGCAGGCATCCGACAAGAGCTCGATGAGCGCGTTGCCTATTTCGAATCACAAAATATGTTGCTTGAAGCGCAGCGCATACGAATGCGTACGGAATATGATATCGAGCTTCTTCAAGAGATGGGCTTCTGCACGGGCATTGAGAACTACTCTCGTTATCTCGCAGGGCGCAATCCGGGCGAGCGCCCCTTCTGCCTGATCGACTTTTTTCCAGAGGATTTTCTCCTCTTTGTCGACGAGAGTCATGTGACCCTGCCGCAAGTGCGTGCTATGTATAACGGTGATCGTGCTCGCAAGGAACGCCTCGTCGATTATGGCTTTCGCCTACCCTCGGCAATGGACAATCGCCCGCAGAAGCTCGAGGAATTCGAAGCGATCACCGGGCAGACTATTTACGTTTCAGCCACTCCCGCCCAGCACGAATTGGACGTATCGCAGACGATTGCTGAGCAAGTCATTCGGCCGACGGGGCTAGTGGATCCGATGATGGAAATGCGCCCGATTAAAGGGCAGGTTGAAGACTTTATTGGTGAAGTGCGCAAGGCATCCGAGGCGGGCGAGCGAACCTTGGCCACAACTTTGACCAAGCGCATGTCCGAAGACCTCTCTGACTACCTGCGCGAAGCGGGGCTGAAGGTGGAATATCTGCATTCCGATATCGATGCAATCGAACGCGTCGAAATACTCCGCCGCTTGCGAAAGGGCGAATTTGATGCACTCGTCGGGGTCAACCTTCTACGAGAAGGCCTCGACCTGCCTGAGGTCGCGCTCGTCGCGATACTCGACGCGGATAAAGAAGGCTTCCTCCGTAGCGCGACGAGTCTGATTCAGACTGCCGGCCGTGCAGCGCGCCACGAAAAGGGGCGCGTTATTCTCTATGCCGATGTGATCACCAATTCAATTAGGCAGACGTTGGAAACCACCGACTACCGGCGCGAAAAGCAACTCGCCTACAACAAGGAGCACGGTATTATCCCCGTCGGTGTGAAACGTAGTATCGACGAGAGCCTTCACGCCCCTGGCAAACGCTATGAACAAGAGGAGACGGCCGCCGTCGGTTTACTCGCCGAGTCGGACGACCGCGACGTGGCCAGTGTCATCGCCGAGATGGAGGAAGAGATGCTGGACGCCGCCCGCAAGCTCGAGTTTGAAAAAGCCGCGATGATCCGAGACCAGATTGAGACCTTGCAAAGTGGCCAACACGGTGGCGGCGAATATGGTGGCGCTAAATCTAAGCCCTACAAAAAACGTAAATCAAAAACCGTTTATAACGCCAAAGGAATGCCCAAGAAACGACGTTGATCTTAAAAAGAGTTCTAAACTACTCCTCTGTTTCGTCTTCCTCGCCACTGCTGCCGGTCAGGGACTCGCCCGCTTTCGGATGGACTTTTTCCATGATGAGCTGCGTCAGTTCGTTGGCCAGCTCAGGCGTATCTCGGAGGTGCTGTTTGGCGGCTTCGCGGCCCTGGCCTATCATTTCACCCTTATAGGCGACCCAAGAACCCTTCTTTTCAAGAATCTTGTGCTCGACCCCGAGGTCGACGAGCGAGCCTGTGTGGGAAATGCCTTCGTTGTACATGATATCGAATTCACTCTCAGTGAAAGGCGGGGCGACCTTGTTTTTCACGATCTTGATGCGAGTACGATTGCCCACGACTTTGCCGTTACTTTCCTTAATCTGGCCGATGCGGCGAATATCCATCCGCACGGAGGCGAAGAACTTGAGGGCGCGGCCACCGGGTTGCGTCTCGGGGCTACCGAACATGACCCCGATTTTTTCGCGGATTTGGTTGGTAAAGAGCACCACGCATTGCGATTTGCTGATCGCGGCGGTCAGGCGGCGCATCGCCTGGCTCATCATACGGGCTTGCAGGCCGACCGTGGTATCGCCCATTTGACCGTCGAGTTCGTTCTTCGAGACGAGGGCGGCCACCGAGTCGACTACAATGATATCGACCGCATTGGAACGGATTAGCGTTTCGGTGATATTGAGGGCGTCTTCGCCGCTTTCAGGCTGCGCGACCATCAGGTTGTCGAGATCGACACCGACGACTTTCGCGTAGCGAGGGTCGAGGGCGTGCTCGACGTCGATAAAGACGGCGTTGCCGCCTTCTTTTTGCGCCTGAGCGATGGCGCTGAGACAGAAAGTGGTCTTACCGGAACTCTCGGGGCCATAGATCTCGCAGATGCGGCCGCGGGGGAGGCCGCCTGTGCCGAGCGCGATGTCGATCGCAATCGAGCCGGTGGAGATGACGTCGATCTCCATTTTAGTCGCTTCGCCGAGGCGCATAAGGGCGCCGGGGCCGAACTGTTTGTTGATGCCGGAGATGGCAAGATCAAGGTTCTTGCGGTCGGCTTCGGGGTTGCGAGCTGCGCGTTCGGTCTTTTGGATTTGTGCTTTGGCGGCCATAATATTATAGTTCTTTCGGTTAAAATATCGTATTTGCAACTCACTTTGAAACACGGAATCCACTTGGCAAGACTAAATGATAATTTGTTCACTACTTCAATGGCCCATGCTCAACCGCGTGAATTAGGCTGTTTCCTGCTCACGCGCTTTGGTTGGGTGCGAGTGCGTTTCACCGAGGCGGGCTTGTCAGAGCTGGTCTTTGTCGACAATCCGCTGGAGATTGAAGGCGATAGTGTCTTCCGCGCTGCCTTTATGGAGTGGCTGAGTGTCTTTGAGCGGCTGGATGCCGAGGCGCAGTGGCGCTGTCTCGATCCTGCGGGTACGGACTTCCAAAAATGCGTCTGGCGGGCTCTTTTGAAGATTCCCTTCGGCAGACGCACGAGCTACGGGCAGATCGCCGGGGACTTGAGTCGGCCGAAGGCGAGTCGTGCGGTCGGCTCGGCCGTGGGTGCGAATCCGGTCTCGTTGCTGATCCCTTGCCACCGCGTGCTGCCGGGCTCGGGGCGCTCGGGCAATTATCGCTGGGGCGCCGATCGAAAGCTCGCGCTGCTTGACGCCGAGCAAGAGTCGGGCTCTGATCTGTGTTCTTTATTCAAATGAGCACACCCGAGCTATCTGATCGACAAACAGCCTCTGCCCGCGGCCTGCGCTATGCACGTAGAGCGGGCTATGTGTTAACGGCGCTGCTGCTGGCTTTGGGCATTACCGCACTCGTCAAAGGGCAGGGCACTTTTGAAACTTTTAAAGGCATTTATTTCGTCGCCTATGGCATCGTGATCAGTCTGCCCTTTGCGCGTATGTCGGACAAAGTATGGCGCAGATGCTATGGCTTGCTGGTCGGGCTTTCGGCTTTGTTTGTCTTCGTTATGGTCGCAGTTGTGATGTTTGCCTACATGGCGGCCGATGCCCGGGGCGAACGCCTCGGCGTGCCGGGCTTTGAAGGCACGCTGATTTTTCTCGCGCTGCTCCAAGTGCCCGTGGTGCTCTTTCAACGTAAGCCGGATTTGTTGGACTGATGCAGTATAAACACGTCATCTGGGACTGGAACGGAACGCTCCTCAACGATACTTGGCTCTGCGTCGAAGTGCTCAACGGTCTTCTTGCGCGACGCGGACGCGCGCCGATCTCTGAAGACGTTTACCGCGAAAATTTCGGCTTTCCGGTCATCCACTTCTACGAATATCTCGGCTTCGACACGGATGTGGACAGCTTCGATCAGGTCAGCCGCGAATTTATCGGCGACTACGAGGCGCGCTGGTTCGACGAGTGTGCGCTTCATCGAGACGCGCACGAAGTCCTCACGGCGATGTCTGGGCTTGGCCTGACACATTCGGTGCTTTCAGCGGCCAAACAAGAGGCGCTCGATGCGGGTATCGTTCATTATGGTATCCGCGAACATTTCACCGGCTTGGTCGGCACGGATAATATTTACGCAGAGGGCAAAGTGGCCCGCGGGCTGCACTGGATCGAGCAGCTCCCGTGGAAGCCCGAAGAGGTCGTTATGATCGGCGACACTTTGCACGACTTCGAAGTCGCTGAGGCTATCGGTACGGACTGCATCCTCATGGCGCATGGGCACCACACGCCGGAGCGCCTCGCGGCGACCGGTAAGCGTATCGTGCATTCGCTGCGCGAGTTGGTGGAGGTGCTGGGCGAAGAGTAAGTCTGCGCAGGCTCTGAGCTTATCCGAGCAGCTCATTCAAGAGATGACTGATGCTGTGCATGCTGACCGGCTTGACGAGGATTCCGTCGAAGCCGCCATGATCAACTCGTTCATGCGTTTCGGCCGAAGCGTCGGCCGTAAAGGCGACAATAGGCACTGCTTTATTCGTGGCATTCGGTAGACCACTGCGTATTTTTTTCGTTACGACGTAGCCCGAATCCCCGGGCATCTGTAGATCCATAAAGATGCAATCATACTGCTTCTCGGCCAACAGCTGCAGAGCCTGTTCACCGCTGGTTACGGTATCGCTTTTAAAGTTTAAACGCTCGAGCATTTTATTCATGACAACTCGGTTGGCCGAATCGTCATCTACGATCAAAGCCTGTCGCTCTCCTTCGAGTCGCTTGATCGTCTCGGGCTCATTGTTTTCTTCGGGTGCATCAGTCGGTTCTGCCTTGATCGAAAAGATGAAGCTGGAGCCCACGCCAGGCGCGCTCTCGACTTTAATCTGCCCCCCCATCAACTCGATGAGCTGCTTAGAGATCGAGAGCCCGAGCCCGGTGCCTCCGTATTTGCGGGTGTCCGAATTGTCCTCCTGCGTAAATGGCATAAAGAGATTCTCATGGAAATTAGGGTCGATCCCGATGCCGTTGTCCTTGATCGTAAATTCTATTTTACCGCTAGGCAGGCTTTTTACTTTGATCGAGATCTCTCCCTTGTCCGGGGTGAATTTAACCGCATTGCCCAATAAGTTGAGCAGCACTTGCTCAAGCCGAACGGAATCGTAAATGTAGTAGTCCTGCTTCAGTTCGTAGTCCGTGCGGAGCTGCATCTGTTTTTCTTTGATGCGGGCGCCCAAAACATCCAGAGCTTCTTTAATCGTATCCGGAAGCTTATGCTTTTTCAGGATAAGTTCCAGTTTGCCCGCCTCGGATTTTGAATATTCGAGGATGCTATTGATCAGCTCCAGCAGCGCATGCGCTGAAGATGTGATGGTCGCTAAATAATCGGCGTAGGAATCATCTTTCATCTCTGCGGAGAGTAGTTCGGCCATGCCGCAGATCCCGTTGAGTGGCGTCCGAATTTCATGACTCATCGTTGAGAGAAAGGAGGCTTTGGTTTTGAGCGCCGCTTCTGCCTTTTCCTTTGCTCGGATCAGATCGAGTTCCAGCGTCTTTCGCTTATGGATGTTCATCGTCGTGCCGGTCATCGCCAGGCCGCGCCCCGTTGCGGTGCGCCGGCTGACGATGCCAGTTTCCAGCACCCACTCATAGATGCCCTCCGAGTCGAGGTAGCGGTGCTCGCAGAGCCATTCATCAGCTTTGCCCTCGGTGCATTCGCGTAGAGATTTCAGCACGTAGTCGAGGTCATCAGGGTGCACTCGTTTGACCCAGTAGTCGGATGTTTTATCCACGCTGTCGCAATTGTAGCCCAAGATGCATTCCCCGTCCGCATAGACATTCAGATGGTCGCTGGGGAGATCCCACTCCCACCAGGCCATGCCGGCGGTTTGCATGGCGCGCGATAAGCGCGAGCGTATTTGATTGGAATCCGTCACGTCGGTGAAGGTGATGATCACGCCGTTAATTTCATGCGCAGCATCGAAAAAGGGCGTCATGCGGCGCAAGTAGGCAACCCCTTTTGCGGTGGTCGCTTCGCGCTCGTTACGGATGCCCGTGCGGAGCACCTGCTTCAGGTCTAAAAGCATTTCATCGCGGCGCTCCAGATGGTAGGCGATCTGCTCAATGGAGCGCCCTATGTCTTGAGGTATTAGGCTGAATGCGAAGGAGATGGCTGGGTTGAATCGTTTAATTTTGAGCTCATTGTCCACGTAGAGAACGCCGTCCTGTGTGCTGGCAAGCAAGTTTTCGTGGTCTTTATTCAGCTCGAGGACTTCCTTGTTCTTGGCTTCTAGCTCCGCATTTACGGCGTAGAGGTCAGTGTTCATGGTGTAGAGCTCTTCGTTGGTGCTTTGCAGCTCCTCGTTAGCGACTTGCACCTCTTCGTTAATAGCTTGCAGCTCCTCGTTACTGCTCTGCAGTTCTTCAACGGTTGCTTGCAGATTTTCTTTGGTCGAGCGCAGTTCGTCTTCCAGCATCCGCATGCGCGAGCGGGTCTCTTTATCGACTTGAAAATCGCTGGGAGGCTCTGCCGTCTCGACGATCTGAGCCGCGTCTTTTCTGGGCTCAAACGTGACCAGTAGCAGGCCGAGATCATTCTCGCCATCGAGGTAAGGCACGATGGAGACATCGATCACCTCGTTACCCTGTCGGCTGGTGCAGCTGATCCCTTCTGAGCGGAGCGCCTGCTTCTGTGAGAGCACTCGCTGCAGCGTCGTGGAGACGGCCAGTTTGAGATCACCCTCAAGCAAGGAGAGGAAGTCTTGATCCGCCCGGCCTTCATTAGGCCGACAATAGTTGGCCGCACCGCCAAAGTAGTGGCGCACCTCCCGATCGCGGGTGATGAGCACCCCAGCCGGCGCAAAGCGCTTGAGCACGAGATCGTAGGCATCCAAGAGATTACGCTCGACGGAAACCGTCGTGGTACGTGACGGGGGGAAGGTCATGCCATCCAAGGCTTGCGCTTGGGTGCGGGCGTAGAGTTGCTGCGGGTGCCCCTTCTGTGAGAGTTCACCTTGTTTACTGTATATTTTTCCAGCAGTCGAGACTGACTGGAATACGTTTTCAAGCTTCCCCGGGCTCTCGCTGGCACCCAGTAAGAGGTGGCCATGCTTCAGCAGCGCATAATGGAAGCAACGCAAGGCGGATTCCTGCGCTTCCGGCTTCAAGTAGATCAGTAAGTTGCGGCAGGTCACCAGATCCATGCGTGTGAAGGGCGGATCCACCAGCAAATTATGAGGCGCAAAAACGACTTTTTGCCGGATCTTCGATTTAACTCGGAAACTGTCTTTGCCCTCGAGGTGGAAGTAGCGATGCAGTCGTTCTTTACTCAGGTTGGCGACAGATTCTTTCGTATAGATGCCTTGTCCGGCGCGCTGGATGGATCCTCTATGGACGTCGGTCGCGAAGATTCTGATCTTACCTTTGTAGCCATGTTTGCGCGCGAGCTCGTCGCAAAGGATGGCGATCGAATAGGCCTCTTCGCCACTGGCACAGCCTGCCACCCAAATACGAAATTGTGCGGGAGCCGCGTTCGAGGAGAAGGCGGGCTCGATCACTTTCTGAGCCAGCTCGCCATAGACCTTGGGATCTCTGAAAAATTGAGTGACACCGATCAGCAAGTCTCGATAGAGGGCGTCCGACTCCGCCTGATCCTGCTCTAGAAATTTGAGGTAATCGACGGCGTCCTTCACCGAGTGTAGCTCCATGCGCCGCTCGATACGCCGGCTCACGCTGGTAATTTTATAGCGCGAGAAATCGATCTCGTAGATGCGTTCGAGGAACTCGAATAATTCTGCGTAGCCGATGTTCAGTGTTTCGACGAGTGCGTCTTGGCGAAGTAGGCGCGGGCCGGCGTATCCAAGTGCGAGTTGCTTTGGATCGCCTGTATACTCTTTGATCGCAGGCCACATGGCCTCGGGTGCCATAATAGCGTGGCAGATCCCCCGGCTGATCACGCTTTGCGGCATCGAGGGGAACTCGGCGCTTTCCGGAGACTGCGCGATGACGAGGCCACCGCTTTTCTGTATGGCCGCGGCTCCCTGTGCGCCGTCCGAGCCGGTTCCGGAAAAGACAATGCCGACGGCGCGTTCACCATAGGCCTCCGCGGCGGATTCCATAAAAATGTTGATCGGTAGTTTATCCAGCTGTCGCGGGCCCAGCTCAAAGTGCCCATCTTTAATCGTCATCAGTCGTCCGGCCGGAATCAGGTAGACTTGATTCAATTCGATCGGCATCTCGGACTCGACCTTCTGTATCGGCAGCGAGGTATAGTCCTTCAATATTTGAGCCATCAGGCTTTTGAAGTCCGGCGACAGGTGCTGGACGATCACAAAACTTGCGTTAGGCTCCTCCCCTACAGTTTTAAAGAAATCCTCCAGCGGAGCAAGTCCGCCAGCTGAGGCACCGAGAGTAACTATAAGGTTTTGCATAGCGCGAACTTCGCATGCATACTAGAATCGAATTCTCCTATAGCAAGCTCCACTTTGGCCATTCGGAGTAGGAGGATGCAATTATAAGCCTAATTTTTTTTCGTTAGAGCAAGTTTTATGGCAAGCCACTCCTGGACTGGGCTCAGGGCTGATGGTTGTGTGTTATTTCACCATGTACCCTAAGCTGTAATACCTAGTTCTAACCTAGGGTAAAATACGCAAAAAGACCCTGAGCTCGAATCAACTTTTTTGCCAAACGAAGGGCAATGATGGAGCATTGCCGACCCGATTCTTCGGGACTTACACTTCCACCGAAAAGCCGAGTGCTTCTTCGTCGAACACCATGCTGGCCACGTGGGTGGCGGGGCCTGTCATGCGGATCGCGAAATCATCGCCGATATGGATGCCGATCCGGCCGCCTGGCATGTGCACGGTGATGTCACGGTCGCAGAGACCGATGCGGTGGGCGACGGCGGCGGCTGCGCTGCTGCTGGAGCCGGAGGCGAGGGTGTAGCCGGCTCCGCGTTCCCAGATTTCGATTTGGATGTTGTTACGGTCGATGACCTTGAGGAATTGCACGTTCGTTCGGTTAGGGAAGGCTTCGTGCACTTCGATCGCCGCGCCGTCTGTATGCGCTTGCTTGGCGCTGATCTCGTCTTGCACGACCACGCAGTGCGGGTTGCCGATATCGGCGATGTAGACGGTCTGCGTTTTGCCGTTAAAAGTGAGCGGCTGCCCGATGTTATGGTCGCTCTGCTCGGGGCCATCGACGGGGATGTGGCTCATGCCGAAGTGGACCTGACCCATATCGACAGTGATCGACTCCGCGCCCTCAGCGATCTGGCAGGTCACAAGGCCGCCGAGTGTGTCGACTGTGAAGGCTTCG
Organism: Opitutia bacterium UBA7441; assembly: GCA_002480015.1. GTDB lineage: Bacteria > Verrucomicrobiota > Verrucomicrobiia > Opitutales > Coraliomargaritaceae > Thalassobacterium. Next base: position 26,286 of record DLQD01000088.1, read on the forward strand.
TTCTTCACCGCGCCGGTATCGTAGAGGTAGCGTGCGAAGATACGCAGACCGTTACCGCTTTTTTCCGCCTCGCTACCATCGGGATTCATGATGCGTAGGCCGAAGTCGGCCTTGTCTGTTTGAAGGGGGCCATAGAGTATCCCGTCCGAGCCGAGCCCGAAATTGCGGTGGCAGATACGGACGATGGCATCGGTGCCAGGCAGTTCGTTCGCGTCCTTCGGGTCGAGGACAAGATAGTCATTACCCAGGGCGTGGTATTTGGCGTATTTCATTGCGTGTTATTCAAACATGCTTCGAATCCGAGGCAAATGTTTAGTCGGGAATTTTAGGCCAGACCAGTGTCTTAAGTTGTAAATAGTCGACATTAGAGCATGTTGCATCTAACTATATGTAATATGCTCTAATGGCTGACGCGGTAGCGATGCGACGCCAGTCGCGTCGACGTAGAAAACGATCCGGCAGCGCTGTGGATCGTCGACCCCGCTGGCGCGGGTTCGCTACATATTCAAAACTCAGTGCACTAAGGCGCGTTCACGAACTTCTGGAGATCGGTCATCCCGAGGACGTGTTCCGAGTCCAACGACGTCATTCACCGTCGCATACGCTTCCCCGGGTTCTTAATCTTCCAGTAATTCTTTTGGCATCTCCTTCTCGCTAAGCCGCTCGATTTTTGCGCCGATGGCAGTCAGTTTGTGCTCGAAGCGCTCGTAGCCCCGGTCGAGGTGGTAGATACGCTGGATCCAGGTGTCCCCCTCGGCCGCGAAGGCCGCGAGGATGAGCGCGGCGGAGGCCCTCAGGTCGGAGGCCATGACGGGCGCACCGGAGAGCTTACTTGCGCCCTTAATGATCGCACTGGGGCCTTCGATCGAAATGTCCGCGCCCATTCGTTGGAGCTCGGGCACGTGCATGAAACGGTTGGGGTAGATGCGCTCAGTTATGATGGATAGGCCATCCGTTTGAGTCATCAGAGCACTGAGTTGTGCCTGCAAGTCGGTCGGGTAACCCGGGTGGGGCAGGGTGATAACGTCGACCGGTTTGAGTGAACCTTGGTAGGGCAGCACGCGGATAGAGTCCTCGCCTAGCTCCATCGGCAGGCCGGCCTCTTCGAGCTTGTCGAGGAAGGCGCCGAGCAGTTTTGGGGCGATGCCCTTCACCGTGACGTCGCCGCGGGTGATGGCTGCGGCGATGACGAAGGTGCCCGCCTCGATCCGGTCGGCGATCACGCTGTGTTCGCAGCCGTGAAGTTTGTCGACGCCCGTGATGGTGAGCTCGGGGCTGCCGATCCCTTCGATCCGTGCCCCCATTTTGACTAAGAGTTGGCAGAGGTCGACGACTTCAGGCTCACACGCGGCGCATTCGAGGCGGGTAGTACCGGGGGCGAGCACGGCGGCCATGACGATATTGGCTGTGCCGGTTACGGTGCTGCCACTGCGGCCGCCTAAGAAGATGGGGCCGCCTTTGATCTTACTGGCGTTGACACGGACATAGCCGTTGGAGATCTCGACTTGGCAGTTGAGCTTTTTGAGTCCTTTGATGTGCAGGTCGATCGGCCGCGGGCCGATCACGCAACCGCCGGGAATGGAGACCTCGGCTTTACGCATGCGCGCAACGAGGGGGCCGAGCAGGCAGACGGAGGCTCGCATCTTGCGCACCAGCTCGTAAGGGGCGATGTGGGTGATCTGCTTCGAGGTGATCTCCCAGACGCCGGGTTCCAGCTGGGTCGTTTCGGCCCCGATATGGCGTAAGATCTCGAGCATGAAACGCATGTCGCTCAAGTCCGGAACATTGCGCAGCACGACGGTCTCGTCGGTCAGCAGCGTGGCAGCGAGGATAGGTAGTGCGGCATTTTTCGCCCCACCCACTTCGATCTGCCCATGCAGGGGGCCGCTACCGCTAACTTTAAAAACATCCATGAGTCATCAATTATAGATTTGTAGCAGCAAGCGCCCAAGAGGTGTTCGCTATTGTTTTCAGTTATCGCCTCCGGCGAGTTGGGGCAGGATCTTTCTAGAATTCACTAAGAAGATACGTTTTCGTTCGTCCGGCGGTCATTGCGGCGGGGGCCGCCGCGCTTACGTCCGGGGCCGCCGCGATTGCCGCCGCGTCCGCGGTTTTGGCCCTCACGCTTACCGCCTTTGCCTTGAGGACGCCCGCCCCGGCCTTGGCGGCTTCGTTTGTCGCTCTTTTTTAGGGTGGTTTCCGGCTCATTGCCGAAAAGCTTGCCGAAAAATCCGCTAATTGCAGCGAGAAGTCCTCCTTTGGATTTTTTAGTGGACGCAGCGGGCTTGCGGGCACCGGGGCGTGGGCTGCCTGGCTTGCCTTCGGGTCGAGCGGGTCGGTTCTTGTCGCGTTCGGCACGGCGGGCATCACGCTCGGTGCGGCGTTCAGTGAGTCGGGCTTCGACCCGGGCGATCGCGGCGAGTGTCTCGGGGCTGGGTAGCGGATTGGTTTCGCGGCGGGGGGCGCGTGGTGCACGTTCGGCCCGCGGTTCGCGTTCAGCGCGCGGTTCGCGTTCGGCCCGCGGTTCGCGGCGCGGCTCTGCAGCAGGCGAGGCTTGGCCGCTGAGTTTTTCTTCTTTGATCGCCTCGGCCGCGTTGACCTCGCCGATTTTGGCGTTCTTGAGGGAGACGACTTCAGTCTTGAATCCCCCGCTGCGGCGGCGGGTGCGTGGCTTTTGCGAGGCGTCGGTGCTAGGAGTATAATTCTGGCTTTGGGAGGTGGTTGGGTTGTCTTCTTCGAATTCTGGCATGGTCGTATGAGTTAATATGTGAGTGTAATCCTTCGGCTAGAGCAGTCATAGCCGGTGGCTGGGATCCGTTGGTAGGCGTCGGGAGGCGAGCGATTTGATCAGTTTGGCGGCACGAGGTGCGCGGGGATCTGGATCGCATCGGTGTGGACGGAATAGTATCGCTAGTGAAATGGTTTTTTTGGCGCAAGGGTTAATGTGGGATTATACTCACATTGTTGGCTGAAAGTTGCTTGGGGCTAGGGAATCCGCTTGCTAGTGTGCGACGATCTACCTAGGCAATGAGGAATGGATAAACTCGATGAAATTTTTGACCAGCAAGATGCCCTCAACAAGCGTATCGGCGTGAACACCGACGGCATGTCGGACGAAGAAAAAGCCAAGTGGGTGCTCAACTACACCCGCGCCATGCAGCAGGAGATTGCCGAGCTGATCGACTCGGTGCCTTGGAAATGGTGGGCGAAATACCAGGAGTTCGACGAGCAAAACGCCAAGGTCGAGGTGGTCGATCTCTTCCACTTCCTCATCTCGCTTGCTCAGGTGCTAGGGATGACGCCAGAAGACGTCTACGAGGCCTATACCAAGAAAAACAAGGTCAACCACAACCGCCAAGACAGCGGCTACGTGAAAAAGGACGAGGATGACTCGCGGCACATTTAGCACATCTTACGATGTGAATGACTCATTGTGGATGACAAATGACTGATGAGTGATCGCAGATACCTCAGTCATTAATCATCATCGATCAGTCATCTAATAATGAACGAAAACCCTATCGTGATTGTACTCTATGTCGGCATCGCCGTCTATGTGGGGAAAATGTATTGGGGTGACTGCCGGGCGGCTGAGGCAGGTGCCGATTGTTCCGGTGCGATGCCCGGGGCGACAACCGCGCCACTTGGCGCCTACATGATCGGTGCACTCGGCGCGCTCCTGCTGCTCGGGCTCGAAACCGGTGGCGAGATCGCACTCGGCGTGGCCGATGAGCAGTCGGAGATGGTCTGGTATTTTCTCTTTGCCATCATCGCGGCCGGCGTGGTCGAGGAGGTCATCTTTCGCGGATTCCTCGTCGTGGAGAATAAGGGGCGGGCCTGGCTTGTCGCCAGTTGTCTCGCTTTTTCGATCATTTTTGCCCTGATCCACGCGCACCTCTGGACGACTGAAGACGGCTTTGAGTGGACCTTTACAGCCAAAGCTTTTTTTAGCACGGGCATTCTCTTTGCTAACTCGTTGTGGTTCTACGCGGTGCGCTTCGGCCCCTGGAATCCAAACGGCTCGCTCATCCCCTGCATGTGTGCACACGCAATCAGTAATCTCGGGGTGTTTTTGGTCAAGCTGGTGCAGGGCTACGTGCTCTTCTAGTGCCCAGCAATTTGCTTTCGACCGCTCGGAGCTCGAGCAGCTCGACTCGAGTGCAGGTAATTTTCGCCGTTTTTTAGTCGCATGGGGCGTAGAGTTTAGTAATTTGCAGCGTTTTCCCAAATTCAAACTATCATGGAAAACATACCAAATGTCTTAGCCGCCCGTTATGCATCGAAGTCGATGAAGGCTGTCTGGAGCGCGGAAGGGCGCATCGCGCTCGAGCGTGATTACTGGATTGCCGTGCTGCGCGCGCAGAAAGATCTCGGGCTCGATATTCCGCAGGACGCGATCGATGCCTACGAGCGCGTGAAGGGCACAATCTGCCTGGAATCGATCAACGAGCGAGAGGCCATCACCCGGCACGACGTCAAGGCGAGGATTGAAGAATTCTGTGATCTCGCGGGCTACGAGCACATCCATAAGGGATTGACTAGCCGTGACTTGACCGAAAATGTCGAACAGCTCCAGATTATTCAGGCCCTTGAAGTCGTCCGCATCAAGGCCGTCGCCGCCCTGCTCAAAGTCGCTGAGCGGGCCGAGGAGTGGAAGCATCTCGTGATCACCGCGCGCACGCACAACGTGCCCGCCCAGCCTACCACCTTCGGGAAGCGCCTCGCCATGTTTGGCGAAGACCTGCTCTGCGCCGTCCGCGAGCTCGACCGCATCATTAACAATTATCCTGTCCGCGGACTTAAAGGCCCTGTGGGCACCCAGATGGACCTACTTACACTCTTTGGTGGGGACTCGGAAAAGGTCGCCTTGCTCGAAGATCGCATCCTCGATCATCTTGGCGTAGGTGCCGCACTGGATAATGTCGGCCAGGTCTACCCGCGCGGGCTTGATTTTGAAGTCGTCTCGGTCTTCGTGCGCCTTGCTTCGGGTCCCTCCAGCTTCGCCAAGACGCTCCGTATTATGGCTGGCCACGAACTGGCTAGTGAGGGCTTTGCCAAGGGGCAGGTCGGCTCCTCCGCGATGCCCCATAAGATGAATAGCCGCAGCTGCGAGCGACTCAACGGCTTCGCCGTTATTCTAAAGGGGCACCTTACCATGGCTGCTGAGCTCGCCGGCGACCAGTGGAACGAGGGTGACGTCTCCTGTTCCGTGGTGCGCCGCGTCTTCCTGCCCGACAGCTTCTTTGCGATTGATGGGCTTATTGATACCTTTCTTACGATCCTCAATCAGATGGAAGTTTATCCTGCTGTTATTAACTTGGAAAATCAGCGCTACGGTCCTTTTCTCGCCACGACCACCGTTCTGATGGAAGCGGTCAAAGCCGGTGCCGGTCGGGAAGAAGCCCACGAGGCGATCAAGGAGCATGCCGTGCAGACTGTTCGTGACCTCCGTTCTGGCGAGATTACAAGTAACAACCTCGTAGAGCGCCTCGCTTCCGACGCCCGTCTGGGGCTTTCTTTAGAGCAGCTCACCGAGATGATGGCACGTGCCCAGGCCATGACCGGTCTCGCCGCGACACAAGTTGAAAAATTCTGCGCCACCGTCCGTGAAGAAGCTCAGAGCGTCCCCACTGCTGCCGACTACACGCCCGGTGCAATTCTTTAAAGATTGCTTTCGGAAGCGGCCCCCATAGACACAACACACCCTTAATTTTTAAACACCTAAAATACAAAATATGTCAGAACAACTCGAAGGAAACTGTCTCGTCGCCCAATCCGGCGGCCCCACATCTGTAATCAACGCTAGCCTCTCCGGCGTCGTCGCCGAAGCGCTCAACCATGAGTGCATCGAAGAGATCTACGGCGGCCTCAACGGCGTGCTCGGCATCCTCAATGAGCAACTCATCGACCTTGCAGCCGAGTCTCAGCAAAACATCCGCGGCCTTCGCTTTACGCCTGGTGCCGCCCTCGGCACTTGCCGCTACAAGCTCAAGAAGCAGGCCGATTTTGATCGCGTGCTCCAGGTCTTCGAAGCGCATAATATACGCTACTTCTTCTATGCGGGTGGTAACGATTCCCAAGATACTGCCGACAAAATTTCCAAGCTCGCTCAAGAGCGCGGTTACGCGCTCCGCGTCATTGGTATTCCCAAGACCATCGATAACGACCTTGTCAGCACGGACCACACGCCCGGATATGGTTCTGTCATCAAATACATTGCGACCACGGTTAAAGAAATCGCTGCCGATAACGCCGGGATGGGGCAGCACGACCTCGTGCAGATCATCGAAGTGATGGGGCGCAGCGCCGGCTGGATCGCTGCGGGTGCCGCGTTGGCCAAGCGCCGCGACGATCCCAATGCCGCTCCGCACCTTATTTATTTGCCAGAGGTCGCGTTCTCGCCGGAGAAGTTCATCGCCGACGTGCAGCATGTGCTCCAGAAGGAAAAATACTGCGTCGTTGTAGTCGGCGAAGGTCTCGTCGACGCCGATGGTAACTTTGTCTCCACTGATGGCGCCAGTGCGGATGCTTTCGGCCATTCGCAACTCGGCGGCGCTGGCGAATACCTCCGCAGCCTCGTCGAAGAGTCTCTCCAGGTCAAAGCCCGCTCCGTCAAACTGGGCATGGCGCAGCGCGCTGCCGTGCATTGCTCCTCACAGGCCGACAACGACGAAGCCTACCTAGCTGGCCAAGCTGCCGTTCAAGCCGCCGTTGCAGGACACACCGATAAGATGGTGACCCTGCTTCGTGGCGAGGGTGATACCTATACGTGCGAGACTGGCCTCGTCGACCTCTCCGAGATAGCCAACGGCGTGAAAAAGCTCCCCGAGAGCTGGATCAACGAAGATGGCGTCAGCATGAACTACAACTTCTACAA
>DLQD01000012.1 GCA_002480015.1 Opitutia bacterium UBA7441
TCGCTACATGATTCATCGGCTCGACTTCGCTGGACACCAAAATAAATGCAGAATGCTCTCGCTTGCGAAGCGGTCTTATTCCTTGGCCAACTCCAGCGAGCGTGTTTTGGCGGCAGAGAGGGCTTGATGGATGAGCTCGCGAAAGCCTCCGTCCTCAAACACCTTGAGCGCGGCGGCGGTGGTGCCTCCCGGCGAGGTGACGGCGTCGCGAAGCGCTTCGGGTCGTTCCTCGCTATCGGCAAGGAGCATCGCTGCGCCGAGCAGAGTGTCGACAGACAAAGCATCGGCCAGGGCTTCGTCGAGCCCCGCCTTAACACCCGCATCACGGAGTGCGGCGGCGAATTCAAACACGTAGGCGGGGCCGCTACCACTGAGGGCGGTGACGGCGTCGAGATCGACCTCATCCACTTCATGGTAGTTGCCAAGCGAGCTGAGTGTGTTTTCGACGATTTGGCTGTCTTTATCAGAAAGCTCGCGCAACGGTGTAAAGGCGGTGACACCTGCGCCGATCTGCCCGGGTGTATTGGGCATGGTGCGCACGATATTGCGGGCGTGATTGAACGTTTCGCTTAAGCGCGAGATCGGGGTGCCAGCCAAGATGGAAAGCACCAGTTTGCCTCGGGCGGCCTCAGCCAGTTCAGGGCTGAGGGCGGCAAACTGTTGCGGCTTGCAGGCAAGGACGACGGCCTCGGCCTCGTAGAGCGCACTCGTGATATCCGCGAGGTACTGGATACCGGTGTTTTCGGCGAGCGCGGGGCCGGTCGGATCATCACCGCAAGTGCAGGCGATTTCGGCGGGCGCGTAGTGCTCCTTCTCCAGTAGGCCACGGACGATGGCGGAAGCCATTCGCCCCGCGCCGATAAATACGATTCGAATACTCATTTAAGATTTACAGTGGGTGGGTGAGAGTCGCGGTGACGCCACCCTCGGGATTTTGCTTCAGGTGGAGGTCGCCTTCGAGGTTACGAATGGTGTGGCGGGCAATGGTCAAGCCCATGCCTCGTCCGACTGAAGTCTTGGTCGTAATGAAAGGTTCAAACAGGGTGTCGATGACTTGGTGCGCGATGCCCGAGCCCTGATCGATGACTCGAAGTTCCAGCATGGCGGGGCCGCGCTCGCGTTGGATGCGGGCAGAGACTAGAATCGGCCGATTGTCCGGAGCGGTGTCTTTCGAGTAGCTTTCCCACGCGTTGATCAGTAGCTTTCCGAGGACGATTTCAAAGGTTTCTGCGTTGGCGGAGATGCGAGCGTCCTCCTCCAGGTCGGATTCGAGCGTTATCTTGGCCTGGACTCCGTAGTCGCTTTTGAAGCGCTCGATGCTGCTCTCTATCAGATCCGAGACCGACAGGGAGAACAGTTCGTAGCGCTCGTTGCTCGCGATGGTGCCGAGTTGGCGGATGATGTTGACCATCCGGGTGATGGCGTGATCCATCAAGCCGACGCTGCGCTTGATCATGTCGGGGCTATCATACCCGTTCTTGATCAGATCTAGGTAGCCGACGACGACGCCCAGCAGGTTGTTTAAATTATGCGCGATACCTTGAGTGATTGCGCCGACAGCAGCGGCCTTGCGGGCATCGCCGAGGCGTTCCTGTAGCTCGAGGTTTTCCTGGAACATCTCTTGGAGGCGCAACTGCGTGCGCACGCGGGCAAGCGTCTCGTCGAGGTCGATCGGTTTGGTGATGTAGTCCACCGCGCCCGCTCCGAAACCTTCGAGCTTCCCCTCTTTCGAAGCCTTCGCAGTGATGAAAATGACGGGGATGGTTTCCGTGACGGGGTTCGACTTGAGTCGTTGGCAGGTCTCGATGCCGTCCATCTCAGGCATCATGATATCGAGCAGTATCAGGTCGGGCTTCACTTTTTCGACGGTGTCTAAACATTCTCGCCCGTTGTAAGCCACAAAGATCTCCATGCCCTGTCTCTCCAGCTTGCGCTGAAGTAATTTAATATTAATCGGCTGGTCATCAACGACTAGGATTTTTGGCTGTTGTTTTTTGCTCAATGGGAATCGAGGTTCGTGTTGAATCGTCGGTGATCGTGTCGCTTCACTTTATATTAAGCATGCACGTTAGCCCTCATTCTAATTTTAGCAAAACAGAAAATTCAGAAGCCTCGAATGGCCACTCGCTCATGTCGGGTGCGATGTATTGACAAATTTTTCGTCGATGACGACGGTGCGGCTCATCAGATCGTGTCCCATTTGGCGGCGTTTATTAAAAAAGAGCGCGGCCAGCGTTGCGATCATAGCGAGGGGGAAGAATAAGTAGAGTGTCAACGTTTTGAGCCCACCCCGTACGATGCCTGCCATGAGAGGGGGCGCGCCAAGTGTCACCGTGCTGACGCTGCGAATGCGGCAGATACGCTTGCCTAAGGAACTCCCGCCAAAGAAGGCCTCGCCGAGGGCAAAGTAGAGCCAAATGGTGAGCATCTGCAGTTCATTAGCCAAGGCCAACGCGCGCGCCAGGTTCGGGCTCGGCTCGGGGAAGGGGGCTTCGGGATTGGCCGCACGTGCGCCATACCAGTCGATGGCCGCCTCTGTCCATTCGGTCAGTTCGCTGAATGCAGCGGGGTGCGACTGAGGGAGAGCGACCTTCCAGATAATGATCGAGGCCACCGCGGAAATGAGAATAAAGTCCAATAGAAACGCGAAAGCCCGCAGCCGGATGCTAGCCGTTGGCATCGGGCCGCCTTCGCAGAAGACTGAGTCGAGTAGCGAACCAGCACTGGGGGTGGCGGTCTGCCGTTCTTGCTCGGACTGTGTGCCCGGTTTGTGTTCGGGCTGACTCATCCGGCTAGAGCGGCCTTAAATGCGCGGAGGGTGTTATGCATGAGCATGGCCACAGTCATGGGGCCGACCCCGCCAGGGACGGGCGTGATTTGAGAGGCCTTAGGGGCGACCGCATCGAAGTCGACATCGCCGACGAGTCGGTAGCCGCTTTTGCGAGACCCATCCTCCACGCGGTTGATGCCCACATCAATCACTGCGACGCCTTCTTTCACCATTTCGCCCGTGACGAAATTGGGGCGCCCGATTGCGGCGATGAGCACATCCGCCTGGCGCGTGATTTCGGCGAGGTTTTGAGTGCGGGAGTGGCAAATGGTGACGGTGGCATTTCCGGAGACCGCTTTGCGCACCATGAGTAGCGCCGCGGGCTTACCCACTATTTGGCTGCGGCCGAGGACGACGACGTGTTTACCTTGCGTTTCGATGCCGCTGCGCTCGATCAATTGGACGATGCCAGCCGGCGTGCAGGCGACGAAGCCGCTGCGGTCTTCCTGGCAGAGCTTGCCAATATTCACCGTGTTAAAGCCGTCGACGTCCTTGCCCGGGAGCACGCGGTTGAAGGTCTCCGTTTCATCAATGTGTTTCGGAAGCGGTGCTTGAATGAGGATGCCGTTGACGTCCGGATCCGCGTTGAGCGCGTCGATCTGCGCAAAGAGTGCCTCTTTGCTGACATCTTCCGGCAGGATATGCAGGCGGCTGCCGATGCCGATCCGATGTGCAGTTTTTTCTTTTTTTCGCACGTAAGAGACCGAGGCGGGGTCTTCCCCAACGCGGATCACCGCGATGACTGGCTTCTTGCCGGGGAGCGCACCTACCTCTACGGTGAGTTCTGCAATAATGGATTCTGCGATAGCGTTGCCGTCGATGAGTTTCATGGCTTTCAAACAACGCCAAGCTCAACTCCCTTGGCAACTCAATTATGGGCGCTTCCGTCTGCCCGGGTGCAATTTTAAGATCGGATTCCGGCGGCGGCCACCTAAAGGAAGCCGCATACGTATGTCCGCTCCTTTAGGTGCGGAACGGGTTCCGGCAACTGTTGCGGTCTGTGCCCCCCCTGTGGATTTAATGGCATCCGAACACCTCTCCGACTTTTAACTGGATTTGCCGACGTAGTGCCTATACCGCTATTAGGTTAACGATCCCACCTATTCATGAATGATTCCGAGCCAGCGCCGCTGATCCCTGAAGAGGGAGAAGTCGGCTTCGTCGATTTTCAGGATTTTGTCTCCGCCGAGCCTTTCCGCTTCGTCTCCGGGGGGACGATTCCTGAGCTGCGTTTGCGCTATGAAACGTATGGTCACCTCAACGCGGCAAAGGATAATGTGATCCTGATCTGCCACGCGCTGAGTGGCGATCACCACTGCGCCGGTGTCCATGGCATCGAGGAGCGCAAGCAAGGTTGGTGGAATTTCATGGTCGGCCCCGGTAAGCCGATCGACACGACGCGCTACTTCGTGATTTGCTCCAATGTGCTCGGTGGCTGCCAAGGCTCGTCCGGCCCCGGTTCGATCAATCCGGAAACGGGCAAGCGTTATCAACTCGATTTCCCAAAACTCACCGTGCAGGATATGGTTCAGGCGCAGTCGCTTTTGATCGATTCCTTTGGTGTCGACCGCCTCCACGCCGTGATCGGTGGCAGCATGGGCGGCATGCAAACGCTGCAGTGGGCGATCGACTTCCCCGACCGCGTCGGCCGCTATATCGCGTTGGCCAGTGGGGCGCGCCACACTGCGCAAGCCATTGCTTTCAATGATACCGGCCGCCAAGCCATTATCTCCGACCCGGCTTGGAAGCAGGGCGCTTACGATCCCGATCAAGGCCCCGACCAGGGTCTCGCTGTGGCGCGGATGATGGCGCACATCACCTACCTCTCGGATGTCGGCATGGAGAGTAAGTTCGGCCGTCGCCGTCGCAACGCCGACGAGTCCAAAGAACACTTCGACGTCGAGTTCGAGGTCGAAAGCTACCTGCGCTATCAAGGTGCCAGCTTCGTCTCCCGTTTTGACGCCAATACCTATCTGTATCTGACCAAGGCGCTCGACCGCTTCGATCTGCACAGTCCGGATTCGCTTGACGCCACACTTAGCGTGGTGACTGCGCCGGGGCTGGTCGTCGGCTTCACCTCCGACTGGCTCTACCCGCCACAGGGTAACCGCGAGATCGTCGAGGCGCTCCTCCGCCTCGGTAAAGATGCCACCTATGCCGAGCTTGCGATGGACTTTGGGCACGATTCTTTCCTTGTGCGTGCACCCAAGCTCTACGAACTCATTCACCACTTCCTCGCCCGCTGATCCGTCATGAGCCCGATCGATAAAAAACGCCAGGCCGACCTCCAGATCATTGCTCGTTGGGTGCAATCAGGGGAGCGTGTACTCGATCTCGGCTGTGGGCGCGGCGTGTTACTCGAATATTTGAAGCAGAAAAAGTCGATCTACGGCGTCGGGGTGGATATCGATTTTGATAAAATCCTTAGTTGCGTGAAACGCGGCGTGCCGGCGTATCAGGGTGACATCCGTTCGATCCTGGCCACCTTCCCCGACGGCTCGTTCGACCGAGTCATTTTCAGTCGCACCATCGAACAGCTCGACGATCCCGACGCGGTCATCGCCGAGGGTTTGCGTGTCGGACGGCGTGTCACTGTCGGCTTCGTCAACCGTGGCTTCTGGGTCAACCGGATGAATGCATTTTTAAAAGGATGCCATACGATCAACGAAGTGTATACCAAACCCTGGTATGAGTCCGCGCCTTCCAATCAATTTTCAATTTCCGAGTTTGAGAGTTTTTGTCACGCTCAGAAGATTATTATTGAGAATCGCGTCTGTCTTGCAGGCGATTGGCGTAGTGAGTGCGCCCTATTGCCTAATCTGCTGGCGGGCTACGCCATTTACGATATCGCATCGAGCGATTGATACCACGCCAGCCGACTGGGCCGGTCGCGACGAAGCCGATTTGCAGGATTGCAGGCTGGTGGCGTATTGACCTTACGCCACCGCTTCGGCGTGGTCCTTTTCGACCTTAAGGTTGTCGATAATGAACTCCTGTCGTTGGGGTGTATTCTTGCCCATATAGAAGGTGAGCATGTCTTTAATCGTCATACCCTTTGGGATGATGACTGGGTCGAGGCGGATGTTCTTACCGATAAAGTGCTGAAACTCGTCGGGTGAGATTTCGCCCAAGCCCTTAAAACGGGTGATTTCGGGCTTGGGTGCGCACTCCGCCATCGCGGCGAGGCGCTCTGCTTCAGTATAGCAGTAGCGAGTCACCTTCTTGTTGCGGACCCGGAAGAGCGGGGTTTGCAGGATGTGCAGGTGGCCTTGTTTAATCAGTTCAGGGAAGAACTGCAGGAAGAAAGTGATGAGTAGCAGACGGATGTGCATGCCGTCCACATCGGCGTCCGTTGCGATGACGACGTTGTTATAGCGGAGGTCCTCGAGCCCGTTTTCAATGTTGAGCGCGTCTTGTAGAAGGTTGAACTCTTCGTTTTCGTAAACGACTTTTTTGGTCAGCCCAAATGAGTTCAGTGGCTTGCCCTTGAGTGAGAAGACAGCCTGTGAGTTGACGTCGCGCGCCTTGGTGATAGAGCCCGAGGCGGAGTCACCCTCGGTGATAAACAGAGTGGAGTCGAGGCGACCTTCCTTTTTCGAATCGAGACGGATTCGGCAGTCGCGGAGCTTTTTATTGTGCACCTTGGCCTTGCGGGCGCGTTCGCGGGCGAGCTTCTGGATGCCCTTCAGCTCCTTGCGGTTGCGCTCGGATTCCTGGATTTTTTTGCCGAGGATTTCGGCTGTCCCTGGGTTGCGGTGCAGGTAGTTGTCGAGCGCCTGCTTCATGAAGTTGACCATGAAGGTGCGGACCGTCGGCCCCTTCGGGCCCATGTCTTGAGAGCCGAGCTTAGTTTTGGTCTGCGATTCGAAGACCGGCTCTTCGACTTTGATACTGACGGCGGCGCAGATGGAGGTGCGGATGTCGACGGCGTCGAAGTCCTTTTTGTAGAATTCCTTGATGGTCTTGGCCAATGCCTCGCGGAAAGCGGCGAGGTGGGTGCCGCCCATTGTGGTGTGCTGGCCATTGACGAAGGAGTAGTAGTCTTCGCCGTAGGAGTCGTTGTGGGTGAAAGCCACTTCGACGTCGGTCTCCTTGAGGTGGATGATCGGGTAGATCGGCTCGCCATCAAGTTTGTTTTCGAGCAGGTCGTGGAGACCTCTCTCCGACTTGAATTTTTTACCATTGTATACAATCGTTAGCCCACTGTTCAAGTAAGCGTAGTTCCAGAGCATGTCCTCGACGTAGTCGTCGCGGAAGCGGCAGGCACCGAAGATTTCGGGGTCGGGGTCGAAGCGAAGCGCTGTGCCGTTTTTGGCCTCGCCTGCGGCCTTGTCTTTAGTGTCTTCAGTGACGACCTCGCCCTTTGAGAAACGGACGCTGCGGGTTTTACCATCGCGGTAGGCTTGGATCTCGAACTCGGAGGCGAGTGCGTTGACCGCCTTGATGCCGACGCCGTTCAGGCCAACGGATTTTTTGAAGGCCTCGGAGTCGTACTTTGCGCCGGTGTTAATCTTGGAGGCGCAATCTTTGAGTTTACCGAGGGGGATGCCGCGGCCGTAGTCGCGCACGGAGACGTGGGTGCCGTCAATGTTGACCTCGATGGTCTTGCCGTTGCCCATCACGAACTCGTCGATCGAGTTGTCGATCACCTCCTTAAGTAGGATGTAGATGCCGTCATCGGAAGACGCCCCGTCTCCCAATTTACCGATATACATGCCCGGGCGCAGGCGGATGTGTTGTTTCCAGTCGAGGGATTTGATCGAGTCTTCGGTGTAGTCGGCGGACATTATTTAATAGCAAATAGAGTGATTGCGGATGGCGAGAGGAATCCGGCTGATTTAAAACTGCCTGCTGGCGGGACTCCAGCTAGAAAATACACTCTCTCGGCAAAGCCGGGCTAATAAATCTTTTTTGGCAATACTTGCCGGCGACTGGATGCATAAAGGTATAGCATCGCGACGAGCCCCATTCCGAGGGAGCCAAAGCCTGGTTCAGGAACAGGAACCGCGGAGGCAGCAACCAGTGCATCGATTTCGGTCTGGTAGTTGGGTAGATAAGATACCCCGCTGATATCTGTGGCTCCTCCATTGATCGTGGCTGTAAACCAATTGACACCAACAATCGTCAATTCACCGCCCGCTAAGACCATAGCTGGGGCGCCCGAATCTCCGAGGGCAAATTGGGATTCGAAGTCCAGCCCGGGACTATCAAAGACCATCGCTGCCGCGTCACCGGTCGCGCCGCTGACGCTGATGTCTGAATAATAAATATCGAATTGATTGTATCCGACTGCCATATCCTGACTGATATCTGCAAAATTCGTCGGCGACCGTCCGAAGGTGAGCAAGTTTGGCCCCAGCACCCCACGCGTGTCTCCGGCCACAGGCACATCCCAAATCGAGTAGAAGGCATAGCCGACCGGCAGGGGATCGGTCAAAACTCCCACCCGGATATCGGTCGAACCGACCCGGGATGAAGATTGAATCGTCGTGGTGAATGAGGCGCCGAGTGGGTCATTGCTTTGGTAGAAAGTCACCGGGCTGCCATTTGAAGGATAAAAATGGTTGGCGGAGACAAAGGCATTTTGACTGACCATAGTGACCCAGCGCCCTCCATCGTCGCCGGGAAAGGCGTTGCTCGTTGTTTCTGCAAGGCCCACGCCCGAGAGATCTAAGCCGCCAGCGAAGAAAGTGGGGTCATTGGTAAAGCGGTCATTGGTCTCCGTAGTGAATCCAACGACATTGATCGCAGCAAAGGAGTTCGATGCAGTCAATAGACACCCTAGAAAAATCGTGCGTAACATTAAGGAAAACACCCTTACTACCGTGGGTTTTTTACTGAATTTATCAATTCTGCATTCCAAATAATTACAAACTCCCTAGTCAGTACTGCCGAGTCGCCTGAGTACGAACGCATCGTGCCAGATAGTTGCGCGGATCATAGGATGCTTGGTGTTTAATTTTCGGCTTTGGCTTTCTGCACGCGCACATCGCGCAAGTAGCGGAAGTATTCAGAGTCAGTGCCTAAGATCAGGGTCGAGCTGGCCTCGACTGTTTTAGGATAGCTCTCTAAGGTACGTAAGAAGGCGTAGAATTCGGGGTCGGCTCCGAAGGCTTGGCTGTAGATGTTCGAGGCTTCGGCATCGGCCTGGCCGCGGATGATTTCAGCCTGGCGGTTGGCCTCTGATTGGATTTCGGCAAGTGAGCGTTTGGTATCACCGTCGATCTCGGCGGCACGGCCTTGCCCTTCGGAGCGGAATTGCTCGGCGATGCGTTGGCGTTCGGCGATCATGCGGTCGAAGACGCGTTGTTCGACGGCCTCGACGTAGTCGATGCGTTTGATGCGGATATCGATCAATTCAATGCCCAGTTCAGGCATCTGGCTGGCCGCTTGAACGAAAATGGATTTAACCAATTCCTGGCGACCGGTCTTAACTTCCTGCAGCAGGATCTCTCCATCCTCTTCGCCGCTCAGTTGCACGCGAGCCAGATCTGCTTCGCTGACCTTCCAGTCTTTAGAGCGGACGATTTCCACGAGGTCGGTGGCTGAGATTTTATCGCGGACGACCGAGTCGAGGATATCGTTTAAGCGCATGGTTGCGCCGCGCTCATTCTGCACGCGCTGCATGAATACAAGCGGGTCATGAATCCGCCAACGGGCTGTCGTATCCACCGAGATGAATTGCTCGCCACGGGTCGGGATCTGGTTGGGGTCGCCGTCCCATGAGATGACGCGCTTGTCGAAGCGCCGCACTTCCTGGATGAAGGGGAGTTTGAAGTGGAGTCCAGGTGTGGTGACAGGATCGCCGACAGGTGCGCCGAGTTGGACGATCACGGCCTGCTCCGCTTGATCCAGTGTGTAGATCGATGTTTTGAGGACTAGGATGGCTGCAATGAGCAAGAAGAGTCCGGCGAAAGATGATAGTTGTTTAATATTCATATCTAACGAGTGGCGGGGAGTGATACGGGCGTTTCTCCTAAATTGAGAAGTGGGAGTGGAGCGGTTTGGTTTTCGTCCATGATAAAGATCCGTCCGGCCTGTGGCAGAACTTTATCAATCATTTCGAGATACATTCGCTGGCGAGTGACCTCCGGTGCCTTGCGATACGCTTCATAAACAGCGGTGAAGCGTTCGGCTTCACCCTTGGCGTCATTGACTCGCTTGGCCGCATAGCCTTGAGCTTCGGCGATGACTTGGCGGGCTTCACCCTCGGCTCGGGGGATGACTTGATTGCGGCGTTTTTCGGCCTCGTTGATGTAGCGCTCGCGCTCCTGTTCGGCTTGATTGACCTCATTGAAAGCCGGTTTGACGGGTCCAGGTGGTGTCACGTCCTGGAGTTCGATTGTGCTGATTTGGATGCCGAGATCGAAGTAGTCCATCGCCTTCTGTAGCTCGATTCTGGATGTAGTGGCCACTTCCACGCGCTTTTCTGTGAGGACATCACTACCAAGACTGTTGCCTACAATGCGACGCATGACCGACTCGGAGATGTCGCGCAGGGTCTCTTCGGGCTCACGGACTTGGTGGAGGAATTTATCCGGATCGCTGACCCGATATTGTACGACCCACTCGACGTCGATGACCTTGAGGTCGCCCGTCAGCATGAGCGATTCGTCGCGGTGTTGTTGGTCTTTTCGATAGTTGGCGCGGCCATCGATTCCCACAGTGCGAAAGCCAAACTCCTGCTTGAGCACTCGGGCCGTCGGCACCATCTGCGCAGTATCGATACCGAAGGGCAACTTGAAGTGCAAGCCTGGCTCCCTTTGGGCGACGACTCGGCCGAAGCGCTTGATCACCGCTTCTTCTTCGGGTTGGACGATGTAGTAGCTTGTGAGGGCGCCGAATGCCACGAGTGCGATCAGAGGCACTAGGTAGATCAGCTTTTGGTAACGCCGCAAGGCATCCCAATCAACATCATCGAGAGGGTTTCTCGGCATGGGAGGAGGTGAGTTTCTATTCATATTAAGTGTCTATTGTAAGTCGTTTAATCAACGAAGTTTTCTTCGCGGTGCAAATGGGTGAGCTTGAATGTCTTGAATCAGTCGTGAACACCACACTCTCAAGGGATCCGCGGCTTATCAACGAAAAGCGTAACATTTCGCCAGATGGACGCTTATTGCTTGGCGGGCCTGGGTAAACATCCCTATGTCTATGCTGTGTCGTATTCGGGTCATGCAATCGTAGAAAAACTGCGCAACGAAGCGGAGGCTCTGGGCTTTCATGCCTTCGGTGTGGCTGCGGTGCCCCTGGAGTTGCGCCGCGAGTATTATGAGCAATGGATCGCCGAGGGGAAGCACGGCACGATGACCTGGATGGAGCGGAATAACGATCGACGCTTGCACCCGGAGCAGCTGATCGGAAACGGCGAGGCCCGATCCATCATCGTCCTGGCGCTCAACTATTACCAGCCCGACCCCGTGCGCGGCTACCGTATCGCCAAATACGCCCTCGGGGACGATTACCACAATTTCATCCTGCGCCGATTGAAGCGTTTGTGCCGGATGCTACGCGAGGACTACGGCGGCGATCAGCGCCCCTACGTGGATACTGGGCCGTTGTTGGAAAAGCCCATTGCGGAGGCCGCCGGGCTGGGTTGGCAGGGCAAAAGCACCATCTTGATCGAGCCGAAACGGGGGACTTGGAGCTTCCTCGCTAACATTGTAACGACCCTCGAACTGCCTGTCGGCGAAAAGCAAAAAGACCGCTGCGGCACGTGCACGCGCTGTATTGACGTCTGTCCGACCCAGGCGATCATCGCACCCTATCAGCTCGATGCGTCCAAATGCATTTCCTATCTCACGATCGAGCACGATGGCGCCATCCCGCCGGAATATCGTGAGGCGATCGGCGACCGACTCTACGGCTGCGACGAGTGCCTGGACGTCTGCCCCTGGAATAAGTGGGCTGTGCCGACGGTGGAGGCCAAGTTCGCACCCCGCGAGCTGCCGGAGCTGCGCGAGTTGTTGGGCTGGGACGAGGCTACGTTTACGGAGCGCATGCAAGGCTCGCCTATGCGGCGCTTAAAACTGCACCGCTTCAAGCGCAACATATGCGTTGTCTTGGGCAATGTCGGTACCGCAGAGGACTTGCCCGCACTGCGCTGGGCCGCTGGTGGCGACGACGCAATGGTCGCCGAGCATGCCAACTGGGCAATTGCACGGATCGGGCATCGAATGCGCAGAGTACCGATCAGTCAGGGCTAACGGATGCCAAAAAGGGCGTTCGACTGCCAGAAGGATCATCCAGAGCGGACCCCTCGCGCGGATCTGAACGGCGATCGAGAGCGGCAGGTTTTTATTGCGATCCCCGCTTCTTTGGTAAACATCGGAACTTTAACGCCACCTGATCTCACTCATGAAAGATACTTTTATTAGCTCCGAAGGCCGCATCGGCCGTTTTGTTTTCATCACCCGTATCGTCCTGCTCGTTGTTTTAACAACGGTGGCGACAATGAAGGCGATTAGCTACTTCGACCACTGGCATCATGGTAACTACAGCCCGCTCGGCCCCTTCTTGGGGATTGTGATCGGCCTTATTTGCCTGCTGGCCGGCCTTATGCAGTTACTCAAGCGTCTGCGCGATATCGGCAAGCCTGCTTACTGGACGCTCTGGATGCTCATCCCGGGCGTCAATGTGCTCGTGCTGCTCTACGTGGCGGCGGCTCCCTCTAAAGCGTAGGGCGAAGTCGCGCAGTTGATTCCTCGGGTCATCTTTCTGCCCGAAGTCTCTGTATAATAGGCATTGACCGTAAAATGCCTATACCCTTTATTCACCCGCTTTTTCAAGTGCGGCGTGCTTTTGCGCCGACCTACTTCAAACATCCATACACACCGTGAAAACCGACGTTCAAGACATCAACCCGACCCGTAAAACCATCGCCGTAACCGTGACTTCCGAGGAAATTACCAAGCAAGAGGCGAAACTGATCAAGGACTTCCAGCGTCAAGCGAAAATCCCCGGCTTCCGTCCCGGAAAAGCACCCGAAAACATGGTGCGCAGTCGATTTGCCAAGGACATCCAGCAAGAGCTCAAGCAGCGCGTCATTTCCCAAGCCCATCAAGAGGGAGTGGCCGGCGCGGACTTTGAGGTTTTCACGATTGTCGAGCTTGAAGAGGGCGAAATCACCTCGGGTCAGGATGCCGTCATCACGTTCACCGTCGATGTCATTCCTGAATTCAATCTGCCTGCCTACGAAGGCCTTAAAGTGAGTGCAGAGCCGACCGACGCGTCGGATGAAGAAGTCACCAAGATGCTCGACCAGATCCTCAGCCAGCGAGCCGAGTTCAACGTGGCCGAGAAGGCCGCCGAGAAGGGCGACTACGTTCAGTGCGGTTATGTAGGTAAAATCGGTGACGAGTTAGTGGCCGATCTAGTGCCTGATGCCACGATGTATGGCAGCCAAAAAACGACATGGGAAGAGGCCGGCTCCGAAGACGCCCCCGGCGTGCGTGCCATTATCGATGGCCTCGTCGGCATGAAGGCGGGTGACGCCAAGGAAGTGACGATGGAGTTTCCCGAAGACTTCAAGCCCGAAGCTCTTGCTGGGAAGACCGCCGTTTACAGCCTCGAGGCCAAGGAAGTCCGCGAAAAGGTGATGCCAGAAATGGACGAAGCCTTCTTCAAAAGCCTTCAGGTGAAGGACGAAGCCGAACTTCGCGAACGCATCGCCGAAAACATTTCCAACCAAAAGAAGCAGCAAAACGCCAATGCTGAGCGCCAGCAGATCACAGAAGAATTGCTGAAAGCCGTCGATTTCCCGATTCCCGAAAGCGGCGTTGAGCGCGAGACCGAGTCGGTCCTTCGCGACTTCATGCGGCGTAATATGCAACAAGGCGTCTCTGCTGAAGAGTTCGAAAAACACAAAGAGTCGCTCCACGAAGGCGCCAGCAAGGCTGCCCATGATCGACTTAAGTCTCGTCTTATCCTCACCAAGATCGCCGAGAAGGAGAAGATCAAGGTCGAGAACGAAGATTTCAGCCGTATGATAATGATGGAAGCCCAACAGACGGGCCAAAACCCTGAGAAGGTGGTTAAGGAACTCCGCAAGGATCAGAGCCGTATTAACGATATGCGCCGCGAGATCATCCTCGGCAAAACTATGGACTGGCTCCTTGAGAAGGCGGAGCGATCGGAGGCTGAGCCCGTCGAGGTAGTCAGTTAATTATCTTCGAACCGTAGATTCCTCAAAAGGCATTTGATATTCGGCAGATGGCACATAGGCTAGAGTGCTCGTTATAAATTTACTCTTAAACCAATATATAAACTGTGAGCTACGTACCACTTCCAACTGTCTATGAACGCGAAGGCCGCACCGAGCGCGCATGGGATATTTATAGCCGCCTCCTTCGAGATCGTATCATTTTTATCGGTACCCCGATTAATGACTTCGTTGCGAATGCGGTCATCGCGCAAATGCTCTTCTTGCAGATGGAAGATCCGAAAAAGGACATTAGCCTGTATATCAACTCTCCGGGCGGCAGCGTGACGGATGGCATGGCCATCTATGACACGATGAATTTCCTGCAGTGCGATACCGTGACCTATTGCGTTGGCCAGGCCGCCAGTATGGCGACACTCCTTCTTGCGGCCGGCACCAAAGGCAAGCGCTATGCCTTGCCCAATAGTCGTGTGATGATGCACCAGCCCACCGGTGGTGCCACTGGTCAAACCTCCGACATCTCGATCGCGGCTCGCGAGATTCTTCGCTGGCGCGCCCGCATGAACGAGCTGATCGCCAGCCACACCAATAAAACGGCTGAAGAGATTGCCGCCGATTCCGATCGTGATTTCTACCTGACCGCCGAGGATGCCCTGGCCTACGGTATCGTTGACAAAGTGATCGAAGCGAAGCCCATCGCTTAGCGCCGCTACGAAGCGAATATTTAGATTATGGCCAAATCCACCCGGATGACATTCTGCTCTTTCTGCGGAAAAGCACAAAACGAAGTTCGCAAGATGATCGCCGGCCCCGCTGGCGTTCACATTTGCGATTCCTGTGTGTCAGTGTGTAAAACCATTATTGACCGGGAGCTTTCCGACAGTGCTGAAGCGGCTAAGCCCAAGCGCGGTTCGTCCGGCAGTCGCTTCAATCTGCTCAAGCCGGCGCAGATCACCGCTGCGCTGGATGAGCATATCATCAGTCAGGATTACGCTAAGCGTGCCTTGGCTGTCGCCGTTTACAATCATTACAAGCGCCTCCGTTCCGAGTCGCGCGTCGAGCAGGCCCCGGGCTTCGCTGATCTCGATAGTCAGTATGACGACGTGCAGATCGAGAAGAGTAACATCCTCTTGCTCGGCCCCACCGGCAGCGGAAAGACGCTCCTTGCCCGCACGCTGGCCAAGATGCTCGACGTGCCTTTTGCCATCGCCGACGCCACTACATTAACCGAAGCGGGCTACGTGGGTGAAGACGTGGAAAATATCGTCCTCCGCCTCCTGCAGTCTGCCGAATACGACGTCAAAAAAGCCGAGTGCGGCATCATCTATGTCGATGAGATCGATAAGATCGGCCGCAAGACCGACAACGTCTCCATCACTCGCGACGTATCGGGTGAAGGCGTGCAGCAGGCGCTCCTTAAAATCCTTGAAGGCACCATTTGCAATGTGCCGCCGCAAGGTGGGCGCAAGCACCCGAACCAAGAGTATATCCAACTGGATACATCGAACATTTTATTTATCTGCGGGGGAGCCTTTGTCGGCCTCGATAAGATCGTGCAAGGGCGTGTCGGCTCTAAGGCGATGGGCTTCGATACCGAGCGCAACCGCCGCCAAAACGAAGTGCCCCTCAGTGAATTGCTTCGCGAAGTGCAGCCCGAGGATCTCGTCCATTACGGCATGATTCCTGAATTTATCGGGCGCTTGCCCATGGTTGCCGTGCTCGACGAGCTGAGTCGCTCCGACCTCGAACATATTTTGCAAAATACCAAGAACTCCTTGGTCAAACAATACGGCAAGCTCTTCTCGATGGAAGGCGCTGAGCTGCATTTTACCCGCGAAGCCGTTGCCGCCATCGCCGAAAAGGCGATCGAACTTAAGACCGGTGCCCGCGCCCTGCGATCAATCATGGAGCGCATCATGCTCGATGTGATGTATGATTTGCCCCAGACCGAAAATGTCGAGAAGGTGGTCATCAATCGAGCCGTCGTCGAAGGCCGGGGTAAGCCCAAGCTACATTTGGTCAAAGCCTTAGAACCAGACGCTGGTTCAGTGAAGCCTAAGTCGGGCCAGTCGCCCAAGTCGGCCCAGTCCTCGGAATCGTCCGATTCTTCTCAGTCGCCGGCCGACGCAGCATAGCCCTGTCGTGCGATGCTCTTCAGCGCGCGCTTAAAATGGCCGGCTTGAAACGACTCGCTGACTAAGGTGAGTCCTGCCACTGAGGGTTTCTCCGCTAGCGGTCACCTAGCTTGGATCCAATCTCAAGTCTGGGGTCTGGCCGGAATGGCGCTAGTTTAAGGAGGTTAAACGAGTTTCTCGATTCGTTTTGCGCTCTTGTATTTCCGTGAGAGCGGGCGTATATTGATGCTATTATGATCGATCTCGTTAAGAAAACTATGTTAGCCGGCATTGGCGTGGCTGTCGTGACGAAGGATAAAGTTCTGGAATCACTCGATGAATTGGTGGAAAAAGGGAAGCTTTCCAAAGACGAGGCAGTCGCCATGTCTGATAAAATTGTCGAAGAGGGCCGCTCCGAAACCGAGAAGGCCAAGGTCGAAGCGAGCAAGCTCTTCAATGAAATGCTGCACCGCGCCAACGTCGTGACAAAAGACCAGTATGACTCCCTAGCCGCGCGGGTCACAGCCCTCGAAGGGAAACTCCATAAGGAATTTCCGAATAGTGATTGAGTGGTAGGATGTTAGTTGCAGGTTGGAAGTAGCTTAAACAACTAACAACTCTAGATGAAGCCATTCAACTACCTCGCCAACGCTGTACGTGCTCCCGAAATCGTGGCTATTCTCGTCCGTTGGGGTTTTGAGGATTTGCTACTGCAACTGGATACGCCGCAGTTTTTGCTGAAGAACTTGGTGCGAAAGAAGGTGACGCACCTCACGCCGTATGAGCGTATGCGCAACGCCTGCGAGGAGTTGGGGCCCATTTTTGTAAAGTTCGGGCAGATCCTGAGCACGCGTCCGGATCGGCTTCCCGAGCCGCTTGTCATGGAGCTTAAAAAGCTGCGTAATGATGTGGAGGCGCAGCCTTTTGAGAAGATCAGGCCTGTCGCTCTTAAGGCGCTGGAGTGTGAGATTGAAGAGATCTTTGCCGACTTCGATGAGAGACCCATCGCGGCTGGGTCACTCGGCCAGGTATATCGAGCCAAGTTGCTTTCGACCGGTGAGGAGGTCGCGGTCAAAATTCAGCGTGCGGAAATCCAAAAGAGGATCTCCGCCGATATGGAGATTATCGGCTGGTTCGCCCGCCAAGTGCACGCCCGCATCGAGGAATTGCGCCCTTATAATTTACCCTCGCTGGTCCGTGAGGCAGAAAAGCGTCTGGCTGAGGAACTCGATTATCGGACCGAAGCCGATAATGCGGAGATTTTTCTGGCACTCAATACACAGGAGCCAAATGTCTACGCGCCTCGGGTATATCGAGACTTTAGTTCCCGTTTGGTGCTCGTTACGGAATGGGTCGAGGGCTCAGCTCCCGATCAAATCACGCTCAAGCCGGAGGAGGCGCGGAGGATTGCCCGTATGGGGGGTGAGTCGATCTTCCACCAAATCGTGGGCACGGGCTTTTTCCACGCGGACCCGCACCCCGGTAATATGTTGATCACTAAGGACCATCGTATCTGCTTTATCGACTGGGGGCAGGCGGGACAGATCACCCTCGAGATGCGGTATCACCTGGCGGATCTTTTTGCCGCAATCACTAGCCGCGATGCGGATAAGGTCATTCGAGTGGCCGAGCAAATGTCGGTCGATAACCGCCGCATTGATCGCCGACGCTTGGAAAAGGAGATTACCTTTCTGCTGAATAAGCACCGCAGGTTCGGCCCCTCCGGCACGAAGATCGGAACCGTCGGGCTGGAAATGCTCTACCTCTTCGGTAGTAATGGGATCGAAGTCTCCCCAGACTATGCGCTCCTTTCTAAGTCGCTCCTCTGCGTGGAGGAGTCCGCGCGGATTCTGGATCCGGGCTTCGATATCCAGGAAGTGGCCCAGCCTTACCTCACAAAGCTCAACAAGGAGCGGTGGAGTATAGGCAGTATTCAACGACAAGCGCTCTACCCGATGCTCAATGTGTTGCGCGATTTGCAGCGCATCCCAAATAATTTGCAGCGTATCCTGCAGCGGGTTGAAGATGAAGAGCTACAGCTTAATTTTCACCATACGGGCACAGAGAATCTCGAAGAGACTTTTAACTCGTCGATGAATCGACTGACTGTCGGAATCATCATCGGTTCATTGCTGATTGGTTCTTCGCTCGTGATCACGACTGGTGTGAAGCCTTTGCTCTGGGGCTACCCTGCAATCGGTATCGTCGGTTTTCTGGTTTCCGGATTGCTCGGCCTCTACATTGTGATCTCGACGCTACGGAAGCATCATTGAAAATAAATGTCCTCCGGCCGATCCACACAGAGGGCATCTCCAAACAAATAACAATCTTTTTGAAGCATTAAGCGCTGGCTTTTTCTTCAAAAAATTCCTGTAGAACTTCCATCTTCTTTTGCTCGATGCGTTCTTCTTGAACCTCTTCTTTGGAGCGCTGACGTTCGTTCTCGACCATTAAGCGGCGCATTTTGTGGATAGCGATGTTTTGAATCTGACGGACGCGCTCACGAGTGATGTCGAAGCGTTCACCGACTTCTTCGAGCGTTAGCGGGCGGTTACCGTCGAGGCCGAAGCGGAGATGGATGATCTCGGCTTCCCGGTCCTCAAGTCGTCCAATGACAGATTTGATGTCGTGACTGATGGACTTCTCTTCCAGACTGTCTAGTGGCGTAGCCTCGTTTTCGTCGCCGACGAGTTCCCCAAAGGTAGTGTCGCCATCTTCGCCTACAGGTGCGTCGAGCGACGCGGGGCGAATGCTGACTGACTTAAGGTGGGCAACCTTGTTGACCGGCATGTCCATGGCGTAGCCGATTTCTTCGTCGCTCGGTTCGCGGTCGAGCTCATCGGCAAGTTGCGCAGTGACTTTTCGCATCCGAGCGATGCGGTCGACTAAGTGCACGGGCAGGCGGATTGTTTTGCTTTGATTGGCCAGTGCGCGCTTGATCGATTGTTTGATCCACCAGGCAGCATAGGTGCTGAGCTTACCGCCCTTGGATGGGTCGAAACGTTCGACTGCTTTTATTAGGCCGATGTTGCCTTCGCTGATGAGATCGAGGAGCGGAAGGCCAAAATTGTTATAATCATAAGCGATCTTCACCACTAGGCGGAGGTTGGCAGAGATCATATGGTCGCGGGCGGCCTTATCACCCTTCTGAATGCGGGCGGCCAGTTGGATCTCTTCTTCCTTAGTCAAGAGGGGTGTCTTGCCGATCTCTTGGATGTAGGTGCGCATGACGTTGCGATCCGTTGAGGGGAGTTCGCGGACATCTGTAATCGCGTCGGGTTCTTCAACCCAGGACCTTGGCACGCCGGAAAGTGAGGAACCGCTTTGATGGATGCGGTTTCTGTTTGCAGTATTGGCCATGTGTTTCGATCGGTTTGCAGTGCTCGGTGCACTTTGGTACTAAATGGACTCTGGATTCATTCCAATAGTTCCAATAATTGATCGAAGCTGTCCGGCCGGACTTACTAAAAGTGTCTAGTTTTTAAACATTTTCTCGGCAAGAGCGACTGCCTTGAGCATACCTTTGGCTTTATTTACGGTTTCCATGAACTCATTTTCGGGCACTGAGTCGGCCACGATACCCGCCCCTGATTGGATGTAGATCCGTCCGTTTTTGATCACTGCTGTGCGGATGCAGATGCAGGAGTCGTGGTTGCCGCCGAAGCCAAAATATCCCAGGGCGCCTCCGTAAACGCCACGCTGGCTTTGCTCGAGTTCGGCGATGATTTGCAGAGCTCTCACCTTAGGCGCACCGCTAAGGGTGCCGGCGGGAAATGTGGCACGCAATAAGTCGTAGGCGCTACACTCGGGGCGAATCGTGCCCACCACTTGAGAAACGATGTGCATAACATGTGAATAACGCTCAATCGTCATGTAGTCCGGCACTTGGATTGTGCCGTATTGGCACACGCGGCCGATGTCATTGCGGGCCAGGTCGACGAGCATGAGGTGTTCGGCCTTTTCCTTCTCATCGGCGAGCAGGTCTTGCTCCAGAGCGAGGTCTTCGCTCTCGGTCTTGCCGCGGTGCCGGGTGCCGGCGATGGGGCGGATCTCGACTTGGTCGCCGGTCAGCCGGACATGGACCTCTGGTGATGCGCCCACGACGGCGAATTCAGGGTCTTCCATCAGGAACATGTAGGGCGAAGGATTGACCGTGCGCAGGGCGCGGTAGAGGTCAATCGGATCGGGCTTAAATTCCTTTTCAAAACGTTGGGAAAGAACAGTTTGTATAACATCTCCGGCGCGGATGTAGTCCTTTACCTTATCGACTGCGGCCTCAAAGCGCACCTTGGTGAAATTGCCCTCCGGGACGCTCACTTCGCCGGGTTCGCTGACGGGGCGATGGCCGAAGCGGCGCTCGCGCTCCAGCAGGTAATAAATGCGCTCGATTTCTGCGGTGGCGTTGTCGTAAGCCTCTGCCGGGGCGACCCCACCTGTATGGGCGTGCACGCAGATGCTCAGGACTTGGCGGACATGGTCAAAAATGAGCACCGAATCCGTGATCAAATAGTAGAGAATGGGGACTTCGAGGGGGTTGTCCGTTGGTTTTTCTACGGTCGGTTCGATGCTGTGAATAAACTCGTGCCCGACAAAGCCCACCGCCCCGCCGGAGAAGGGCGGCATACCCGGCATTTCGACCGGTTGATACTGCGCCATTTCCGCTTCGATTAATTTCAAAGGGTCGGCCGGTGTGTCCACAGTTTCCGTTGTGCCGTCTTTGTGCTGGATGGTCGT
>DLQD01000074.1 GCA_002480015.1 Opitutia bacterium UBA7441
GAGTCCGCGGAGTGGTATCGTATGTCTGCTGAGCAGGGAGATGATGATGCTCAATATAGCCTAGGATGGGCATACTATCACGGCAAAGGTGTTGCTCAGGATTATGGAAAGGCTTTAAAGTGGTTACGGAAGGCCGTTAAGCATGGCAATACAGGTGCTCAAAATCTCCTAGGGTATGCATATTTTAATGGTGAGGGTGTTGCCCAAGATTATGTAAAAGCTTTAAAGTGGTTTCAAAAGTCTGCTGAGCAGGGTGATGCAGAAGCCCAGTGTATGATGGGGGGAGCTTATTACTATGGAAGTGGAGTTGATGAGGATTATACTGAGGCTTTTAAATGGTTTCAAAAGTCAGCTGAGCAGGGCGACGATGTAGCACAGTATCACATAGGATTGTCATATGATTTCGGTAAAGGTGTTGCTCAAGACGACGTAGAATGTGTGAAGTGGTATCACATGTCCGCTGAGCAGGGAAACGCTGAAGCTCAAGAAACATTAGGAGGCATCTATGCCAGCGGTGTAGGAGTTGATGAGGACCATGATGAGGCTTATAAGTGGTATCGCATGTCTGCCGATCAGGGAAACGCTGGAGCTCAATATTGCGTCGGAGATTCCTTTTTAGAGTATGGTTGGATCTCGATAGACCGTCCATCCGATCACACAGAAGCCTCAAAATGGCTACGTAAAGCTGCTGAACAGGGATACGCTAGTGCTCAAGATGCCCTAGGGCTTTTGTATTTTGAGGGCGATGGAGTCATCGAGGACTTCGTAGAAGCTTACAAGTGGTCTAATTTGGCTGCCGCCCAAGGTGACAAGAGAGCTAAAGGAAGGAGAGATGATGTTACCAAAAAGATGACTATAGAGCAAATTGCAGAAGCCCAGAAGCTGTCGCGTGAGTGGCTAGATAATAGGCAGGATTAACTAACATGATTAGATCTACACTCAAAGCCCTGCTCCTTGTGTTAACACTTACGGCCTCACTAGGTGCCGCTCGCCTGAACCCCGAAGCCCATTGGTCTACGGTATCATTTGCTTCGGCACTTTATTCAGCTTAGTGGGCACGATTCTCGGCGGCATCTGGGCCGATCAAAGCTGGGGGCGCTTCTGGGGCTAGGACCCCAAGGAAAACGGCGCGCTAATGATTGTAGTCATGGGAGCGATCTATCTCCACGCCCGCTGGGGCGGCATCTGTAAAGAGCGCGGCCTGATGGCGCTAGCGATTTGCGGCAACATCATTACCGCATGGTCATGGTTCGGCACAAATCTACTCGGCGTCGGCCTCCACTCCTACGGCTTTACCGATAGCGGCTTCTATTGATTGGTCGCATTCTGGCTAAGCCAGTTGATCTACATCGCAAGCGTGCTCTTGCCTTGGCGCTACTGGCGCAGCGAATTTGGGAAAGGGAACCACCGTAAGGAGCGCAAGCGCATCTTAATCGCTGCGACTGACACCGAAACGTAAGCGGGCATTAAAGAATATCCAAATCAATCAAAATGCTATCCGCGGGCCGAGAGAATACGGATGAAAAGATGGATCTATTGAATTCAATCCTGCCATATTTGACCCAGTCACGAGGTTTGCCGTCGACTAATATCTGATAGGCCATTGATAGAGGATCAGATGCACTCGCATCCAACGAATCGAAGTCGATGCCCACTTCTAAGAGGGCACCTTCATTATCTGTGAGCTGAGCGCGTCGGTGGAGCTCCCGATACGTCTGCCTATCTATGTAATGATACATGGTAATCGGCAACAATCCATAGCTACGCACCACAGCACATTCCCGCCCACGCCACACTTCCGAGGGCATTAATTCCAACACCGCATCCAAGCCCTTCTCCTGTGCTGTAAGCGAGCGATAAGACCAGGGCAGATGCAAGAGAGAGGCCTCCATCATTCCAATTTTTACAAAAAGCATATCCGCATGTATTTGCTCACGATATTGAGTTCCGTTTTCCTTAAGCCATAGCTGGCTACCATCATAGCCAGACTCGATAATAATACCTAATGCAGGGTAAGTCGTCCTCATCTTGTAGGAACTGGGGGCGCGCGCTTTAAGGACGACTTCTCGCTCCGCATTTCCACCAAAAGTGCCTACCGCGATAAAATCACTCACCTCATCCAATTGCGTGACCCTAATATGGTCTTCTAATAATCGCTCTAAAGGAGAGAGTGCCTCATAGTTAATCATGCGCGCGGCCTTGGCCTCAGTTTCAGGCGGCGCCTCTACAGGGTCCAACACCACTGCTCCACGGCTCTCGGAGATGACGCGATAAGCAACGCCGCCCAAAACGCAGCTAAGAATCAAGAAGCATACGAGACTGGTATACACCTTCCACTTTAGAACGGGATACCCTAGGATAGTAAGATATCTCCAGGATTTGAGTCTGGCCATGGTGAACGTAGAAAAGGGTATAGTGTATTAAACGAAAAATTCTAGCACTAACACAGGATTCTCACCGTGAAAAGGAACAAAAGCGCAAAAATATGAAGCCTGTTGCGCGGCCGTGTTAAAACAGCCCTAGGCAGTGTCTGGAAATAATGGCAAAGCTGGCTTATGAGCTATGCTTTGGAGTGAGCTTGCTTATGCGCTTCCTTCAATCGGGCAATTGAAACATGCGTATAAATTTGTGTGGTCGAGAGATTAGCGTGGCCCAGTAGCTCTTGAACGGCGCCCTCATCGAGCATGTGAGTGGCAAAGGAGTGGCGCTCAACCCTCACCCCCAATGCCACCCCGGCGGCTAGCGACGCCCAAAAGCAAATTCCTATTAGTTAATTTTTTCGGCGCATGTATATATACTGTCCGGCTCGACCCGATAAACTGGTAAGACCCGACCGGCACGGACCGCCTAGGCCAGCGAGCGCGATCGAAAACGCGCAGGTCGCGCTAGAACCAAACACAGTGCACGCCTTCGCTCATACCGTCGACCGCCTCCGTCGGCAGCGCTCGGAGCAATAGCGCACCGAGTCCCAGCAATTCGCCCATTTCTTGCGCCAGTTGAAGGGCCGCTCACAGACTGGACAGACTTTTTCTGGCAACTTGGACTTGGCGACGGTTTTACCTCGAATACGCATGCAGGAAACAGATCGAGATCAGCGACAAATCCTTTCACGAATCCTTCAACGCACCCGCCCGCGCTCTGCGATGAGACAAGCAGCGACCTGCTTGCCCGAAATCACCGCGCCCTCGATCGACGATGTGCTTAAATAATCACCGCAGATAAAAGTGTCGCCCTGTCGGCGGTAGGGATTCAACCGGGCGCGTCGGTTCATCACGGGCGCTTGCTCTGGCAGCGCA
This sequence comes from Opitutia bacterium UBA7441, assembly GCA_002480015.1. Lineage (GTDB taxonomy): Bacteria > Verrucomicrobiota > Verrucomicrobiia > Opitutales > Coraliomargaritaceae > Thalassobacterium. The sequence continues at coordinate 3,297 of DLQD01000074.1, forward strand.
CGAGGGATCTGGTCCGTGCGCAGGTGTTCCCAATCGACCACCTGCACACCAAACCAGTCCTGCAACTCTTTCTTCAGCACCCCCGGAAGATCCTCCAACTCGGGCAGCCCCAATACCGAAACGGAAACCAGCGCACGACCATCGCTGGAATATTCCGGCGCCACATCGGTCAATACACAGACATTGTTCACTAAGCCCTTAGCACGACCGTTCAAACAGATAATTGCCTCGTCCACAGGAGAGGTCTTCGCCGCAAAATACACATTCGTAACCTTCCGCCACTTTGGCTCCGGAACCTCGATGCCGGGCAGCAAGGCACGCGCAGCCGTGCCATCGGTCGCAATGACAACCGCCGAACCCTCTAGGCATTCTCCGGTCACCAGGCGCACGCTAGTGGCATCGATTCGCTCCACGGGAATTTGCAAGGATACGGCACCCTCGGGTAACCTTGCCGCAAGCTGTTTTGGTATGGCTCCCATACCGGTAGACGGAAGCGTCGCACTGCCCATACCGAACATCTTAAAGGTGAATTCAAACATGCGGCTCGAGGTCTGCAATTCGCGCTCAAGAAAGATGCCACCATAAAACGAACGGAAGAAGCACTCGATGATCTCGTCGGAGAAGCCCGCGCGATTGAGATATGCTTCAGTACTCAGATCTTGGCGCTGGACGATCGCGTCCAAAGAACTTCGCAAAATACGGCGCCGCATCCAAGCCACCCGAAGTTTATCAGCAAACGAACCGATTGGTGCCTGGAGACTTGCCCGCGCAGCAAGCGGTCGACGGAAGACATCCATTAAGCGATGCAAGCCTGAATCCTTGTAAACCAGCGCACCCGGCTCGAAAGAACGCAGATTCAGCGCATCCAGATCCAGCAGCTTCCCGGTCTCCGGATACGCATCCAGATAGACTTGGAAGCCGCGATCCAGCCGAAAGCCATCGACCACATCAGTGCGCACGCGTCCACCGACACCATCACTGGCTTCCAGAACACGCACCGAGATACCCGCCGCATGCAAATGCACCGCACAGGAAAGGCCTGCCATGCCCGCACCGATAATGACAACCGGAAGGTCTCTCTGTTCTTCACTCAGGTTCATCGATCGCATCCTTGGCACAGCGAAAGCCAGTGTGGTTCGCAGGTGAATCCTTTTCAAAGGACTGGCGGGAGCCCGGCTGGTAGCCGCGACACCAACTGTCTGAACACAGAAACGATCCCCCGCGCGTTACATAGATAGGCACGCGCTGGCCCAACGGCGCGAGAAATTGAGCACTCGGACCTTTTGGATTCTCGATCACCTTGCCCGCCCGCATCTGGTAGGTTTGCGGATGGAAGCGATCGGCGACAATTTCCCAGACATTGCCGGAAATATCGTAGAGCCCATACGCATTGGGCGGAAAACTCTTGACCGGTGCCGTCATCACAAAGCCATCCTCCGCGGTATTTTCGTAGGGCCACACACCCTGCCAAATATTTGCCATCCAGTGCCCCTCACCCTCCGGCGCGAAATCGGAGCCCCAAGCATAGGGTTTGCGGACCAGTCCACCGCGCGCCGCACGTTCCCACTCAGCCTCAGTTGGCAAGCGCTTGCCCGCCCATTTCGCATAGGCCGCCGCATCCTCCGCGCTGACATTGACCACCGGGTGATTCTCACGACCGACCCAGGTCGAACCCGGCCCCTCGGGCGCGCGCCAATTCGCACCGGGGATGACACGCCACCACTGGGTATAGTCAAATTCGCTGTAAATCTCAGACTCAGGCAGTGCAAAAACGATCGAGCCGGCAGTCTCGCCAAAGCTTGAGGCTTCTTTGATTCGTTTGATCTGATCCAGCACCGCCTCTTTCTCACGTCCGCTTAGCTGTGGTAGGTAAGCCTTCAACTCACGAATCTGCGCGTCCGCCGCGGCTGTCATTTGCTCTATGAATGCTGGCGGAAGGGGTCGTTCCGCTAGGGTCACGTAGCCGGTAGCTTCAACAAATTCCGCAAACTGCGCATTGGTCACCTCCGTTGCATCCATCCAGAACGCATCGACCGATACTTCGTGTATGGGATAGGACGTCCCATGCGACTGAGAACCACCCCCCATCAAACCCGGGTCTCCCCCCATTTCAAAGCGCCCGCCGGGGATGAGCACCATCCCCTCGGGCGAGGTATGGCCAAACAGCATAGCCGCGCAAACCAGGCTGAGCGTCAGCGCAAGTGATCGAAAAATTTTCATAGATACGAGCATATATACAATACGGGGCCGACTGAAGCCCTTAAGGCCGATTAAGGAGAATACCCTTTCATCGCAAAAATCGCAACCGTATCAATAAAGCCCGAACTGTTCTAGCTTAAAGCCCCCGAGCTGGAGCCGAAGATCGGATTTGTCACACGAAGCGAGGCGTAGTGCCACCGAAGGTGACCACCAGAGACCTTACCTACATTCCTCGCGTCGTCGGTTTAAAGCGGATCGTAGGCGTGGCCCACTTAGCTCTACGAGCTACGAGGGGCACTCCAAGTTGCATCGCCGCTTATGCGTGGGGAACTTAGATGGAGCCGAAGATCGGATTTGTCACACGAAGCGAGGCGTAGTGCCACCGAAGGTGACCACCAGAGACCTACCTTCATTCCTAGCGTCGTCGGTTTGAAGCGGATCGTAGGCGTGCCCACTTAGCTCTACGAGCTACGAGGGGCACTCCAAGTTGCATCGCCGCTTATGCGTGGGGAACTTGGATGGAGCCGAAGATCGGATTTGAACCGACGACCTACTCATTACGAATGAGTTGCTCTACCAGCTGAGCTACTTCGGCGTCTGAGAGGTTTGAAATGTGCGGGTCGCGATGGGTTCGTCAACCGCGAATTGCATAGCCCCACAGCCTTGGGTGCCATTTCAAACACGGGGTCAGGCGGCTACCTAAAGGAAGCCGCATACGCATGTTCGCTCCTTTAGCTGCGGGACGGGTTCCGGCATCTGTTGCGATTTGTGTCCCCCCGTGGATTTAATGGCACCCCACAGCATTCTTACCTGAAGGCGCCGGGCAGGATGCCCTGCCTCCGATCAAGCATCTTAGGGTCGCAGAATGCCGAAGACCTGACGGAGCTTGTCGTGGTCTTTCACACCGGGTGCACCTTCGATGCCGCTGTTGAGGTCAAGGTGGCGGGCACCCGTCTGGACGACGGCTTCGAGCACATTAGCCGGCGAGAGGCCGCCGGCGAGAATCCAGTGGGTCTCGGGGTGCGCCTCCTGAAGTTGGGCAAAGCGCGCCCAATCTCCGGTTTGGCCAGTGCCGCCGAATTGATCCTTTTTAAAGGTGTCAACGAGGATGGTATCGGCAAATGGGAGCGTGGCCTCGGGGAAGGCTTCTTCCGGTGGGACCCGGGGCGCTAACCAGAGGCGCTCCTTGCCCACGAGTCCCGACCAAGTAGCCAAGGTGGCGAGGCCGAGCTGCAGGCCGGTATGGATCTGGAAAAAATCAAAGCCCGCGCCGCGTGCGCGCGCCAGTTCTTCGCTACCGGTTTCGACATCAACGAGCACGCGCTTGCCTTCGGGCACGCAGGCAGCCAGCTCGGCGGCGCGCTCAAGACTGAGGCCTCGGGGTGACTTTGGATATACGATAAAGCCGCAGTAGTCCGCCCCGAGCGAAAGTGCGAGCTCGACGTCTTCTTCGCGGGTGAGGCCACAGACTTTGATTTGGACAAGGCGTTTCATAATGTGACGATCAGCTAGATCACGAAGCGATGCAAATAATTTGATTCGTTACTTGGTGCGAATAGATTGTCTCCAATGATAAACCCGTCAACCCACTCCGATGCACGAGGCATCCTCTTTTATGATGGGGCATGTGGTCTCTGTACGCGGAGCGTGCGTTTTTTGCTCTGGGCCGACCGTGCAGGAAAGTTGCGCTTCGCCCCGCTGCAAGGTGAGACTGCCAAAAAGAGGCTACCTGCCGATCTACGGAAAGCTTCGTGCCTCTCAACTGTCGTCTATCTATGCGGCGATCAGCCGCAGCCACTGCTTCGTTCGGAAGCGGTAGGCCGGGCCATGATCGATCTAGGCGGTTTCTGGAGATGTGTGGGGCGAACGCTTTTGATCACCCCATATTGCATTCGCGAAGCGGGTTATCGCTTTGTTGCGAAGCACCGGATGCGAATCCTTTCCCAGTGTGCCTGCGCCTTGCCGACTCCGCAGGAACGAACGCAGATGCTCGACTGAGGGGGCTGCCCCGAGAATGTCAGAGGTCTAATACCGTCGACGCGACGGGCGTCGCATCGCTACGCCTCACGACTCATGTAGCGAACCTGCGCCAGCAGGGTCGACGGATGCCTTGCTAAGCCCTGCTGCCGTCGACGCGACGGGCGTCTCATCGCTACGCCTCACGACCCATGTAGCGAACCTGCGCCAGCAGGGTCGACGGGTGCCTTGCTAAGCCCTGCTACCGTCGACGCGACGGGCGTCGCATCGCGACGCCTCACGATCCATGTAGCGAACCTGCGCCAGCAGGGTCGACGGGTGCCTTGCAAAGTCTTGCTACCGTCGACGCGACGCTTCAGACGAAATGATTAACGGCCGATTTTAATCAATTCGACATCAAAGACAAGGGTGCCGGCCGGTGCCCCACCCCGTGGGTTTTCGCCGTAGGCGAGCCTCCCCGGTATCCAGAAGCGGCGTTTCTCGCCTTCGACCATGAGCTGGACGCCTTCTGTCCAACCCGCAATGACCTGCGAGAGACCAAAGCTTGCTGGTGAGCCCCGCATCACAGAGCTATCGAACATCTCCCCGTCGGTGGTCCAGCCGCTATAGTGCACGGTCACGGTATCCAACTTCGAGGGATGCTTCGTCCCCTCGCCTGCTGTGAGCACGCGCGAAGCAAGGCCGCTCGGGCGAACTTCCGCATTTTCGGGAATGGCTGCGACATCTTCCGGCACCTTGGGTGGCTCGGGTGCTTTCTGTATTTCGAGAAGTTCGACATCAAAAACAAGCAGGCCGCCAGGCCGGCCGCCACCGGGATTTTCCCCATAGGCGAGGTCGGCGGGAATCCAAAAGCGACGCGTCTCACCGATGACCATGAGTTGGAGGCCTTCCGTCCAGCCTTTGATCACGCGATTCAAAGGAAAGCTGGTTGGCTGGCCACGCTTGACGGAACTGTCGAACATACGTCCATCGGTCGTCCAACCACTGTAATGCACTGTCACGGTATCGACCGCAGCGGGCGATTCGGAGCCAGTGCCCGATTTGATCACGCGGGAAGCGAGGCCGGAGGCAGTACTTACTGCGTCCGCGGGGACGGCGTTTACATCGGCAGGTGTTTCAGTCATGGAATAGGTATCGGCCTCGGAGGCAGTGGTGGTCAACGGAAAAACTAAGAAAGCGGCAAGATGCAGCGAGAGCAGAATAGTGGAGGACTTCATACAGCTTCCGAAAAAACCGACGTACGCGGAAAAGACAACTGGAAAGGAGTTTTCCATAGGGTCAAAGCTCGGCGTTTTAATGCATAGAAGAGCGCTTGCTGAAGCAGCGCACGGCGCCGATTCCGTCATTGCCAGCAGGCAGACGGGACGATTGCTTCATCCAATGAAACTAGCCCAAGGACAAATCTGGAAAACCTCGCCGGACGTGCACAGCCACGAAGGTGATTCGGTCTATTTGCGTATCGTGGAACTGGAGCGGCTCTCCGTAACCTACAAGGAAATGCTCAAACCCGACACGAAGGACGGCCACCACAAGGAGGCAACGAAGAAAGTCTTCTGCCGATTGATCAAACACGCGGAGTTGCTGCGCGCCTAATGGAGGTCAAACGGGGTGAGATTTTCAGCCGGACGCTGAGCGGGCGCTGCCCAAATTGCGGCCATTTCGGGATATTCCAGTCCTGGTTCCGTCTACGCAAGCAATGCCCGGAGTGTGAAATGGAATTGGAAAAAGAAGAGTCCGGCTTCTACTTCGGCACGACTTCGGTGGGATACGTTTTGGCCATTCTTCTGGTCATCGTACCCGTCTGCATTCTCGTGGTGATGGATGTGCTCGGCATGTGGGCGGGCATCGCAATCGCGATCATCGGGTCGATCCTGCTCTGCGTGCTGCTCTACCCGCTCATGCTGTGCTGGGTGATCATGCTTTATTATATCGTGCAGGCCGAAGAGCTGCCAAAGAATCGGACAGATACGCAAGCGTAAGCAGGTTCGACCCCAGGCCCAGAGCTTATAGACTTGAAAGTCGAGAAATACGCCCTCTCTTACTGCCACATGCCTTCGCCCACCATAAACAGAACCGAGACCTTAACTCGGGAAGAATGGTCGGCCCGCGCGGACGCCCACCTCAAGCGCGCGGAGCCATGGACACGGCCCTACCGCGCACGACGTGCTGCCGGGCAGTTGCACCCGATTTACGACTTCCTTTTCATCTATTACCGGAACAAACCCTCGCAACTAGAGGCATGGCATCCCGGGATGCGGGTCCGGCTAGAGGAGGCCCCACTCGATTCGAACTTCAAACAGACCCATTACAGCGTATGCGACGGACTTACGCAGCTCGACCCGGGCAAGATGGGCGAGAACACACGCCACCGGCTGGAGATGGCCCTGCGTCTCTGCCAGACGGTGCGCAGGCGTGCGCCAGCCTTTGGCTGTTTCGGTATGCACGAATGGGCGATGGTCTACCAAGGCGACACCGAAGGAGAGGTGCGTCACAGGGAACGGTTACCGCTACGCCTTTCGCAGGCGGATACCGACACATTCGTACGCAGCCGCCCGATCCAATGCAGCCACTTTGACGCTTTCCGTTTTTTCAGTCCGGGGGCCCAGCGCTTGAATCGGAGCCAACCAGCCAAAGACACTCGCCTGGAGAACGAACAATGCGGCTGCCTACATACCAACATGGATCTCTACAAGCTAGCGGCGCAGTGCATGCCATGGGTGGGCTCGGAGATACTTTGGCAATGTTTTGAATATGCCGTAGCGGCGCGACAGCTCGATATGCAGGCCAGCCCCTACGACTGCCGCCCGCTTGGCTTCGAACCAGTCAGAGTGGAAACTTCAGCCGGAAAGCTAGAATACGAACGCCGACAAAGAGAGCTAAGCGAAAAGGCAAAACCGCTGCGCGATGAATTAATCGAGCGCCTACAGGGCGTGCTGGGTTCACCGATTACTTTGCACTGATATCTCTTCGCTGTAATCTTGGTATTTATGTGCTGCGGGCTAGGATCTCTTCCGAGCTGCGGCCACGACGGCCTGAAATTCGGCTTTCGACACAGGGGTGATCGAGAGGCGGTTGCCGCGCTGGAGGACCCGCATGTCCGCCAGTTCGGGCATGACCTTCATCTCTTCGAGCGATACGAGGCGCTTTAGGTCGGCCTTATAGCGGACATCGATGAGCACCCACCGCGGATTGTCCGGGTGGCTCTTGGGATCGTAATAGCTCGAGTTTTTGTCAAACGCGGTAGGATCCGGATAGGGCTCACTCGCCACCTCCGCGATGCCGGCCACGCCGGGGGGCGTTGTGTTGGAATGGTAAAAGAGGATTTGATCGCCGACCTTCATTACATCGCGCATAAAGTTGCGCGCTTGATAGTTACGCACTCCGTCCCAGGGTTCGGTCTGCTTGGGGCGCGACTTGAGGTCTTCAAAAGAGAACACGTCGGGTTCAGATTTCATTAACCAGTAGTTCATGGGAGATTTGGGATGTGAGCCAGGCGATTAGAGTGTGCAGTGAACACCTTAACCCTGACAAAGTCTGACTACTGCAGACCGATTTTTTCGAGGATACGATCGAGATCGTCGTTACCGAAATACTCGATGGTGATACGACCTTTTTTTGGCGTGTGCTTAAGAGCGACACGCGTGTTGAAGTGTTCACCCATACGCTTTTCAAGGTCGCGGATAGCGGTTTGTTCCGCTTCCGGAGCTTTGCCTTTCTTGCTCCCACCTGGACCACTGCTATCCTTCAGGCGACGGACTTGGGCTTCGGCTTCCCGCACGCTCATCCCCGTTTCAATGATCCGGCGGGCGAGGAGCTTTTGGTGCTCGGCACTTTCCAGACCGAGGAGCACTTTGGCATGGCCGGTCGAAATCAGACGGCGGCTCAGGTAGCCCTGGATCTCGGAGCCGAGGGTGAGTAAGCGAAGGGCGTTGGCTACGGTGGC
>DLQD01000076.1 GCA_002480015.1 Opitutia bacterium UBA7441
CATCCGTCAATAGGATGCGCGCGCGCTTAAACTCGCTGGATACCACGGCTCCCAGATCCAGCGAACCATCCTCGTTCAAGACGAGGCGCACCGCAGCATCTTTCGTCGCATTCTGCACTGGGCCGATTTTTTTATAAGGCCACCAGAACTGTGAAAAGGTCTTTGTTTCGCCCGGCGTCAGGTAGCTAAAGTCCGGTTGGTTATCGGTGTAAACGCCGGCCATCAATTCAACGTAGGGCCCGTTGTCGTCAGTCAGCTCGCGATCCCAGGCCCATCCGAATTCATGATTGCCCCAGGTCCATTGCTTCTTGCCCGGTGCGACATGCTTATTGGCCACATGGATAAATCCACCCTCCGCGTCATAGTCATAGCCACCAAAAAAATTGAAGGCCGTATCACAGACCATGTAGCTGGTCGGCACCTCGATATTCTTATACCAGCTCAGGTCGTTCGCCCCCGGTTTGGCAGCATAATCGACGCCGTAGTAATCGTTGTTGGCGATCGGAAAGCCGCTCTGCGCACGCACCGCATGATCCGCGACATAATGCACATCCGCAGGGAAGAAGCTTTGATAATGATCGTGCACCTTGGCGGCGACATTGGCCCACCACAGAAAGGTCTGCGTATAAGGGGTTCGATTGAACAGGCGTGCCTTGAGCTCAACCAAGGCACTGCCGAGATGCATGCGAATTCCATGCATTCCTTTCAAGCGATTGAGCGGATCATGCTCAGACATCCATACCGTTTGCGAGCCGTCGGCCCCTTCCTCCAAATGCACATCGGTCGGCATATAGGTGCCAGGGCGGTGATGTTGCGGCCAGTTGAACTCGACGCCCCCGGAAATCCACGGCCCCGCCAGACCGACCAATGCCGGCTTGATCACATCCTGACGGTAAAAAAAATCGTAGTCCTCGTTGACCTTGTCCTGCCCCAGAAAAATGCGGCCGCCGATTTCGGGCAGCATCACCAGGCGGACATACTCATTCTCCAACCTCACCGAATCGTATCTCTGAGGTTCAGGCGTATCGAACACCTTATCAATAAAGGGAACGGGATAGACCTTACCGCAAGACCCCTGGTAGACGCGCTTCTCAAAAAAGAGCGGATTCTTTTCCGGAGCCCCCAGTCCATAGGTCGGAATGACGAGTTGTTCACGTGATGCTTCTACGGTCTGCTTCATAATTAATGCGTTCGATTGAAATGCTACGCCCAGCCTCATGAGCCTCGCATAGTTTAGTACAATTCAGTCATTGCGTGAATGGCATATTCGCTACTCAATAATGGACTATCCGATCCTAATCATCAGAAGAAACCGACATGCCAACGATCCACGAAAAACGCATTAAAGAAGGCTTCCCAAAGCAGCGATTAGTGGTGCTCCCACCGACTGTGGTCGAACGCTGCCGTTCGATGCCAATAGTCAGCAATCTATATGTTACCGACATCGGTGCCTACGCCTCCGCCGCCCATCACTACGTCGAACGACAGCACGGCATAGCGGCCGCCGTGCTGATCTATTGCCTCAGCGGTCGAGGCTTAATCGAAATAGACAATACCATTCAAAAAATTCATCCCGGGCAATTCGTAATCATCCCACCCAGCACCCCGCATATCTACCAGGCGGATCAGAAAGACCCATGGTCGATCTGCTGGATACATTTCACCGGAGCGCACACTCAGGCGCTCTCGGACAGTCTCAAACTCACCGTGCAAAATCCATTCCTCTACGTGCCCGATACCCGCATCATGCGCGACGCCTTCGAAAACGTGTACGCCTGCCTGAACTACCACTATTCCGACGCTGGATTGCTGGCGATGACCAGCGAACTGCTGCGCCTGTTCAGCCTAGCCAAACTCCACCAAGGCTTCCCCGGGGCACAGCGTCAATCCGCAGAAAAGCGGGTCGTGTCGACACTGGCATTTATGGAGCAGCACCTCCACATGCCGCTTACACTAGATGAGATGGCCGCACATTCGGGGCAATCCCTACCCTATTTTACTAGGTTATTCCGGCAACGCACCAACCAATCCCCCATGGCTTACTTCATTCAGCTAAAAATCCGCAAAGCCTGCGAACTGCTGGATGAGACCGATTCAAGTATCCGTGAAATCGCAAGCCAGCTCGGCTATGACGACCCCTACTATTTCAGCCGCATCTTCAAAAAGACTCAGGGCTGCTCTCCGGCCGCCTACCGACGATCGGTCAAAGGATAATCCAATACACTAAGGGCAAACACTTCGAGTAAAGCCTATCCGTAGCGAAAATTCAACGAGGGCGCTTTGCCACCTGGATGCACTGGTCCAATCATACTGTAGATCAGGTCATGGCTGGCACAAATGTCTTCGCAAATCACTCCTAAAAAGAGCGGCCGGGTTTTCAAGAACGTGATCCTGTGCAGAGGCTACTCACTTTCCTTTCTGAGTTTTTTCGTGCCCGTCCCGAAATCCTTGCTGATCACAGCCCGATCATACTCGTCTCCCAAGACCGTATAGGCCACATAAGTCAGCGTATCATTCTCGATGTTAATCACCTGGAAAAACTGTTTTAGATTTGCTGGTTGGTCCAACT
>DLQD01000094.1 GCA_002480015.1 Opitutia bacterium UBA7441
GGGAGCACTCCGACGTCATTTGATTTTTCTCCCGCTCTGCGCTTGACAGGGGCTCGGCAAACGCCTTTTTTCTTCGCTTTCCCGAATCCCGGCCTCTGCCGATGGGCATTTCAGCACTCCACAATTTCAGCTTTTCTATTATGGCACTCAAAATCCGTCTCCAACGTCACGGCGCAAGCCACCGTCCTTTTTACCGCATGGTTGTCACCGAAGCTTTGGCTCGGCGTGATGGTCGTTTTGTCGAGGTTCTTGGCACTTATGAGCCACAGGCCAAGCGCCCTGAGGACGAGCTCAAAGTCAAACTTGACCGTGTTGATTACTGGAAGTCTGTAGGCGCTAAGCCAACCGACACCGCCGCCAGCCTTATTCGCAAGGCTCGCCGCGAGACACCAGCCGAAGAAGCTGCTGTCGAGGCCTAAGCGCTGCACTTTTGTATTTCGGTATTCCCCTCTCGGGAAGCTCGAAGGCCTGCAGATATGCAAATCGAGTTCGATATTTTAACCCTCTTCCCAGAAATGGTAGAGGGTTTTTTTGCATCCAGCATGCTGGCACGGGGACAGAAAAACGGTCTGATCGATATTCGTACGCACCAGTTGCGCGATTGGACGACGGATAAGCACAATAAGACCGATGAACTACCCTACGGCGGTGGTGCGGGCATGGTGATGAAGCCAGAGCCGATCTTTGCCGCCGTCGAGCAGCTGCGCCGCCCGCAGACGAAGGTTCTCTATCTGGCGCCCGACGGGGTGCCTCTGAGCAGTCGGCTCGCCCGCGAACTCGTGCAGGAGGAGCACCTGATTCTCCTTAGCGGCCACTACGAAGGGGTTGACCAACGTGTGCGCGACGAGCTCGTCGATCTGGAAGTGAGTATCGGCGACTATGTGCTGACCAACGGCACCCTCGCTGCCGCCGTGGTGGTCGACTGTGTGAGCCGATTTATACCCGGATTTTTAGGTGATGAAAAATCCTTGACGGAGGAATCATTCATGAGCACGTTGCTCGGCTTTCCTCAATACACGCGTCCTGCAGACTTCCGCGGGATGCGCGTTCCCGAGGTACTTTTATCAGGCGATCATGCGGCGATTGCGAAATGGCGGCGCGAACAACAGATAGCAAAAACCAAGCAACTACGCCCGGACCTTTTAGACCACTAACTTTTAATATAACCAGGAGAATTCCAGAATGAGCCAAGCAATCCTCGAAGAAATCACAAAAGATCAACTGACCGACGACCGCGCCGACTTCAAAGTAGGTGACGGTGTCCGCGTGCACCTTAAGGTTAAAGAAGGTGACAAGACACGTATCCAGATTTTTGCTGGTATCGTTATTTCCCGTAAGGGCGGCGGTATTCAGGAAGCATTCACCGTGCGCCGGATCGCATCCGGCGTCGGCGTGGAAAAAGTGTTCCCCGTGCATAGCCCTACGATCGAAAAGATCGAGATCGACCGTGAGTCCGTGACTATGCGTGCCCGTATGTATTACATGCGCGACCGCATCGGTAAGGCAGCCAATCAAGTTAAAGAAAAACGCTTGGTCGAAGCTGGCCGCAAATAAGTCGTCTATTTATTTTACTAAAGGGCTGTTCAGTAATGAACGGCCTTTTTTTTGGTTGTGCGCCGCCGCGGCATTTACAAGCTGTGACCAAAAATCGCTAAGCGCCCCCCGCACATGCAATCGGACGACGACCTCCAAACGACGCTTTCTAAATGGCCCTTTATCCTCGGGGATGTTCTCTTGGTCGCCACTGCGCTGGCAATCGCGATCCTCGGGCAATGGCAGCTTACGAACTGGCAGGTTGCTGCCTGCGTCGTTTCAGTTGCCCTAGGCGCCGCGCTTTTCGTGCTGCCCTACGTCGTTGAGTTTAAGGTGCGTGTGCGTGAAGAAGTGGACGATCGCACGGGGAATCTAAGCATCCTTCAGCGCCATCTCGTGAGCACTCAGGATCAACTGGAAGCAGTCTCAGATCGCATCGAGTCAATCGAAGCGAGTTTGACGAATCTCGCGCACGCGCAGCCCGACTTGAGCGGACCGCTGGAGGCGCTCGAAGGGCAGATTGATCCCCTCCGTACAGCCCAAGCTGAGCAATCCTCGCAACTTGCCGCTCTGGCGAAACAGGCGGATGCTTTGGACAAACAAGTCGAGGCGCTGGCCAAAAGTCTACAATCCAAGTCGGAAGCCGAAGCGATCGAGGCGCTCCGCTTGGATCTGGCCGCGCTTAAAACGGACGCAGCCCAGTTAGCTGTAAAAGCAGCCGAGTCGCCCGTGGAAGTGGCCGAGTCGCCCGTGGAAGTAAGCGAAGTTTCGGAGCTTGTGTCGCCCGCCGAAGGCAGTTCCGAGGTGCCGAAGCCCAAGAAAACCCGGGAGCCACGCCAGCGCCGCACGCCCGAGCCTCGTCTCTTGGAGCGCGCGATCGATCAGAAGCGGGATCACGCCTCGGCCGCCGTCAGCCGGATCATCGAGTCGAAGAAGAAAGAACCGCCAAGTGAGCCGCAATCTGAGAACGAGGCAGCGGCCGCACCGTCTGTAATGCTGGCCGAAGAGGCCGTTAAGGAAGATGGCCTCCTAGAGGCGCAAGACATGTTCGCGGACGCCGTGCCCCCGCAGGCGGACAAGCGTGCACGCATCAAGAAAAGCGATACGGCCGTCATTGCTTCAGTCTTCATAGGCATTGGCAACAAGCCTTACCTGCGGGGCGGCGGTGCTGGCTTGAATTGGGCGAGAGGGGTGGCCATGGAGTTTGAAGAGATCGGTAAATGGCGCTGGCTCGCTCCGGCCGATTTAGAGGCACCGGTCGAAATCCAACTCTACCGGAACGACGAAGACCCTGACAGCACCGGCAAATATACGTTGGAGCCAGGGCAGCAGCTAGAGCTATCCCCCGTTTTTTAGTCACATTTCCGTCAGAATTTCAGGGCGTCCGAGGGCCATTTTGAAGCCGCTCCAGATGCACCGATTGTGCACGATTTAAACAACTGTATCCTCTTCTGGAATCACTCTGCTCCCGCTTCCCGCCAGAGGTCTTTGACTAAGTTGATTTCGATGCCGTCTGTCGTCACTGCAGAGCCTATTTCAGTCATCGTTACGAAGCGCAGTTGGCCACCGCGGTTCTTCTTGTCGCGTAGCATCGCAGTCATCAGCTCTTCAAGTCTGAGCGCTTCGTTCAGCCGACAGGGCAATTGAAACTGGCTGACAATGCGTTCTACGTTGACGATATCTCTGATCGGGAGTTGCTTCAGCGCGACCGAAAGGCGAGTCGCCAAACAGAGGCCAATGCCGACCGCTTCGCCATGCAGGTATTGCCCATACCCGGCCACGTTTTCGATGGCATGAGCGAAAGTGTGGCCGAGGTTGAGCAGAGCGCGACCACCTGAGCGTGCGGTCTCTTTTTCATCGTCGGCCACGACCAGCGCTTTGATTGCGCAGCAACGACGGACGATGGCGGGTAACTCCGGGGAACGAGCGTTGAGACCATCCAGTGCGACGAGGTCGTTGAAAAGCTCTCGGTCGGCCAACATGCCGTATTTGATGACTTCGGCCATGCCTGCAGCAAATTCGCGTGGGGGCAGGGTCTGCAAAAGTTCCGAATCCACATAGACGGCCTTCGGCTGCCAGAAGGCACCGACGAGATTTTTGCCCTCTGGTAGATTGATGCCGGTCTTCCCTCCGACGGAGCTGTCGACCATCGAGAGCAGAGTGGTGGGGATTTGGTAGAAATCGATGCCGCGCAAATAACTGGCGGCCACATAGCCGGCGAGATCACCAATCACTCCGCCGCCGAATGCGAAGAGCGTGCAGTCGCGGTTGGCTGCTTGTCCTGCCAGGAAGCTTAAGCACTGGCTGAAGAATTCGACCGACTTGGTCGGCTCACCGGCAGGTAGGGCGAGAACCTCGTTATCCTGAAAGCCCGCCTGTGCCAAATAGTGAGGGTGGGCATTGAGCACTCGAGCGTCGCTAATCGCGCGAACGCTGCGTCCGGCTGCGCGGAGAGTAGCAACGTCGGCTTTTAGTTGCTCGGCGACACCGCTGAAGTGGATCGGATAGCTGCGCTCTGTGAGCTGGACCATGAGTGGCTGCGTGGACATTGCTGGGTGTTGTTTGTTGAAAGTGGTTTGTTGTAAGAAATACTTTCTTTAACTCTCAATCAACCTCCAAGCATTAATTCGCAACATCATCCGCAATTCCAAAAATCGCGTTGGCGTAGTTCTGCGCGGAGAAGGGCTGGAGGTCATCGGGCTGTTCGCCGAGACCGACGAAATAGATCGGTAGTTTGAGCTCACGGTAGATGCCGACCAGCGCACCGCCACGGCTGGTGCCGTCGAGTTTGGTGATGATCAGTCCGGTTAAAGGAAAGCTTTTGTGGAATACGCGCGCCTGCTCGATCGAGTTGGAGCCTAGGCTGCCGTCGACTACCAGCCAACTGTGGTGGGGGGCGCTGAATTCTTGCTTCCGAATCACGCGATGCATTTTCTCCAGCTCTTTCATGAGGTTGCCCTTGGTGTGGAGCCGGCCAGCTGTGTCCAGAATGACCATGTCTCGCCCGCGGCTCTTGGCCGCTTCGTACGCATCGAAGGCGACCGCCGCTGAGTCGGCGCCGTGTTGGCTGGCCACGATGTCGATCCCCAGACGCTCCGCCCAGTGCTTGATCTGCTCGTTGGCTGCCGCGCGGAATGTGTCGCAGGCGCCAAGCAGAATACTATATCCTTCATTCTGATACAGATGAGCGAGCTTGGCCGAAGTCGTGGTTTTGCCCGAACCGTTGACGCCGACCAGGCAAATCACTTCCGGCTTGTGCAGGCCGACTTCGACGCGTCCCTCGGCTCCTCCGAGCACACGCGCTAGCACAGTTGCCCCGATTTTAGCGGCGTCCTCGCCACGCATGCTTTTATCCGCTTTGTAGGCGACTTTGATTTCTTCTATGATTTCTTCGACCGTTTCGTGGCCGAAGTCGGCTGTGTAGAGCGCTTCTTCCAGTTGCTCCAAGGCGTCCTCATCGAGCTTGCCGGCTGCGAAAATGCCGTTGAAGGCTTTTTGGAAGGTCGGTGTCTGGCGCTTGAGGCCGTCTTTGAATTTTCTAAAAAGTGTTCGCATGATGAGGCACTGATCAATCCGCCGCGCTGCGGAGTGGACGGTCGATCTTATTCTTCATCTGGTCGAGTATGCCGTTGATGAAGCGCTTGGAATCCGGAGTAGAATAAATTTTGCCCAGTTCGATCGCTTCGTTGATACTAACGATCGGTGGTATGTCTCGGCGTTGGAGCAATTCGTAAATCGCAAGACGCAGAACGGAAAGGTCGACTTTAGCGATCCGCTCGAATGTCCAGTTGACGGCGTGTTCTCTGATTTCGGCATCGACCGCTTCTATGTGGGTAATGGCACCATGGATGAGCTCTTCGGCGAAGGCGTAATAATCACGGGGCTGATCCTGTGACTCGATGAAGACACGTACTGCATCATTGAGCTGTTCTGGCTTGTTGAGCTCCCATTGGTAGAGGAATTGCACCGCGCACATGCGGTTTTCACGGCGTTGAGGTGTGCGTTTTACTGGTTTGGTATCGTCTTCCATTTTTTGGTAAATTGTGCCATTTCGAGGGCGGCTTGGGCGAACTCTTTGCCGCGGTTGATTGAGTCGCCGGCCCGGGCTTCGGCTTGGGCCAGGTTGTTGACGACAAGAATGCCGTTAATGACTGGGACCTGGTAGGTGAGGCTGAGATCGAGTAGGGCAGATGCCGTGCTGTCGCCGATGATCTCGTGGTGCTTGGTGTCGCCAGCGATGACGACGCCAATGCAAAGGATGGCATCAAAACGTTTGTGTGCTGCCAGAGTGGACGCGGCAAAGGGGAGCTCCGCAGCGCCGGGCACGCGCTCGACGAGGGGCGCCTCGGATCCCGCTGCCTCCAAGGTTGCACAGGCGTGATCTACAAGCGAATCCACCAGCGCTTCGTTATAGCGCGAGGCGATCACGGCAAAGCGGAGGCCGCTGCCGTCGATTTCCTGAACACTGGGTATATCTAGACTCATAAGGGTGGCACACTAAGAACGTTGAACGTCGAACATTCAACGTCGAACTTTGAATAGTCTGTAGCTCGGGATTATTCGATTTTAGGCTTCTAACTACTATCTTCTCACTCCTAACTTCTCCGCAATGTTCACGTTGCTTAAAGAAGACGGTCAAGCGCGGCGCGGGGTTCTAAAAACCCAGCACGGCGAGATCCAGACGCCCATTTTCATGCCAGTGGGTACGCAGGCTACGGTCAAGGGAATGACCCCTGCTCAGATCGAAGCCGTGGGTGCTCAGATTATTTTGGGCAATACCTATCACCTAAACATTCGGCCCGGCTCTGAACTGGTTGCCGAAATGGGCGGCCTGCACACGTTTATGAATTGGCAGGGCCCCATCCTGACCGACAGCGGGGGGTTCCAGGTATTCAGCCTTTCCAAGCTTCGTAAGATCACGGAAGCGGGCATCGAGTTTCGTTCACATCTGGATGGCCGTAGGTTGTTTCTGGGGCCGAAGAATTGCTACGAGATCCAGAAGAACCTCGATACGGACATCGCCATGGTTTTGGACGAGTGTCCGCCTTATCCTTGTGCGCGCGAAGAGTGCGAAAGCGCCGTGGCGCGCACGATCCGCTGGGCGGGTGAATTTCTAAGATATGCCACGGAAGACGGCTTCATCGAGTCGGGCCACCATGTTTTTGGTATTATCCAGGGCTCGATTTACGACGACCTGCGACAACACTGCGGACAGGCGCTCGCGGAGATGGATTTCCCCGGCTATGCCATCGGCGGGGTCAGTGTGGGCGAACCTGAAGAAGAAATGATTCGTCAAGTCGCGGCGACCGCTCACGTCATGCCGCAGCATAAGCCGCGCTACGTCATGGGGGTGGGCACGCCGCCGCAGCTCTTGAAGATGGTCGGTCTCGGGATGGATATGTTCGACTGCGTTATGCCTACGCGCCTCGCGCGCCACGCATCCGTCTTTACGCCTCAGGGTGTGCTTAATCTCAAGAACGAACGCTTCAAGCACGATCCGAATCCTATCATGGAAGCGGACAACTATACGTGTCAGAACTTCAGCCGTGCTTACTTGCGCCACCTGGTCATGGCAAAGGAGTTACTCGCACATACCTTGCTCTCAATCCACAATACACATTTCTTCCTCGACCTCATGGCTCAGGCGCGCAGCCATATCGAAGCGGGTGATTTTGGGCCCTGGAGCGCCGCTTGGATCGCGCGCTACAACGAAGGTTGTAATATGAACCATTAGCCGCACTTAACTCGTAAATTTTAGTATTAGATTTGCTTTACAATGGCATTGCCTGGATTTAGTAAATCTAATCGTGAGAGAGAGTAATAAATTCTCTGCAGTTAGCATGCTGAATGCGAACGAAGCAGTGGCTTCGGTCGCCTATCGTGCATCTGAAGTCATTGCCATTTACCCCATAACGCCGTCTTCTGGTATGGCCGAGGTCTGCGATGAATGGGCGGCGAGCCGTCGCCCTAATATTTGGTCGGATGTGCCCGAAGTGGTGCAACTCCAGTCGGAGGGTGGGGTGGCCGGCACGATCCACGGTTCCCTCCAGGCCGGGGCACTCTGCACGACTTTCACGGCCTCGCAGGGTCTGCTGCTAATGATACCTAATATGTATAAGATGGCCGGCGAGTTGACGCCGTTCTGTATGCATGTCAGCGCACGTGCATTGGCGACGCATGCGCTTTCGATTTTTGGTGACCACTCCGACGTGATGGCCTGTCGCCAGACGGGTTTTGCCATGCTTGCTTCGAACACTGTGCAAGAGACGCAGGATCTTGCGCTGATCGCTCACGGCTATAATCTGGCCAGTGGTTTCGATCAGCAAAAACTCGCTGTCGAAACCGGCGCATGGCCGCTCTACCGTTACGATCCGGCCCGCGCGGAACGTGGCAAAAATCCCTTAAAGTTGGACTCCCGAAAGCCGAAGCAGCCGCTCTACGCCTATACGGATAACGAAGCGCGCTTCCGTATGCTGAAGATGAAAGACCCCGCTCGTGCGAAGGAACTTGGACAGCTCGCCCAGACCTTTGTCGATGAACGCTTCGAACTCTACGACCGCCTGGCTCATCCCTTCGAAACAGCCTCTACAGACGAAGAATAACTCACCTTCCCATTGCGTAATATGATGAACTTACAGACACAATACCTCGGCTTCGAACTGAAACATCCGATCATCGCGGGTGCCTCCCCTTTACCCGACGACCTCGACAAGGTGCGCGCCTTGGAGGACGGCGGCATCGCCGCGATCACTATGTATTCGCTCTTCGAGGAGCAGATCACGCAAAACATCGTCGGCAGCGAGGCACACATCGGGAATTATGAAAACTCTTTCTCGGAGGCCGCGTCTTACTTCCCCGAGGTGGATCTCCTCGAGCGCGGAGTGGATGTCTATCTCGACCAGGTGCAGAAGGTCAAAGCCGCCGTCGATGTGCCCGTCATCGGCTCGCTCAACGGCACACGGGAAGGGGAGTGGGTCAACTACGCCAGCCTGATCGAAAGCGCCGGCGCTGACGCCTTGGAGCTCAACCTCTACTTCCTCCCTACGGAGATGGAGGAAAGCGCCGCCGAGCTTGAAGATCGCTGCATTCGTATCGTCCAGGCGGTCGATGCGCGCATCCAGGTGCCACTCGCGGTCAAAATTTCGCCCTTCTTCACGGCCTTGCCGCATTTCGCCAAGCGCCTCGCTGCGGCTGGAGCCGACAGTCTGGTTTGTTTCAATCGTTTTTACCAGCCGGACATCGACGTCGACGAACTGGACATCCGCCCCATGATCGATTTGTCCCACTCGCAAGAGCTCCGCCTGCGCTTGCGCTGGCTCGCTTTCCTCAGCGGCCGGATTGATACTCAGCTCGTCGTTTCCGGCGGTGTCCACAACGGTATTGATGTGGCCAAAGCTCTGATGGCCGGTGCCGACGCCGTGCAGATCGTATCTAGCCTTCTCATCAATGGCCCCGAACAGGTGAAGAGCATGCTCGATGAACTCTGTAAATGGATGGAGAAGAAAGGATACAATAGCATCGATGAGCTCCGTGGCTGCATGAACTATCTCCGCTGCCCCGACCCCGAGGCTCTTGAACGCGCTAATTACATGCGCGTGCTCAAAAGCTGGCGCGTGTAGGTGGGCTCGCGTCGCCGCTATGCATCCTGAGGCATTTCACGCGCAAAGGCTCTGGCCCTCCCTCCATAATCTCACTTCATTTTCCGGCCCCTCACTTTTCACTCGCAACGTGTATCCGGAATCGCGTATCCCCTTTGGCTGTGAATTTCAAAGATGTAGCCATAGAATCGATCGCCTACGCGCTTCCGGACGAGGTATGGACCTCAGCGGATGTCGAGGCCAAGCTGGCACCCGTGTATGAGCGCCTGCGCTTGCCGGAGGGGCGGCTGGAGTTGATGACGGGTATTCGTGAGCGACGCTTCTGGCCCACGGGCACTCCAGCTTCGGTCGCTTCAGCTCAAGCGGGGGAGGCAGTGCTGGCCAAATCGTCTTTTGGTCGCGAGCAGATTGACCTGCTGATCCACTCGGCCGTCTGCCGAGACCGGCTGGAACCAGCCACGGCGGCCTATGTCCATCGGCTACTTAAGCTCTCGGGGCAGGCTCAGATCTTTGACATTTCCAACGCCTGCCTCGGCTTCTTAAACGCCATGGTCGTGGCGGGCAGCATGATCGAGAGCGGGCAGATCGAGAGGGCGCTCATTTGCTCCGGGGAAAATGGCCGCCCTCTGGTTGAAAATACGCTCAAGCAGCTTCTCAGTCCGGAGCTTACGCGGAAGTCCATCAAGCCATACTTCGCGAATCTTACCATTGGTGCGGGCGCGGTTGCCGCAGTGCTCTGCCGCAAGGATCTTGCGCCCCGGTCCTGTCCACTCATGACGGCGGCAGTCGTCGAGACCGACACCTCGCACAACGAACTCTGCCAGGGCGACAGCGCGGGCGACGCGCTTGAAATGTTGACCGACTCCGAGGAGTTGCTCGTCGCCGGGATTGCTGTGGCAACACGTGCCTGGGCACAATTTGTTGAAGCGACGGGGTGGACAGCAGACAGTCTGGATCGCGTTATTACCCACCAAGTGGGTAAGGCACACTCGCGCGAGCTTTTCAAAGCACTGGGGCTGGATTTAGCCAAGGACTTCACTACCTATGAGACGCTGGGCAATGTCGGCTCGGTTTCTTGTCCGATCACTTTGGCTACGGCGATGGAGGCCGGGGCTTTCGCGTCCGGACAAAAGGTAGCTTTGCTGGGTATCGGCAGTGGCTTGAGCAGTATTATGATGGCCGTGGAGTGGCCCGAACGATGAGCACCGCGCGCGCTTCCGAACTCCCGGCTGATATCCGGCTCGAGTATCCCTTCGCTAGTAATACGCTGGGCTTACTCAACGGCGCCACCTTGCACTATGTGGATGAGGGCACCGGCCCTGTCGTTGTTATGCTGCATGGCAACCCAACGTGGTCGTTTTACTACCGCAACTTGATCAAGCGACTGTCCGCGACGGGCTTCCGCTGTATCGTGCCGGATCACATTGGCTGCGGCTTGTCGGATAAACCAAAGAACTATAAATACACGCTGGCACAACGAATCGAGGACGTGGAAGGGCTGCTCGACCATCTGGGCGTGAGGCGCTTCAGCCTCGTTGTGCACGACTGGGGTGGGGCGATTGGCTGTGGTCTCGCTGGTCGCCGGCCGGAGGCGATGCAAAAGCTCGTCCTGCTCAACACGGGTGCCTTCCATTCGAAGCGTATCCCGCTGCGTATTGCCGCGATCAAGGTGCCGTTCATCGGCGAGGCGATCATTCGCGGGCTTAATGGTTTCGCTGGTCCCGCTGCCACGATGGCCGTCAAAGTACCGCTCAAGCGTTCGGTTCAGCGTGGTCTGCTCTGGCCCTACCGATCTTGGGCGGATCGCGTTGCGGTTTGGAATTTTGTCAAAGACATCCCCCTGCACAAGGGGCACCGGTCTTACAAGACGCTCTCTGAGGTCGAAGCTGGGCTGGCCCTGCTCGCCGATAAGCCGGTGCAACTGGTGTGGGGGGCGAAGGATTTTTGTTTCAATAGGCACTTCTATGAACGCTTCAGGGAAATATTCCCTCAAGCTCAGTCGCTGGTTTATCCCAAACTGGGACATTACATTTTGGAAGACGCCGGAGAGGATGCGTGTCAAAAGATAGCGGCGTTCTTGAGTGCATGACCGCATGCGAACATTTTACGGTGTCAATATTTCTACCTAGAGATTTGCCTCATAGCTCTGCTGGGATTTTGTCCTACTTTTATGAACGTGACCAAAGCGATCTACTGTTTCCAGGTCTTTCTTATTGGCTTGGGTTTAATGGTTACATCTTCGATTTTTGCTTCGGGCGGTGCACCCAGCCATGGAGATGTGATGCAATTCCCCGTTTCGGAAGTGAGCTATTTGGAGATGGAAGCCCGTCATGCCGAAGAGGCGGGGCATGTAATTGGCCTTATCGAGCGCTTGAAAATTAGGGCCGCCGCAGATCCTTTTAATATCGTGGCGACAGTCATTTTCTTCCTCGCGGTTTTCCATACATTCCTCGCCTCGCAAGTGCCTGCTTTCAGTCCGGATGTGTTTGTCATGGATCATTGGATCTCCAAAACAGGCCTGTCGCTTGCTAATGCGCAGGGCCTTGAATACGCGGTC
>DLQD01000035.1:0-7902 GCA_002480015.1 Opitutia bacterium UBA7441
GGGAGGGGCACGCAGCGCATGTAGGTTTGCTCGATCTGGCGCTCAATATTGAAACGCTCGAACACAGGGATGTCGTCTTTAAACAGCTGGATCTTCGACTTCGAGCGTGGCGAAATCTTCATCACCTCTTCAATGATGTTGTCGTAGTCTTCCTTCTTGTCGACCATCACGCGGTCGATCTCTTCGGTCAGGAAGTCACGCACTGTGCGACCGACGATATCGGGTTCGACATAGAGACAGGCTGGCTTCCTCGTCGAATCCATGCGTTGATTAATCACTTCCCAGCGCTTGAGTAGGATGTGGAGATCGCGGATAAAATAGCGTGCCTTTTTTCCTTCCCCGGCGGTGCGGACGATGATGCCCATGCCTTCAGGGAGGGTGAGGTCGCGGAGGATGCCTTTGAGACGTGAGCGCTCTTTTTTGTCCTCAATCTTGCGAGAGATGCCGAGTGTCCCAGTGTAAGGCATGAGTACGAGGAAACGGCCCGGAAGTGCGATGTTAGTCGTCGTCCGTGGACCCTTCGTGCCGATTTGACCTTTGGTGATCTGGAGGACGATTTCGCTGCCTATGGGGTAGAGCTTCGGGATGTCTTTGATCGTGATTTTTTCGGCCTCGCGCTTGCGTTGCTTCTCGGACTTGTTGTCGCGGACGATTTCGATCGTGTTGTCCTTTGCGGCGGGGAGTATGTCCCAGTAGTGGAGGAAGGCATTTTTATCTTCGCCGATATCGACGAAGGCCGCTTTAAGGCCGGGCTCCAAATTCTGGATGCGGCCCTTAAAGATGGCGCCGACTTCGCGGGCTTCACCCGTGCGCTCGACTTCAAACTTTTCGAGGACACCATCCTGCAGAAGAGCGACCCGTTTTTCGAGCGGTTCGGAGTTGATGATGAGCTCGGTGTAGGACTTTTTTTCGGCCTTGATCGCCTTAATGATCCGGGTCACGAGCGGCTGCTTTTTTTCACGCTTTGCTGCGTCGTCTTTGAGTGCCTCAGTGTCGATCCGCTCGGCCTTTTTTTCTTCAGGCGGAGATGTCAGCTCTTCGGTGTATTGCTCTTCGGTGTATTGTTCTTCGTTATTGGAAGTTTCGGTGGTCGTTGATTCGTCGTTCATTGGTCTTGGTTTCCCGTGGGTGAGGTGGGGCTCCCAAGTTCTGTCTGCTTTGACCGTATGATCTGTGTGCAAGTGCGGGCATCATGAGAAATCTTTCCGATACCGATATACACTTTGCACGAGACCTTGTAGAATAAAACAGCTCAGAACAAAGGAACCTCCGTAACTTAAAAACGGAAGCGGTAGTCCGGTAATCGGGGTGATGCCAATAGTCATGCCAATGTTGATGAAGAAGTGGACTAGGAATAGAATACTGACGCCGATGGTCAGTTGCATTCCAAATCGATCTCTTGCGAGTCCGGCAATACGTATGCCGTTGGCGACCATCAGGCAAAAGAGCCCGACGACGAACGCGCTTCCAAGAAAGCCTGTTTCCTCCGCGATAACGGAGAAAATAAAGTCGTTGTGTGCCACCGCTTGAGGCAGATAGCCGAGCTGCGCTTGGGTGCCTTTAAAGACGCCCTTGCCCGACAATCCACCGGTTGCGGCAGAAATTTTTGCTTGATTGGCATTCCAGCTCGCGCCGGTGCCGGTCGGATCAACCACGTCGGGGGCGACAAAGGTCAATATCCGGTTTCTTTGATAGTCTCGAATTGGTAACAGCGAATGGTAGTCGCCAATTCTTTCAGGGTTGCCGGATCTTTCTGCCTCGCGCTGGGCTTCAAGATGCTGGCTGTAGCCATAAATATCTGCTCCGAGCACTGCCAGTCCGATTGCGAAAACGGCAAAGGCGCTCATGAAAAACTTCTCCGATAAACGGGAAACATATAGCAAAGCGAAGATCATAGGTGGGAATACAAGCGACGAACCTAGGTCGGGTTGCAGGAAAATCAACAACATTGGCAGTAAAAAGACTGCGGCCACTTTAGCTAGCACCAGGAGTGAATCGTGCACCGAACCGATCTCAGATCTGGCTAGAATACTGGCCGCCATGATCAAGGTGCCGATCTTGGCGCCTTCTGTCGGCTGCACACGGGTCACGCCCAGGTCGATCCAGCGCCGCGCACCCATGTCTTCGAAGCTGATCGGGCTAAACGGCATCGTCAATATCAGCCCCACAATGCCCGCTATGTAGATGATATGGGCGTATTCGAGGAAAATTTTGTAATTAATCGCCGAAATCGTGCCGTAAACGCTCATGCCGACTATGATCCAGAACAGTTGCCGCTTCCAGTGCCCTCCCTCATAGGAGATCTGTGCAGAGTAGATAAACAGAAGGCCGATCGCGCAGAGCGTGAGAATGCAAAGAGGATTTAGAAGGTCAAAGCGGAGCCGCTCCCCCGGATACATCAGGTTCTGGTACTGCTTGCTGAATATACGTCGGTAAGCGGACACGGGTTTTAGTTTACATCACCCAGATAATGAGTGCCGGCTTCGAAGCCGTCGTCTTTGAAAAAGGGTTTGATGACCTCCGGGAGGAAGCGCCGATGGGGGAGTTCTTCCAGAGAGATCCACTCGACACCGATCTGCTTCTTGTCGTGCTCTGAGCCAGGGCCGATTCCGTCCGGATTCGGTAGGCTGCAGCGGAAGACGTTTTCCACTTGGTGGAAGGCGTGGTGTGTGTTGCGGAATTCGTGGTTTTTACCGATGTATTCACGGACATAGAGTAGCTCGCCAACCTCGACCTCAGTGCCGATTTCTTCGAGGCACTCACGACGCAGGCCCTCTCGTAAAGTCTCCCCATGACGCTGCCCACCGCCGGGCAGAATATAGAAGACACCCGTCCGGTCGCGCATTTTGATTGCGAGGACTTTTTGGTTTAGAATGATAAGCGCGCGCGCTGCTGTTCGAATGTAACGCATGGGTACAGTAGACAGCCAAAAGTAGATTGCCCGAGGAGCAAGTCTCAACCGTGGCTCTGTGAAATTTATGCCACCGATGTCAGAGGTGCTTGAAAGATGCCTCTATTGGGCCTTTGCTACTCTTGATGGATGATAGAATCGAGAGCCTGAGTGACGACGTTTTTAAAGAGCAGTTTGCGGATTCACCGCAGTTGCTGGCTTTTTGGGAGGCTCATTTCGCGGGTCCTGAAAATGCCGTCGCGCGGCATCGTCTGCTGGAAGTTTCTGACAGCGGCTCCTTTTCGCTCCGTCCATGGGTCGACTCCCTGCACACGCTGCAGGCTTGGCTGGATGCGCGTGGATTGGAGCTTTCGACCGAAGATCAATTCGGCTATGTTGGCTGCGCGGGCGAATCGGCTGGTGCAGCTGCCAATCTGACGCATCTACCAAGCTTGGTCGCAGACATGCTCGAAGCCTATGGCTGTGAGCGTGCTGTGAGGCGCGCTACGCCCGCCGATAGCGAATAGCGCGGGACGAATAGCGAACTTGGTTTATTCGTCATCGGTCCTGAATTATTCGCCATTTCCGCGTGAAGCGCGGATAGCGCTTGCCTGAGCGGGTGAAGCGCATTTGCTCTCTCGCATGGCTTCCATTATTCAGCCCCGTTTTCTCGATTTTTCGACAGCTCATGCCGTGGCCGAAGCTTTCGGCACCCCCGTTTATATCTATGACGAAAAGACCTTGGAGGCCAATGCGGCCGCCGTGCTGGCTTTTCCGAACGCCTTTGGCCTGACCGCCCGCTATGCTATGAAGGCCTCGCCCAACGCGGCGATACTCAATATTTTTGCGAAGGCAGGCCTCCACATCGATGCTTCCTCCGGTCACGAAGTACACCGGGCGATGGCCGCAGGTATCGCCGCAGAGAAGATCAGTCTGAGCGCTCAGGAGTTGCCCTGCGATCTCGGCGACTTGCTCGACGCCGGCATCCAATTCAACGCCTGCTCGCTTGCGCAGTTGGAGCGCTTCGGCCAGCTCAAGCCTGGTGGCGACGTCGGCATTCGTATCAACCCGGGCGCCGGCTCCGGCGGCAACAACCGGACCAACGTGGGGGGGCCTTCTTCCAGTTTCGGTATCTGGCACGAGTGGATCCCTCAAATCAAGCAGCTACTCGCACAGTATGCACTCACTGCCATACGTATCCATACGCATATCGGCTCGGGCAGCGATCCCGATGTCTGGCTTAAGGTTGCTAAAATGAATTTCGATATCGTCCGCCAGTTCCCTGACGTTGTCACGCTCAACCTTGGGGGTGGTTTTAAGGTCGGGCGCATGCCCGAGGAGCAGTCGACCGACCTCCAAGTCGTAGGCCAACCGGTCAAGGAAAAGTTCGAAGAGTTCGCCGCAGAGACCGGGCGCACAATCCGTCTGGAGATCGAGCCCGGCACGTTCCTCGTGGCCAACGCCTGTGCCTTGCTCTCCAAAGTGCAGGACGTCGTCTCCACAGGCGAAGGCGGCTATAACTTTATTAAGCTCAACACCGGGATGACCGAGTTGCTGCGCCCCTCCATTTACGGTGCGCAGCATCCCATCAGCCTGTTGCAAGGCCTCGAACAAGACGCCACCGAAGACTATGTGGTCGTCGGCCACTGCTGTGAGTCCGGCGATATTTTGACACCCGCACCGGGAGACCCTGAACTGCTGGCCACCCGCACCCTGCCTGTGGCCGAGATCGGCGATTTCTGCGTGATCGACGGTTCCGGTGCCTACGCCTCGGCTA
This sequence comes from Opitutia bacterium UBA7441, assembly GCA_002480015.1. Lineage (GTDB taxonomy): Bacteria > Verrucomicrobiota > Verrucomicrobiia > Opitutales > Coraliomargaritaceae > Thalassobacterium. Next base: position 4,668 of record DLQD01000035.1, read on the forward strand.
TGACGCCTAAGCACTATAACTCTTATCCCGAAGCGGCTGAAGTGATGCTCGATGCTGGCAAAACCCCGCGCCTCATCCGTCGCCGCCAGAAGCTCGAAGATATTTGGGCGAACGAAGTGCCGGTTTAATGAATGCGTTGCGGTTCACTGGGATGGGGCTACTGTGCTGAGTTGTAAATATCCGACATAAATGGGTGGTGCGGTAGCGATGCGACGCCAGTCGCGTCGACGTAAAAACGATCCGATAGCGCTGGGATGTCGACCCCGCTGGCGCGGGTTCGCTACAGACTCAAAACGACCGATGCAAATGGCTTCTAACGCCGCTGCTCTTCTTCAAAGAGCAGATCGTCACTGTCTTCGGGGCGGTTGGCATGCAGCTCATCGGGCAGGCAGAAATAGTAGATCATCAGCCAAAGACTCCAGCAAAATCGGTAGAGTGCGATCGGAATGAGCAGTGCCCCGATGAGCCCCAAGGCCAGAGCCAGTTTGATGGGTATCCATCCCGCGACGCCCGCCAGTAATAGCGGCGCGACAAAGCCGAAGACTACGATGCCGTAGTTGATGCAAAGCGGGCCCAAAAAATAGCCATCACCGCGCTCCAGCGTCATTCCACAGAACGGACACCGGTGGTGGATCCGGAGCAAACTCCGAAAGAGTTTGGATTGCCCGCAATTCGGGCAATCGCAGCGTAGGCCGCGCCGCACGATATCTCGGTGCCGCACCTTCGGTAGAGGCTGTAGAGTTAGATCACTCATCGAGGAAGTAGCGTTGAAAATTCGCGGCGGTTTGTTCGGCCAGAGCTTCGACCTCGACGTCACGAAGACGGGCGATGATCTCGTAGCCGCGATTTAGGAATTTTGATGCATCGCTTGAGGCGTCGAGTGTGTTGGGGGCGTCCGTCTCGATCAGCAAACGGTCCTTCGGGACTGCCTGCACGGCTGCGGGCGCTTTTTTCGCATTGGCTTTGAATTGGCCTGCGTGAAATGAAAAATGCGCCCCCATTTCAGCAAACTGTTCGACCTGCTGAGCCGAGCCGCTGTAAGCATGGAGGTGAATGCCCCGGCGGGGGAGGGCATTTTGCCGCAAAACAGTCAAGAGCACTTCGTTTGCTTTCAGTGAATGGATCGAAACCGGGAGGTTGCGCTCAGCTGCGACTTTCAGTTGCCAGCAAAAGACGGCTTCCTGCTGCTTGATATCGTGCCCGTCCATCCATTGGTCAAGACCGATCTCACCGACCGCGCCGGCGAGTTCGATTAAGCCGAGGAATTGTGCCTGCCAGTCTTCCGGCGCATCCTTGACTTTCCAAGGGTGTAGCCCGATGGCAGGAATCAAATTCGGGTGATTCTTTGCTTTTGCGAGGACCTCGGCCCAGTCCTCTGGCGAGGTGCCGTTGACGACGGATATCTCCGAGACGCTCTCTCGGCCTGGGAGATGGCGGTGTGCATCGTATCGAGTATACTGCATTTTCGTAGTAGCGGCCTTGCTGTCGTTTTGATTGAAGACAGTTCAGCACCGTGGATGTGGTGACTACGAGTCCGCCAAGCACGATTGCGCAAAGCGCTGGATCGACTCGACAATGCGGCTGAGACCGTTGCGGCGGTTGGGCGAGAGGTGTTGGGTAATGCCGACCTCACCGAGGAAATCGGCGTCAGTTTGTAGGATCTCTTTGGGTTTTGCGTCGCTATAGAAATCGCAGAGCAGGCTGGCGATACCTTTGACAATCGCCGAGTCCGACTCGGAGTGAAACTGGCAGAGTCCTTCCTGAAAAGAGGGCACCACCCAGAGTTGTGACATGCAGCCTTCAATTTTGAAGCTGTCGATTCGGAGGTCTTCGGTCAGTCCCCGAGCTTTCTGACCCCGATCCACGATATAGCCGAGCCGCTCATAGGCGTCAGGTATCAGTGTGATCTCTTCGATCAGTGCTTTTTTCTTTTCTTCTAAATTCATGCTTTGCGTCATTTAGAACCTAGGCATTGGGCATTAGAAGTCAAAAATTGCTTTCGATTCTGGAGGTAACAAGGAGCTGTGTTCAAACCAGCAAAGCATTTAATTAGATACACGGACTAGGGAGTGTTAGGGAGTGTCTGGAAATAATCGCTTTGCTGGCTTGCACGCTGAGTGGGCATCTTGCATTACAGTCATTATGCCAAGGGTTTTATTTCTAGGAGACATTGTGGGGCGTCCCGGACGCAGCTTTGTCATCGAGCGCCTCGCGGCACTGCGTGACGAACTGAGCGCTGATATAGTCATCGCCAACGCCGAGAATGCGGCTGGGGGTGCAGGTATTACCCAGAAAATCGCATTGGAGCTGTTGGGTGCAGGCGTGGATGCCATTACGCTGGGCGATCATGTTTGGGATCAGAAAAACTTTGAAAACGAGATCAATGCCCTGGAGCATGTTTGTCGCCCCGCCAATCTGCCCCAGGCAAACCCCGGTCGCACCCATCTGATCGTAGAGAAGGACGGCTTTCGCTTGGGGATCCTTACGGTGCTCGGCCGCAATTATCTGGCGCTCAAATCGGACTGCCCTTTTCGCACGGCCGACGCCAAGCTCGCTGAACTGAAATCCTTATGCGATGCGGTCTTTGTCGAAGCCCATATGGAGGCGACATCGGAGAAGATCGCCCTTGGATGGCATCTGGACGGGCGGGCTGCGGCGGTGGTCGGCACCCATACACACGTGCCGACGGCAGACGGGCGCATCCTTCCAGGCGGAACTGCCTATCTCAGCGATGCAGGCATGTGTGGTCCCTATGCCTCTGTGCTTGGGCGTGATGTCGGCTCGGTCGTGGCCACTTTTCTGGATGGCATGAAGCGACGCTTTCCAGTGGCAGAGGGCGATGTCCGTATTTCCGGTTGCTTAATCCATATGGATATTATGAGCGGACTTTCCGTCGGTTTGCAGCGCGTCGAACTTGCAAAATAATTTGGAATAATATGTGTTGTGCGTTCTCGTATCACTGTATCTGCAATTCTGCAGACACGCTCACGGATTAAACGAAATCCAGATCTGACTCTTCGAAACCTATAAAATAATGAAAAAATTACTCATACCATTCTTCTTCTTGGCGGCTGTTCTCGCGGCGAATGCCCACTGTGGCGCGTGTGGCGCTGGTGGTGCTGGTGGTTCAGATCATGCTGAACCGGCTGCTGCTTCGAGTGCCTGTGAGGGCACGATGAATGCCGAGTGCGCGGACAAAGCATGTTGCACCGACAAAGCATGTTGCGCGGACAAA
>DLQD01000035.1:7965-8285 GCA_002480015.1 Opitutia bacterium UBA7441
TGTTGCGCGGACAAAGCATGTTGCACGGACAAAGCATGTTGCACGGACAAAGCATGTTGCGCGGACAAAGCATGTTGTGCGGACAAAGCATGTTGTGCGGACAAAACCGAGCTACCCATGCCAAAGATGGCCTGCTGCGCCGCTAAATAATCGGTCTGACTGGAATGGCACTAACTTAAGCGCTTNNGATTCGTAAACTCCGTGCCATCGCATTGAGTCAATTTATGAATCAAGACGACGCAATCATTTGTTTATGTTTTTACGAAATGACCCCTTTTAGGTCCTAAATTTAGTCATGGTAATAAAATTTATATGATAGG
>DLQD01000035.1:8334-18581 GCA_002480015.1 Opitutia bacterium UBA7441
TAGCTTAGCTTTTTGACTCCTCGCTGGGAGCTGGGTTGGCGTTGATCGGGAGGGATGGCGAAGCCATGATGCTGAAAATCTGTGGCGCGACAAAGACTCGGTTGCGTTGTTGGCCGGTGGCTTCTTCGAGCAGGCCGTGTTCGATCCAGAAATCCACTCCGCGTTGCACCATTTGGTAAGAGACGCCCACTCGCTTGGCGTGGCGGGCGATCGAGATGTAAGGGTTGGCAAAGACGTGATCCAGAATGCGCGCAGCCTCCTGCGGCACCCGCTTACCTTCTTTGAGCTTTGCTTGGTAGCCTTCGTAGTGAGCCAAGATCTTTTGTGTATCCAGGCGCGCCCGTTGGGCCTGTAGGCGCACGCCACGGAGAAAATACTCAACCCAAGCGCGCCAATCCCCCTTCTGGCTGACAGCGAGTAGCAGACGGTAGTAGTCATCCCGTGTTTCATCGAAAAAGCCGGAAAGATAGAGTAGTGGCTGAGAGAGGCAGCCTTGCTCGCACAAGTAGAGCGTGATGAGGAGGCGGCCGATCCGTCCGTTGCCGTCCAGGAAGGGGTGGATCGCTTCGAACTGATAGTGAATCAAGGCTGCCTTCACCAATGAAGGTTCCGGATAGTCTCCGTGAATGAAGTTTTCCAATTCGCCCAGACATTGCCCCAGTTCGTGATGCGGTGGTGGAACAAAGGTCGCCTCAGTAAGTGAGCAGCCCTTCGGGCCGATCCAGTTTTGACTGCGACGGTATTCTCCGGGGGTCTTGGTGCTTTCACCGCCGCGCACGTCTCTGAGCAGAATCTCGTGCAGCTCTTTGAGTAGGCGGCTGGAAATGGGTAGTTCAGCCACGCGCCGAAGCCCATACTCCAGCGCATGCACATAATTGGCAACTTCGCGGACATCCGTCAGTGGCTCGCCCGCATCAGCCTCCTCTTCTTCAAAAAGAGCCAGCTGCCCCATGTTGGCATGCGTATCCTCAATGCGCGAACTGAGAATGGCTTCTCGCCGCAAATAGGGCCGAATCAGTAAGTGCGGATTGGGGAGAAGCTGCCCGGCACCGGAGAGTTCTCCCAGCGCTTGATCGGCCTCAGAAATAAGGCGAATCAAATCCCAGTCCAAGGGGAGGTGCGGGGGAAGCGGAGCTGGCGTATATGCGTAATAGCCTTCGAGTGTCTTTCGACAGGCTCCTGGGCAGTCCGCAGTAAATTGATCCGGCTTCATTATTGTAAAACTATCTTTGGGAGAAATAAAATAACTCTTATTTGCGTGAATTTGATTTGGCGATAATAAAACGCGGCTAATTGTCATCAAATTAGGTGCTTAAAAGGGGTCATTTCGGAATGGCACTAACTTAAGCGCTTTTTACGTAGTGCGCAGCTTCAGCAAGCATCTTTAGGAGCGCACTCAAGCAAACATCAACCCTTGCTAAAGCTGCGGGCTACGTAGCACTGCCAGCTCGCGGGAACAGCCTTCTACCATTAGTCGGTCGTTATCGGTTAAAACCCTTAAGTTAGCGCCATTCCGGTCTGACTGAATTTCGTTCAAATCCCCCATCCCTCGGGATGGGGGATTTTTTATGCCATGAGTGCTGCCTCGATACAGTAGCTCAGGGAGATGCCCTCGCGGTAATTCCCGGAGAGTCGTAGTCCGGGATAGTCTTGTTCAACGGCTTCCATTTGTGAGAGCAATCGACCGTAGCCCAGCTTGTATTGGGGAATCGCCCTAGACCAATGCTTGTGGTGGACGAACGTGGGCTCGCCCGAGACTCCAAGGCTAGACTTTAACTCGGGTAGAACGGTCTTGAGCAATGCCGGAGTGTCGGGCGTAGCCAAGTGCGGTTGTCGTTCGCCGCCTATAAATACGGTCATCAAGACCTCGCCCTCCGGTGCGCGTCCGGAAAATAGACTAGTGGGGAAGAGCGTGCCGAGCACCGAGCGCCTTTCGCACTCCGGAACGAGCACGCCGAAGCCATCGAGGGGGTGGATCACTTCTGACCGTTTGAAGGCCAGGCTCAAGACCGAGACTGGAGGGTAGTCGACCGCCTCAAGGAAAGCCAGTGCTTTGCGCAGTGGGGGCTCCAGCGGGAGTTTGGAGAGGGCATGTGCCGGCGTCGTTAAGACGACTTGATCGTAACTATGCTCTTCGCCATTCCAGCGAATTTTCCAAGCTTCATGGGCTTTTTCTATCGATTCAATCAATACGCTGGTTTGCACGGCGTCGCCGAGGGCGGCCGCCAGCAAGCTTGGTAATTCAGCAAGCCCGTCTTGAAAAGAGATAATACGCTTGTCGACTTTCGGCATCTCGCTTTTCCGCGAAGCCAGCATCTTGGCCGCAGCCCCTCGAATGAGGCCACCGTGGGCTTGTTCGAGGGCGTAGAGCTTCGGAAAGGCGTAGCGCAGAGATAACTGTTCCGGATCGCCGGCGTAGATGCCGCCGATCAATGGGTTGATGGCATAGCGATAGAGTTCATCGCCTAAGCGTCGGCGCACGAAATCAGCCGCGCTCTCCTCAAGTTCCGGATCGATCGGCGGGAGGAAAGGTTCTTTCAGCACGCGGAGCTTGCCCTTTAATGACCAGAGTGGGGTAGTGATGGCAGACATCGGGCCCATGGGCACCGCATGGGGCCGACCGTCGCGTAGGATGAAGCGCTTCTTCGCCTCGTCTGATGCGCGGATGACGCGTTCTTCCAGGCCGGGTATACTTTTTAAGAATGCGTCGACTTCGTGACTATTGACTTGGATTGAGTTGGGGCCTTCTTCGGCCAGATAGTTGCCTTGGCGGTGGCTGCGTATGGAACCTCCAATCTGATCCGAGCATTCGAGCACGGTGGCTCTGTGCCCCTGGCGTGTGAGTTGCCACGCCCGAGCCAGTGCGGTGATGCCGGAGCCGATGATCGCGATGTGTCTCATGCGTTTAATGTATATTCCTTCGTGACGTTTTGAAAAGAGCCAATGCGTGGAAAGAGGCTCTCCATGTGGGGATACGGTGGCTCTCACATCGTCTTGGATGAAGGGCAGATCTGCCTATAAGCCGGCTTTGTAACATTCGTGTGAGGGCCTTATATACGGTTGCGCTCCTGGCGCGTCTGCTACTTATTGCATGCTTCAAATGAGAGTTCTGCTGACTTCGCATGGTTCTACTGGGGATATTTACCCGGTCATTCGCCTGGGACGCGCTCTCGTCGAAGCGGGCCACCATGTCCGTTTTGCAACGGTTTCCCTCTTTCGCGAAGAGATCGAGTCGGCGGGTATCGAATTTGTTTACCTGCCGCCAGATTGGGATCAGAGTGGTTTTGCCGAAGCGATGCGCGATTTGACCAAAGCCAAAAATGCGCTCGATACATTGCGCATCATCTACTCGGAATCCTTGCCCTTTATCGATGAGATTATCAGGACACTAAAGCGAGAATTAGATACGGCGGAGATCTTTGTCTCGAGCTACGTATTTGCCGATTTATGTGTATTGGCTCGTATGGCGAAAGTGCCCTGCGCAGTGACCACCTTTGCCCATAACGTGGTGCCTTCGGCTAGCTATCCCCCGGAAGGTCTGCCGCGTCTTTTAGCCGCTCCGGGGTTGATACGTCGTCGATGGAACCGTCTATTGTGGAGGATCACCGATCGTGTACTCTGCTGGCAAATCAATCGTGTCGTCGGCGAGGCCATGGAGCGGCATGGTATGGGGCGCACCGATAGCTTCGCCTTGCATCCGGCGGATCGCGTCTTAGTGACCGTATCACCCAGCTTGTTTCAACCGAAGCATTTGTGGAGTGATCGCTTTAAATTTACCGGCTACTTACGTTGGCAGTCACCCGAGGATCCCAAGCTCAACGAGGAACTGGATGCATTTTGTGAGGGCGAACAGGTGCCGGTTTTAACCTTCGGCAGTGTGACTTTTGATGAAGCCCGCAAGGTGATGACACGCTTTATGCGCAACTGGCCTGAGGGGAAGAAGGTGATTATCCAGTCTGGTTGGGCGGGGCTCACGATCGAGCGGCCCCAGGTGTCGATGAAACGTGTCGACCGCGTCTCACACGATCAACTCTTTCAATATGCTTCGATGGTGATCCATCATGGCGGTGCCGGGACGACGGCCAGCGTGCTGCATGCGGGTATTCCACATATTGTCATCCCACACATAGGCGACCAATGGTTTTTCGCTTCTGAGGTTAAACGCTTGGGCGTGGGGCTTGAGGTGAAACGTAAAAAATGGCCTGAGGAGTTGCCGAAGGCAGTGCACAGCATTGAAAATTCAAAAAAGATGCAGCTGCGCGCCCGGCAGATAGCGGATCAGTTGTCGCAGGAAGACGGACCCGGTTCGGCGGTACGTGTGTTAGAGGTTCTGGCGAATTCCCCGGACGAGTAAACAAACGACCTGGTTGGAATGCCTAGATGATGGCTACCGCAGCTGTAGCGGGCCTCGTTTCTGGGGTGAACCAGCTGTTGCAGGGATTCGGATCAACGTGCCACGGCCTAATCAGAAGCCCCATTCATTCATCCTACACTCTCGTCGTTTTCGAGGCTGTTCAGGTCTTTTGAGGTGAGTAGGTCAATCAGCTTCTTCATGGCTGGGGTCAGCACGCGGCCTTTGCGGTGAATGAGTGCGAGCGGACGCTTGTAAACCTTGTTCTTGAATTTAAGCACCTTAAGCAAACCCTGCGCTTCTTCGCGAGTCACCGTGGTTTGCGGCAGGATTGCGATTCCGGCGTTGATTTCGACAGCGCGTTTGACGGTCTCTACGTTATCGAACTCCATGACGGGCTCCATTTCGATGCCAGCTTCCCGGAAAATCAAATCGGTCGCTTTGCGGGTGGGGATGTCCGGCTCAAAGCCGACGAACTTCTGCCCCGCGATTTCTTCGATCGTCACCGACTTCTTGTTAGCCAGCGGGTGCTCCGGGCTCACGACCAAGATCAGCACATCGTCGTGGAAGGGGAGCACTTCGAGTTGCTTGTGCTTCTGGGGATATGCGACGAGTCCGAGGTCGATCGAGTTGCTTAAAATGTCTTCGTATACATTATTGGCACGACGGTATTCGACGCGGATGTTGACCTCGGGGTACTTGGCCAGAAACGCCTTTACATAAGGTGGCAGCTCATGGAGGCCGATGCTGTAAACCGTCGAGATGTGGATCGTGCCGCTGATCACTTTCCTCATTTCCTGCAGTTCGCTGTTCAGCTTTTCGTAGAGGTAGAGGATTTCCTTGGCTGATTCATATAGTTTTTGCCCCTCGCGCGTAAGTCGAAATTGCTTTTGGCTTCGGTCTACAATTAGTATGTTGAAGTGCTTCTCCATCGCTCGCAATTGCTGACTAACCGCAGACTGCGTGATGCCGTTTAATTTGGCAGCGCGGGAGAAGCTTTCACTCTCGACCAGATCAGAAAATATTTTGAAGTTTTCTACGTGCATGATTTAATAGATATAAACGCCACTTATTGAAAAGCAATAGTAAATGAAGCTAAACTAATGCACTGCTTTTCACCAACAAAATTTCTCAGCATCGAATGATCCCTTATTCTGAATTTGAAGCCAATTTATTACTGGTACATGCACGGATTCTGCGTGCCTGCGAGGCCTGTGGGCGTTCTCCGGAAACGGTTGCCCTGCTTCCTGTCACGAAAAACCACCCGGTGGAAGCGGTGGACTTTGTGGTTCGCGGCGGATTGACCGCGGTTGGAGAGAACCGAGTGCAGGAGGCATCTGAGAAGCGTAGCTCCTATTCGGGTCGAGTTCAGTGGGAGCTTATCGGGCATTTGCAGTCAAATAAGGCTCGGGACGCAGTCGCTATATTTGACCGGATCCAGTCGGTGGATTCCCTCAAACTGCTTCGCCGCCTCGACCGCTTCGCGGGGGAGCAGGGCAAGGTGCTGCCCATCCTTCTCCAGTTTAATACGGGCGAAGACCCCAACAAATACGGATTTGCTAGAGGGGAGGCCGATTTTGTGCTCGAAGCCGCTCTAGGAGTCGCAAATTTGAAAGTTGATGGGCTTATGACGGTTGCGCCGCTCGATGATGATTTGGATGTGGCTAGGGCGGCCTTTGAAAGCTTGAGGGAATTACGCGATGGCCTCGCGGAGCGCTTTAGTGTGTCGCTTCCGGAGTTATCCATGGGCATGACGGGTGATCTCGAACAGGCCATTGCCGCTGGATCGACCCAGATACGCGTGGGCACGGCGCTCTTCGGTGAGCGCCATTATTAAGTCGGCTTTTAGAGTTGCGGGACGTTCGGCGGCACTGTCTTCTTGTCGGCTTTTATACTCCCTACCAGCACCGTTTCTAAAATATGTATCTTAAAGAGATTGTCATTAGTGGCTTTAAGAGTTTTGCCGACCGCACCCGTCTGGATCTGCGCCAAGGCGTCACCGCCGTCGTCGGTCCCAATGGCTGCGGTAAGAGCAATATCGTCGACGCGATCCGTTGGGTGCTAGGCGAGCAAAGCGCCAAAGCCTTGCGGGGCGCGTCTATGCAGGACGTCATTTTCGAGGGCACCGATAAGCGCAAGGCACTGCCGACTTGTGAGGTGACGCTGACCTTTACCGATTGTGAGGCCGACCTGGGCACCCAGTTCAACGAGGTTGCCATTTCACGACGTGTTTCACGCGACGGTGGCAGTGATTATTACATCAATGGCAAAGTCTCTCGTCTCAAAGATATTCAGCGCCTTTTCGCCAACACCGGGGTGGGGCGTGTTTCTTATTCCTTCATGTTGCAAGGGCAGATCGACCAAATCCTGTCTACGAATCCCGCTGAGCGACGGACAATTTTCGAAGAAGCAGCTGGCATCACTCTCTACAAGGCTCAACGTAAGGAAGCGCTGAACAAGCTTTCTTTGGTCGACGCCAACCTCGCCCGGGTCACGGATGTTATCGAGGAAGTCTCCCGCCAAATCGGCTCCCTTAAACGGCAGGCCGGCAAGGCGCTGCGCTATCAGCGTATTAAGCATCGACTCACCCACCTCGATCTGGCCTTCAACGCGTATCGCCACGCCGATCTCAGTAAATCGATCGGAGAGATTGCCGGGCGTGCCGCCGAGCTGCGCAAGCAGGTAGAGACTCACACGGGGTCTCTCGAGCGCGATGAATCGATCTTAATGGAGAAGAAGGCCCAGCGCGCGGGACTCTCCCAGAAGATGGAGGAACTCCAGCAGCGCGTCTATAGCCTCCGCTCTGAAAAAGAGAATGCGGATAACCAGTCCGAGTTTTCCTCGATCCGTTCCAAGGATTTGGAGGCACGTATTGAAGAATATAAGAAAGAGATAGCCGACCTCGAAAAGCAAAAAACTGAATTGGCCGAGCGAGCTAAGAACGAGTCAGAAAACAAGCAAATGCAACTTGGGGTGGTGGACGATTCGGATCGTATCTTCCGCGAGCGCAACAATGAGTTGGTCGCCGCTCAAGAGAAGCTCGGCGAGATGGAGGGTGAGTTACAAAAGCGCCGCCAGGATGTACTGCACGCGGAAAACCGCATCAATCGTGCGCGCTCTCGCTGCACCACTTTGGAGGTGGATCTCAAGACCTATCAGGTCAAGCACGCTGCGCTGACCGAGAGCGCGATCGGCCTGAAAGAAGAAATTGTCATCTTGGAAAAAGGCCTGGCCGATATTCAACGCCTCCTCGAGAAGCGCCGCGCGGAGCAAGCAGCGAGCGAAGCGGCGGTTGAGACAGCCCGCAATGACTCGCGCGAGATACTTACCCAGTTCCGCAGCTTGCAGGAACGTATCCAGGATCAAGACCGTGGCATCGCCCGCAAGACTGCTCAGCTCAATGTGCTTGAAGGTTTGCAAGCGAAGTTCGAAGGCTTTGGCGAGGGCGCAAAAGCGATTCTCGGCGATAAGTTGAGCGAAGTCGTCTCTAAAGACAGTGTCTCTATCATTTCCAAAGAGCTCACAGTCAACAGTGCCTACACCAAAGCATTGGAGACGCTGCTCGGTTCAGCGGCCGACGCCCTTTACATCGGTGATTCTCACAAAGCGCTTTCTGTCATCGGCAAGCTTGACGCTGACTTTCTCGGGCGTGCCTGCTTGCAGATTGATCTTACACCAACGAATCCCGCTGTGATCGGCGAGCTGCCCGCCGGCATCGTCGCTGCCCATTCTGTGGTTCAGGTACGACACGCAGACTTGCAGGGTCCTGTGGACCGCTTGCTTAGCGGTTGCTATTTCGCCGACCGTCTCGATCAATTCATTGAGTTCTGGAAGGCCAATGCCGATTTCAACTTCCTACTTGTGGCGACGCGCGAAGGCGAGGTCATCGACTGCCGTGGGCTTATTCATGGCGGCCGTACGACCGGTAAAAAGTCCTCCAGCGTCCTAGAGCGCGAGTCGGAGATTCGGCGCCTGCGCACAGAAATCGAGGCCGAGCGTGCCGCTTTGAATGAACTGCGCGAGCAAGCCAACGCGCTTGACGAACGGCGTAACGTAGCCGAAGCCACCGTCGAGGAGCAACGTAAGCGCCAGAGTGAACTCGGCAGCGAGGTTTCCGGCCTCGTGGCCGAAGAAAAAAATCAAAATCAGAAAATCGAGCACAACGCCCGCAACCGCACGCAAGCGGAAGACGAGATCGCACGCCTCGACGCAAAACACGGTGATTCCGTAGCTGAACTCGACGCTGCGAAAGAAGAACTAGCCGCTGCCGAGCAAAACCTCCAGGACGAACGGCAGGGCGGGACTGATCTTGAAGCTGCCATTGTCCGTGCCCGCGAGTTGCGCGATCAAAAGCGCGAAGCTCTCTCCGACGTCCGTCTGGAACTCGCCGAGAAAAAGCAACGCCTCGAATCTGCTGACCGCGCCCTCGGCGAAGTCCAACGAGAGACCGCTAACCTGCAGCACCGCATCCTCCGCCGTAATCAAGAGATCGATACGATCAACGAGCAGATCGCTCAGCTTAAACAATCTGGGGCACAGGAGCGGAGTAAAAGTGAGGAACTCGCTAAGACTCTGGCTGTGGCCACCGACGAGTTGGAAAAAGACCGGCTTCAGCTTAAAGAGATCGACGCCCTTGTTAATGAGATTGACGATGGGCTCTCTGGGCGCCGCGGTGAAAGTCGGTCTCTCGACCAAGAGCTAACCAAGCTCGAGATTCGCCTCGCCGAAGAGCGTTCTCAACTCGGCTTTATCCAAAGCACCGCTCAGGATGACTATCAGGTCGACCTCTCGCAGGTCGATTGGAAGGCCGAACTCTGGGAGGGTAATGTTGAGTTCGAGAAGCGCGTCAATCTCGACGATCTCGACGACCCCGATCAGATCGCCGCGCAGCCCAAGCAAGAGCGCCGCGATCCGACCGAGGAGGAACTCGCCGAGATGGATACGACTGATTGGTCGAGCATTGAAGAAGAAGTCGCCGAACTCAAAGGACGGATTTCCAATATGGGGCCTGTGAATCTCGATGCGATTAGCGAATACACGGATTTGAAGGAACGTCACGATTTCCTTAAGAGTCAAAGTGAGGACCTGTGGAACTCCAAAAATAAGCTCGTTGAGACGATTGACGAGATTAACGAGACCTCGCAGACCCTCTTCCGCGACACCTTCGAACAAGTGCGTAAAAACTTCGCCTTCACCTATGGTAAAATTTCCGGTGGTGGCGAGTCCGACCTTCTTCTCGTCGACTCTGAGGACCCGCTTGAGTCCGGTATCGATATTATTGCGCGCCCCCCAGGAACACGTTTGAAGAGCGTGACCCTTCTTTCGGGTGGCCAGCGCACGATGGCCGCCGTCGCTCTGCTTTTCGCCATATACATGGTGAAACCGAGCCCCTTCTGTGTGCTCGACGAGATCGACGCAGCACTGGACGACGCCAATATCGGGCGCTTCTGCGAGACCCTGCACGGTTTTACCGATAAGTCGCAGTTCCTCATCATTACGCATAATAAGCGCACGATTTCCAACGCCGATACTGTGTTCGGAGTGACCATGCCGGAAAAGGGCGTCTCAACCCTTCTCTCCATGCGCTTTAACAAAGACGAAAAACGTCAGAAAATGGCCGTAGCTGAGAACCAGCAGCCCTTTTAGGCGGATTTTTATTCGATCGTAGTTGTCGGTATCCTGATCGCTGACCAGTGTTCGATGCCGATGACTTCTTTGTAGGCCTCTAGTGTTTGGGAGTGGGCTTCCGTTTCCAAGGCAGAGAAAACCGAAAAGGCTGGTTCTTTGCGATCGCCAAACGGCTTACCTGGTTCGGGTAGTGTGCGGAGGCCGACTTTCAGGCCGCCTTCCAGAGGGTGGTCGACCCAACGGTGGTAGTGAAAGCTTTCCACTGATG
>DLQD01000153.1 GCA_002480015.1 Opitutia bacterium UBA7441
GGCGATCGGCGCGATGGTGGCCGATGCTGAAAAACTCGCCGCACGTCTCAGCGAACACGGCATTGAAGCGGGCGTGGTCAACGCACGCTTCGTCAAACCACTTGACACACAACTCCTGCGGAAGTCCGCACAGGCGATTGACCTCATCGTAACGATGGAAGACCATGTTATTACCGGCGGGCTTGGCACAGCCGTGATGGAAGCTCTGCAAGAGGCCGATATCCATTGCGCAATACAACGTATCGGCTGGCCTGACGCGTTTATCGAGCACGGCAGCTCCGTGGCCAAATTACGGGAAGAAAACGACCTTAGTGCCGAAGCCATTCTGGAAACTGTGCTCGCACGCTTTCAGAAGCTAGACGCCAGAAAGCAGTCCGAAGTCCGAAATTAAAGCAGCGCGCTGCCACAGTCCAGTCCTCGGACGACACCGAGGTCGTCCAGATGCACTTGCTTCTAATCCAGCCCCAGCTTTTGGCGGCCTGCATCAGAAATCATATGCGGTGTCCAGGGCGGGTCCCAGACGATGTCGACCTGCGCCTTGGAAACAGCGTTCAAGGCTTCGATATTCTTTTTTGCATCCTCAGCGATGACCGGGCCCATGCCGCAGCCCTGAGCTGTTAGCGTCATCTTAACATTGACCACATGGCGGCCGTTCGCATCTGGCTCGCTGGTCTGTAAATCATAAATCAACCCCAAGTCCACGATGTTCACAGGAATTTCCGGATCAAAGCAACCCTTCATCGCTTCCCAAACAAGCTCTTCGCTAAACGGGGCATCCGCCGGCTCAGACTCGGCTGCTTTGGCTGCTGCGTCGAGCTCCGCTTGCGCCGCTGCTCCAAGCGCATCCCAATCCTGGCTGGAAAGACGAAAAAGTCCAGAGTCCGTCCGAATAGTCACCGTGCCGCCGAGCGCCTGCGAAATGACGGCACGCGTCCCGGCGGGAAGCACTTGCGTCTCACCAGCAGGAATAATCGTCGCTTCGGTATCGCGAACTAAAGTGAATTCATCGTTAAACTGCATTCACCTAGAGAACACTAGTTCGATGCCTTATGTCAATCCGCCGCATAGATAAAGGCGCGGAATCGAGAGAGTCACATGGAGTAGGCGGATACGAATAGGAATAATCTTGGCATCTTTAAGCATTTTTCGGAGAGTCTAGTCTTTGTTTTCTCTCCTTTCATTCCACTCAAATGCTTCGATTCAAACTTAAATCCTGCGCACACTTCTTGCTCACCGGCATCCTGCTCCTGCCACTCAGCACCAGCGCGAAGAGCTCCGCTCATAAAGAACAGGTCAATCTGAGCATCCTCAAACAGGAAGATGCGCTTGTGCCCTACATGACGGCTGCACAAAGGGCCGATTTTTACAAATTGGTGACTGACATCAAATCGGCCGAGTCAGACCTCCGCAGCGGGCACAACCTCGTCAAAACCAAACCCTCAAAGCTGGATCCGGGGCGTGACCTGAAGCCGACGATCGAACGCGGCCAGCAACTCATTGTCCAGTCCGAGGCTGCGATCGAACGCTATCAGGTCAAATTAGTGCAACTGCTTCAGGGCGTGAATTCACAAAAATCACACCAGCAGATGATCGATCTCGCACAATACGATTACACCCTCGAGACCGCCGGATTCAACGAAGCGCTGCCCGGCCTCTGCCGCTCACTTCTTGAGGCCTGCTGGGAGCGTGGCTATGAAACGCTCTTCTTCGACGGCGTCTTCATTCAGACCGGAGAAGGCACTCAGCGTGCAGAGGCCGGAATCCGTAATCTAGCCTACGATACGCTGGTCGAGATCGACGGCTCCAATTTCAGCATCACCGTTCCGATTAATTTCAAACTCAAGCCGGAGACGAGGGGCAAGGACGGCGATGACTTTACTTACGAAAATGCCGCGATCTTTGAGCAAGACCAAAAAGCGCTCCTCGCCATCGAGCTCATCGCACCCACAGGTTCCACCACCGTACTGCTCTCGATTCGAGCGATCGACTTGAAGACGCACACTATTGCGGCGCATGAATTAATCAAAATCAACGATCTAGCGACCATTTTGAACCTGCAGGCAGAGGGCCTCGAAGACGGCATCGCCAAGCATGTACAGTTCCGCGACCCATCTCAAACCATCGACGTCTTCGCCGCCCTAAACCCTCCTTATATCTTCGAGCTGAGCGACAAGGCAACGACTGGCGAAGCCGCCGCTCTCATCACCTACACCTTAGTGAAACAGTCCGGGCTAAAGATCGTCGACAGCGCTTTCATCAAACGCAGCTACGGCAAAGTTCTGGAGCAATTCGATGCCTGGGTCGGCCAGGCCAATGCATCGCTCACAGTGGAAGCTGCTGACGCGGCTGGCGTCTACCAAGTGAATGCTCAAGCCAATGACAGCGACCGCACTCTATCCATCGGCACCCTGACGCTGAGCCACTCCAACCCTGCGGCTCTCGCCGGAGACCAGTAATCGCGAGCCCTGGCAAGATCTAAGTATTTACTGAAAAAACCTTAGCCCGCTGCCGTTCACTACAGAATCGGTAGGTAGCAAACTAACCGCCTGAACCGTTAAAAACATGAAAGGGATTTTGAACCAGGAATCCATCAGACTGGGAAGCCTATCCTCGACGGCTCAACGAAAGGCTGCCAAACGGGAGTCGATTGCCCAATCATAAATGGCTTCGTATTTACGGGCGGAGGCATCCCAACTGTAATTGCCGGACATGCCGTTTTGACGGAGTTTTTTGAACTTTGCCTGATGGTCGTAGTAGGTGGCGCAGGCCCAGCCGATGGTGTAGTAGAGCGCGTTTGCGGTGGGGTGATGAAAGACAAATCCGTTACCAAGAACGCGGTCCTCCTCGAACTGTTTTACGGTATCGATTAGGCCCCCCGTGGCGCGGACGATGGGCACCGTGCCGTAAATCATGGAGTACATCTGGCCGAGGCCACAGGGCTCGAAGCGGCTGGGCATGAGGAAACAGTCGGCGCCCGCAATAGTGAGATGGGCGAGTTCGTTATTAAAACCAATGTAGGAACCGAAGCGCCCGGGATAGCGTGCAGTGAGGCCATGGAACGCGTGTTCGAGAGTGGGCTCGCCAGTGCCAAGCACAGCGACCTGGATATGCATGTCGGCCATCAGGCGATCGGCGATGGCGGCGAGCAGGTCGAGTCCTTTCTGATTGGCTAGGCGGGAGACCACGGTGAACAGCGGGACGCTAGGATTCACCGCGAGCCCGTAGGCTTTCTGTAAGGCGGCCTTGGCTGCGGCCTTACCCTGCATGTTGTCAGCGCTGAATGGCTGTGGTATGAGCGGATCCGTTTCAGGGTTCCACTCATCCAGATCGACGCCGTTGAGGACACCGATGAGATCGGAAGCACGGAAACGGAGCAAGGCATTGAGACCGCAACCACCATCGGGTGTTTGCACTTCGGCGGCATAGGTGGGGCTCACCGTGGTGATCTTGGTAGCGTGGTAGAGTCCTCCCTTGAGCATGTTAAGCTCGCCCATGGATTCGAGGCCATCGCTGCGAAAGACAGACTCGGGAAGCCCGGAAAAGCGCAGGAGGCTGCGGTGGAACCAACCGTGGTGTTCGAGATTATGAATCGTAAAGACCGACGCGGCACGTCCGATGGGGCGTCCGGCCTCAGTCGTGTTTAGATAGACGGGGGTGAGCCCGCATGCCCAGTCGTGGCAGTGCACGACATCAGGGATCCAGTCCAGCTGCTCGCAAAAGTCGATAGCTGCGCGGCTGAGAAAGGTGAAGCGCTGCCCGTTATCTTTCTCATTGCCGGTGGGGCCCACATAGACGCTGGGTGCGCCGAAGTATTGATTGTGTTCGATACAATAGCAGTCGACTTTCGAGCCCGGAAGCGGCTGCCGCCAGAGGCGCCCATAGGCCTCGTGGCCCCCGAGGCGGACGATGAGCGGCCGCTCTAAAGGCTCGGAACCCTCGAAGCCACGTAGCTCGGTGTAGCGCGGCATAAGGATACGTACATCGTGCCCTAGGACAGCGAGCGCCTTGGAAAGTGCCGCGACGACATCGGCGAGGCCCCCGACCTTTTTAAAGGGCGCCACTTCGGGCGACACCATGAGGATGCGCAGTTTTTTCATCGTCATCAATCGAGACAAACTACCGCTCTACTACCGTTTCCTCTGGTTCATCCCATGCATCATCGTCGAAATCTTTGAGTTTGAAGTTAAATATCGGCAGCAGGCAGATCAGACCGATGCAGGTGACTCCAAGAATCGCCATCCCCGTAACGTCATGGACGGAACCGATATCACCGAGAAGAGGAAGCACCCAATGCTCGTCAATCGCCTGCGAACCGTGGTAATACGCCCAGAGCGTGAGAAAGATACTGCGGATCAGGTTCGTCAGCACGGCAAAGCCCATCGCTGCGACGACGAGGAGCACTTTTTTCCAATAACGGTCGAGGAAGACAGCGGCCAGAAAGGAGCCAGCGAAGAGACAGGCCGTGAGCGAGCGGATGCCGGAACAGGCCTCTTCCACACCGACTTCGCCTTGAGGCAGGATGAGCACATTTCCCTGACGCTCCAATTCGTAGCCGAGCAGATCGAAGAGTTGAAAGACAACGACGGTGACCTTCGTCAGCAGAAAGACGCGGATCTTCGTTTCCATGATAGAAACGAGAGGTGCGGAAATCAGCCAAATGAGTGCAGGGAAAATAAAGAGGGCAGTGAGTGCGAGGCGCTGCTTGAGTGGCATCGCTTGGCCGTCGACGCGTTGCTTGGAGAAAATAAAGACCGCGCAGAGGGTCAGCCCGCCAAAGCTGGCCGCGATCGCGAGGGAGGCTGGGTTTTGTGGTCCGGTCGCCGCACGTAGAAGCGCGCCGATGGCGAAGAGCAGCAAAAAAGCCGCAAAGCCGGCCACTGCGATCCACTCGAGGATCAGGACGAAGGCCGCACGCTCACCCGCGCCAGGAGGGGGAGGAGCGGGAGCGGCCTCGGGCCGGTCACCCCGAAAGAGGTAGCTCCGGATAACCGGCCAGCGATCGTAGAGCACATATGCAGCGAAGAGCGGCACGAGGTAGCCAAAGCTATAGTCTTCGCGGGTCCCCCACCAGAAGAACTGATCCCAAATCGTGTAGAGTGCGAAGCCCAGAATCAGGCAGGCTGCGGCGGCCTGCTCTGGCAGGAGATTTTTGAGGCTGGGTTTGTCAGATACGTTCGTCACGGGGCTCGAAGCTGGGGGCTGTCGTACAATAGAAGAGTTCAATAGCTATCTGAAAGTTGCCATGCTGCGACTCCAAAGCAACCCCGAAAAGGGGATTTTGAGTCGACAATTAACCATCGACGCGGGCACTCAAAGGCTCTACTTTCTCCCGCTCATTTTATGGACGAATCCGCACCAACGCAGACCTCCGCTCAGCTGCCGCCCTCGATGGAACGGCTGCACGCCTACTGGCGCATGCCCTACATCCTCGCGCCGAAAAACCCGGACGAGGGGGGCAATCCCTTTACCCGCATCACTGAGACGGACGATGATGCGGCCGAATACATCCTCTTGCGCGGGGAGCTCAACTACATCGTCATGAACCGCTACCCTTACAATGCAGGGCATCTGCTCGTGTTGCCCTACCGCGAAGTCGCAGAATTGAATAGCCTCACCGTGAAAGAGCGCCATGAGCTGATGGATCTGATTGTGGAGGCCCAAAACATTCTGACCCGCGCCCTGCGCCCGGATGGCTTCAACACAGGCTTTAACTTCGGCAATGCGGCCGGCGCGGGCATCCCCTGCCACTTGCATTGCCACGTCGTGCCACGCTGGAACGGCGATACTAATTTCATGCCGGTCATCGGCAATACACGCGTGCTCCCCGACTCTATGGACGCCATGTTCCAGCGTCTGCATGCCTGCGTGAAAGCTGAATAATCATCTATATGCCGTCTGAGACGCTCCACTTTGCCAATGCCCGTCAACTCAGCCTGCTTTACGCAGATGACGCGCGCAACCTCGAAGAAGCCGAACGTAGCTTCGGCGTCCGCTTGGCCAGCCGTGACGATTGGGTGCAAATTGAGGGCTCGCCCGAGGGCATCGCCGGAGTGAAGGCGGTCTTCGAACTACTCGAGGCTGGCCGAGCACAGGGTTTACGCATTCGTAGCTCGGATGTCCACTACACGCTGCGCTGCGTAGCCGACGGCAAGGCCGACGAGCTCCGCGAGATCTACCGCAATCCGCTTGTAATTAAGCTCAAGCGCCAGAGCGTAGTGCCCAAAACGCTCAACCAGAAGTGCTACCTGCAAGCGATCGACGCACACCCGATCACTTTTGGGATTGGCCCTGCTGGCACGGGTAAAACCTACCTCGCTATGGCCATGGCTCTGAAAGAGCTGCTCGAAGGCCGCGTCGAGCGCATCATTCTGACCCGACCTGCCGTCGAAGCCGGCGAGGCCCTGGGCTTCCTCCCGGGCGAGCTACAGGAAAAAATCCTCCCGTATCTCACCCCGCTGTATGACTCGATGAACGACATGATCGGCAAAGAGCAAACCCAGCAGCTGATCGAGCGAGGCATCGTCGAGATTGCGCCGCTGGCCTACATGCGCGGGCGGACACTCGCCAACGCCTTCGTCGTCCTCGACGAGGCACAAAACACGACCCATGAGCAAATGATGATGTTCCTCACCCGCCTCGGCGATGGCAGCCGCATGGTCGTGACAGGCGACATCACACAGATCGATTTACCCCGCACAAAACTCTCAGGCCTCCGCGAGGCTGCCCGCATTCTCAGACAGATTGAACGGATCTGTCTCTTCTATTTCGACGGTCAAGACGTCGTCCGTCATCCGCTGGTGCAAGACATCATCAACGCCTACGCACGGGTCGGCGAATAATACGCTCGGCTTAAATCCAGCGCCGGGATCCTCTTAATCACAATTATCTTATGGCTATTACCATCAAGAAAACCACCTCCCGCAAGTCCAAGGACAGCACGGGTGCGCCCCGAAAAGATCTCCGTCGCAGCAAAGACTCGGCCGCCTCGCAATTTTTCGAGACGAGCCAGCTGATCGAGATCAGCCTCTTCATTTTGTTCTCGGCGCTTGTGGTCTCGATCTGCTTCCTCGGACAAAAACCGAAGGGGCCGCGGATCATCCTGAACCAGGCTGCTCAGACGCGGATCGTTTCCGAGTTCTCCTTTGAGTATCAGAGTCAGGTCCAGGCCGAAGCGGCCGCCGCCGCGGTGCGCGCGCAGGTGCCACCCGTCTTCCAGCGCACCTTCGAGCCGTTTGATAATTTCCGCACCTTTATCAACGACCTGAATTCAAGTATCGCGAAAAATCAAATCGAGTTTGAAGATGAAGGAAACGAAGTTCTCCAAGCTGAACTACTCAAGACCGCCAAGAGCTTGATCGAGTCGAGTCAACTCGCCATCGAGCCAGAGACGATCGCCAAGCTCGCGACCCAAATCACCCCGAGGAATCGCTCTGTTCTTTTCAACGACGCTCTCTCGGTGCTCAAATCTCTCTACGAAGACGGCATTTACTCGGCCAGTAGAACGGAGAGCGCGGCACCTCAGGTCACTGTCATCCAATTAGTCGACGAAGACGGGCGCTACAATCTGCCCGATGCCCGCTCTCTGACTGATGCACTGATCGCACTGCGCGTGCGCATCAATGCCCTCTCCCGTGATTCTGAGACGGCACGCACACTCTTTGACATTTTCCGCGAAGGCCTCAGCCCGAATCTACTCTACAGCGCAGCGGGCACGAACCGGGCAATCAAACGCGCCATCGACCAGATCGAACCGAGCTTCGTAGCGTTCAAGGAGGGCGACACCTTAATCGAACCTGGCTCCATCATCACACCGGCCGACATCGAGCGAATCACTGCCTACCGCGCGGTCGAACTGGAGCGGCGTGGCAGCTCGCTGATCTTCAACGAACTTTTCATCGAACGCCTCATCCTTACCTCGATTCTGCTCATCGCCGTCTTCATCTATGTCAAACAGGGCTTGCGCGAAATGCACAAGCGCAACCGGGCCATCGCCATCACGGCGGTCAGCATCCTACTTAATTTGCTGATCATCCGGGTCATCATGGAGATCGGCGAGAGCGCCCTGATCAATAGCCGTCCGTCGCTCAGCATGTTACCCTATGTGGCACCTTACGCTCTCGCGCCGATTCTGATCGCCGTGCTCGTGGGCAGCGGGCCGGCCGTGCTTTCGGCGCTCATCATCGCGGTCGTCTTCGGCATCATTCAGAACAATTCAGTCGAATTCATCCTCATCGCGTTCCTGTCTGGAATCGTCGGCTCCTACGTCTCCAATAACATACGCAAGCGTGCCAAACTCGTCCGCGCGGGCCTCGTCGCCGGTGCCACCGCCGCCATCGCAGGCGCGGCCGTCGGCCTCCTCAATGGCTACTCCTTTGGGCTTGTCGGGCAGCAAACACTGGTCGCGCTCATCGTCGGCCTACTCACCGGCATCCTCGCCGTCGGCCTACTCTCCGTCTTCGAACAGTTGTTTAAAATCACCACAGAGATTACCCTGCTGGAGTTGACTGACTTCAACCATCCACTGCTCCGCCGTATGCAGATGGAAGCACCCGGCACCTACCACCACAGCCTAATGGTGGCCAACCTCTCGGAAAACGCCGCCGCCGCAATCGGCGCGAGCCCATTGCTCTGCCGAGTCTGCTGCCTCTTTCACGATATCGGTAAGCTCGTCAAACCGGAGTATTTTACCGAGAATCAGCGCGACGGGATTAACCCTCACGATGAAAAAAACCCCTCCATGAGCGCGCTTGTAATCAAAGCGCACGTCAAAGAAGGCGTCGAGATGGCACGCAAAAACAAGCTGCCCCGCATCATTATGGATGTCATCCGGCAGCACCACGGCACGACCCTTATCCAATATTTCTACCATCAAGCGCAGGAAAAAGAGAAACAAAGTGGGAGCCGCACGTCTTTCCCGGACAAAATGAGCAGTAAAAGAGCGCGTGAAGAGTCCAAGCTAAAGATCGACGAGAGCACCTACCGCTACGACGGCCCCAAGCCCGAGTTCAAGGAAAGCGCCATTATCTTCTTTGCCGACAGCGTGGAGGCCGCCAGCCGCAGCCTGAAGAAGGTCACCCAGCCCAACGTCGAAGAGCTGATTGACCGCATCTTCAAGAGCCGGATCGAAGACGGGCAACTCGATAATTGCCCACTGACCTTTCACGAACTTGACCTGATCCGCAAGAGCTTCATTTATACCGTGCTGAACATGCTGCACGCTCGGATCGAGTATCCCAAGAGCGAGGCTGAAAGGGCCCAGGAACTGGAGAAAGAAAACCCTGCCTCAATCACCGAGACCCCCGCCGATGCCAACGCTCAGTCTGGAAATCAACAACCAATATAGCGCCCTCGCCGACCCCGGAGCCGCCGCTACGCGCCTCTTCGAGACGCTCCACGCAGCGGGCACATTCCCCATCACTGGCGGTGAGCTTTCAATCGTTTTCGTTGACGACAGACAGATCGCCCACGTCCACGCAGACTTCATGGACGACCCTACGCCGACCGATGTGATCACCTTTCCAGCCGACACATCGATGGAATCGGCGGGCGAGATCATCGTCTCCGTCGACCACGCCCGCAGCCGGGCCGAAGAGTTGGGCGAGCCTTTCAGCCGTGAGTTGAGCCTTTACCTGATCCACGGCTGGCTCCACCTCGCCGGTTACGACGACCGCGCGGAAGCGGACCGTGCCAAAATGCGCGAGGCCGAGCAGTTGGCGCTCAGTTTAATCGATGCACAGATCGAGCCGATCGAGTTCCGACTTTCGTAGCGCGACGCTTCAGCGAGCATTTACTGGCACTCTGGTGAAGACGCCGCCACGCTGCCCGCGTCCCCGTCCGCGCCCCCGCAGATAACCAGCCCCGCTGCAAGACATCACCAGCTGACCCGAAGACCATCATACGCGAGGTGCACATTATCCGGCAGCACGGCCTCGGTCCGATCGTGGTCGACCATGTAGGTCATGTGCGTGAGGAAGGACAGCGGTGCGCCCATCTCCTGCGCGGTCTGTGTCGCTTCATCGATGGTCATATGCGAGGGGTGCGGATTCGGGCGCAGGCCATCCAGAATGACCACATCCGAGCCTTCAGCGATAAGACGCGCCTCCTCGCCCACCTCTTTGCAGTCGGTATAGTAAGCACATTGCTTACCTGTTTCGGCTTCAGTAAAGACCAGGCCAAGCACTTCCACCGCGCCATGCGGAAGCAGAACCGATTCGACAGTGCCCCCAGGCAGTTCCAAGGTCTTGGGCATAAGTTCGAGTCGAAACGCGGGATATCCACGAATCAGAGGCTTCTCTAAAATCGCATAAGGATAAATCTGCCGTATGCGCTGCAAGCCTTCCTCGCTGCTGTAAACCGGAAGCGCGTTACCCCCATTCAAATCGCAAAAGCGTCGTAGATCATCCATCCCTAGGATGTGATCGGCATGGCCGTGGGTCAGGATAAAAGTATCGATCCGGTCGAGCCCATTCTGAATACACTGCATCCGAAACTCGGGCGCAGCGTCGACCTGTATATGGTGGCCGCCCATTTCCACGTGAATGGAGGTACGCGTGCGCCAGTTCTTGGAATTATCCAAGTCGCAACCTTCTCCCTGAGGTTGAGCAATCATGGGCACGCCTTGCGAAGTGCCCGTTCCTAAAAAAACAATCTCCATAAGCTATGAGATGGTCAGAAGCCCCGTAGCTGGCAACTCATCTTAGGTAATCGAGCCGAACTTTTTATACGCGCCCCACCAAGCTCTAGAGACGAGCAGAAAAACCCATGCGGCTCTCCGACATGCCCAGTGATCGCGCTGCGCTCCCGAGCGCACAGCATGAGTAAAGGGAGTTTGAAGAAAATGCTCCGCTGCCAGCCCCTTCATCGCTTTCATCCTTGCCCTGGAGACTTTCCCTGATCGAGATAATTATCTCCATCCCTTAGGTTGAAGTTGATAGTCTGGTAGATAATCGCGCGTCTTCCACCCACGATGGAATAGTTCGCTAGCTGATCCTGACATGGGGGGCACAAGCCAACTCCAGTTACCAGATACGAGTCGATTCTCACTAAGTTCCTTTTTAACAAAGCGCATGAATTCTGAGGATGCCCGATGATGATCGACTATATAGATGCCCTCTTCTGCAAATGAATATAAAACGGCTTCGTTTAACTCTACTAAAGCGCGATCTTTCCATAGAGCATCCGATCGATTTCTGGACAATCCCATTTTATCAGCGATTAGAGGCAATAGATTATAACGCTTTTCGTCGCCCAGATTGCGTGAGCCAATTTCAGTGCCCATATACCAACCATTAAAAGGGGCCGCTCTAAAGTTGAGCCCACCGAGACGGAGATTCATATCAGAAAGGATAGGTACGGCATACCACTCAAGGCCCAGATCGCTGAACCACTCTAGGCTGGGATGCCTTAAACTAACTCTGCGACAATCATGATCATGAGGGGAAAAAAGCTGTGCTGCTTGGCCACGTTTTTGAATGATCCATGGCAACAGATCAAAATGAGTCCCTTCACCTTGCCAGCCCATTTTTTGAGCTACTTGGGTGAACGCTTCATTCTTAGGGTCACCTAAATATTGACCATTAGCTTGTTGGCCGTAGCCGGCATATCCAAAAAGCTGATGATTCCATATGCGCAGTGGAGCACCTTGGCTATCCTCTGCTGCGTAGATGCTTACGAGGGGTTTGATTTTGCCGCCGTTACTTGCAAGGCGAACGTGCTCAAGCAAATCCTCTGCTACAGCTTCAGGTTCCACTAGTTCGCGCCTATCGCGCACATGCAAAGTCGACCAGAAAAGTCTGCCAATACAACGTGCGTTATTACGCCAGGCAACGCGAGCACCGTGCTCCAACTCCTCAAAGCTAGGCTGCCAAGTGGCACTACTCTCGATGGCATCGATTACGGCGGCCTTTCGCGCTAGATGCTTTGCCTCGTCCCAGCCAAGTTCCTTATGACAAAGCGCTAAAAAGTCTAAAGCTTCTTCTCTCATGGAGTTCGATTTGAGTAGTGGCATTTTAGATGATGTAATTTATGCACGTCGTTAAAATCCTCGCGCCTTAAGATCAATGACAGTCGCCTCAATGGCTGCACTCATCGCATGCTCCGGCTTGTAGTTGAGATCTCGATACGCCGCCCGCAGGTCGAAGTAGTGATCTTTAGCCAACTCCACCGCGACAAAGCGTGTAATAGGGGGTTCGCCTTTTTTCGAAAAGAGCCTCCAGCAGGCCTCGGCCACCGCACCCGCGGTATAAGCCAGAGGAAGAGATATACGCTGGCTCAGAGGCGGATGCCCGAGGCCTGCCAGCACTTGATTCAGCCAGAGCCACAACTCGACGGGTTCGCCCTGAGAGATAAAATATGACTGCCCAGCACACCCGCCTGCTTCCAAGGCATCGAAGGCGTTTATGTGCGCCGCTGCCACATCTTCTACGTAGGAGACGTCAACGCGGTTTTTCCCATCGCCGACAATCTTCAATCGGCTGGCCTTCACGCTCTCGATGACACGTGGCAGTAAGTGCGGGTCTCCAGGACCGAAGATCAAATGTGGCCGCAGCGCGACGACCTTAAGCGAGTCGCTGTTCGCAGCGATGACCTCCTGCTCGGCAATCGCTTTTGTGTGGGCGTAATGGCAAAGCCAGTTTCGCCCATAGGGCAGCTCTTGGCCACCGCCACAAATCGGTTGGCCATTAAAGACGACACTCGGGGTGCTGGTATAGACGAGGCGGCCAACCCCCTCTGCTTGGCAAGCTTTGACCACATTGCACGTACCGACGACATTCGGCCGGTAGTAGCTATCCCAACTGCCCCACACACCCGCCTTCGCGGCGACATGGAAGACGGCATCCATACCTCGGCAAGCCGCGCGCACATGGTCCGCATCGGCCAGATCGCCACAGATGACTTCGACTCCCTTGGTCTCCAAAGCTGGCTGAGCCGAACGTCCGAATGAGCGCACGGCATAGCCACGCGCCAGCAATCGTTCGATCACATATCCACCAACAAATCCTCCCCCTCCTGTCACCAATATATGCATCGCATCTAGTTATTGAACGGCGAATTTCTTCGCAAGCGACAATCGGTGAATCTTCGCATTGTGACGCACATCGACCGGAAAACTCGCCTCGAAAAAGAAATTTTCGATCACTTCAGTCAGGGCGTGGCTCTGCGCCAGTTCGCGCAATGATTTGATAAAAGCTGCTCGCTTCTGATCGGTATCAGGGAAGGCCCCCTTTTCCGGTTCGATGACCACACCGGGCAATCCGCACCCCAGATCAATCAAGGCCGAACGGAAAACATCGGGATGCCCGTTAAAAATCGCTTCGCAACAATCCGTGTACATCGCACCGAGCGGGGACATCACGCGCTCCACTTTACGGCCGCAGAACCAGAGCCGCCCGGACTCATCGAGCCAGCCCATATCCCCCATCCGGTGCCAACACCCCATCGGATCAAAGATTTTCGAAGCGGCATCCGCCTCAGGCAGACGGTCATACCCGTTCGTGACCGATGGACCTTGAACAATGATTTCGCCGATCTTTCCCATCGGCCGGTCGACCACATCCTGGATCGATGCAATCGCGCCTTCGACCGGCTCGATGACCCGGAGAGACACTCCAGGCAACGGTCGCCCCACACAAGTGCCCTCGCCTTTCTGCGTGCGTAGCGCGGTGTGCTCCAAAACTTCGTCCGCCGAGACTGAGCTCACAGGCAAGGCCTCGGTCGCGCCATAGGGGGTATGAATCTCGCCATTTGGAATGATCGCGCGCATCTGCGTCATCAAAGTCGGCGAGACCGGGGCACCCGCCATCAGGATACGGCGCAGACTCGGCAGCGTAATCGATTCGCGCTCACAATGGCGGGCGATCTTCGTCCAAAGCGCGGGTGAGCCGAAGCTATTGGTCACCGCGTTCTGTTCGATCGCCCGGACGATCTGCTCGGGATCAACCGAAGCCGGGCGACTGGGGTCCATATCTGGCACCACTGTACACATCCCCAGCGCAGGATTAAACAAAGCAAAGACTGACAACATTGGCAAATCGACCTCGCCCGGTTTGATCCCGTATTGCAGACGGATCGCCTCGACTTGAGCGAGAAACATGCCATGCCTGTAGCAGACGCCCTTGGCCGGCCCGGTCGACCCAGAGGTGAAGAGAATCGCGGCCAACTCGCTCTCTTCCGAGTCTACAGCCGCGAAGGCACCTTGTTTACGATTCGCTTCGATCCTTTTTTCAAAATCCCGCCCCACCCCGATCCGAATCGAGACACCACGAAAACTTGGACGGAAGAGCCGCCCGATCCAAATCGCCGGAGTGATCCCGATCAGGGCGTCCGGTTGCGAGTGCCGCACGCAGCGGAGGAACTTCTTCAGCCCCATGCCCGGATCGATCACGATGGGCACCGCCCCCATTTTGAAGAGCGCAAAAACAATACGAATCAAATCCAGCCCAGGACGCACCATAAGCAATACCCGTGAACCGCGTAGGATACCCATCGAAGCAAAGTAGTGCGCGGTCGCCGATGCCTCCGCTTCCAACTCCGCAAAGGAGCGCTCTGCGTAACGGATCGATCCGTCCAATCTTTGACCAAGCGGCGCACGCACAGCCGGCGCATTCGGTTGAGCGAACGCTTGCTTGGCGAGGAAGTGTGCTACGTTAAAAGACATAGCCCACTTATTCCTGCTCGCAATCCATCAACCGGTGCGTGGCGGCAATTAAAAAGTGCGTCTGCTTCATGCCGCAAAGAAAGCCCTCTATAGCGGGAAAGTCCAGTGGGAATCAGACCGCTCTAGATCGTATCCAATCTTGACGCGCTCAGCTCCGCATTGTGCCATACCCCCCATGCCAGACACCGTCGCAGTCATCGATGTAGGCAGTAACTCGATCAAGTTACTGGTGGCATGTCTGGGGAGCGCACCCAAGAGTCTGGAGACGCTTTTCAGCGAAACCATCGAGACGCGCATCAGCGCCGGGATCAGCCGCGAGCTCCCCAGCCTGAGCGAAGTCGCCATCGCCGGGGGCACCGCCACAATCTGCGAGCTGCACCGCCTGGCGCTCGCCTACCAGCCCGCGCACATCGCCATCGTTGCGACCAGCGCGGTGCGTGATGCGCTCAATGGCGACGATTTCGTGCAGTCCGTCTTCGAAGCCACCGGCCTGCGCATCCGTATCCTCAGTGGCCCCGAAGAAGCCCGGCACATCGGGCAAGGCTTGGCTTGCGATCCCGCCATTGCGGGGGAGCCTCGCTTCATCCAGACGGACATCGGGGGTGGCAGCCTCGAATTGATCCGTTTCGAGGGGGGCGTCATCCAACAAGCCCTCTCCCTCCAGCTCGGTGCCGTGCGGCTGACCGAGCGCTTCGTCTCCGATAAAGACGCGCCGCTGGCGCCCGAAGCCGAAACAGCCATCCGCGCCCATGTCACCAAGCAACTCAAGGCCAGTGACTTTAACTTTAGCCCAAGGGACTTGCCTCTTACCGCGACCGGCGGCGCCTTTACTGTGAGTCGAGCCATACTGGCTGCAGAAGCCGGCATCGACATGACCCAATCTGAGCCGCTCCTCGAACGCGAGGCCCTCGGCCGACTCAAGCAGAAGCTCGCCAAACAGACATTGCACGACCGACTGAGCACACCACACCTCCCCGCCGCCCGCGCAGACATCATTCCCACCGCACTCGTCACGATCGACGCCCTCCTCGAATACGCGGAGCGCGATCAACTAACCCACTCCTACTACAATCTCCGCTACGGCATCGCCGCCGATTTACTCTTTAAGAAAAAATGATTCACTGACTCGTGAATGCCACTATGAACCTACGCGCCGATGCCCAAGTCAACCCGATCAAAGAAGGCGATCCAGTCGAAATCGGCAGCAACGAACGCTACGTCGCCATGTGCCGTAAACACTTTACCGAAGCGACAGCATCTTAACGGCAAGGCCGCTGATGCAGTAGATAGTGGAGCGTGAAAATCAGGAAGTTTTTCTTTCCACTCCCTACTTCCCACTCCCTACTCCCCACTCCCCACTCCCACAGATGAACGAATACGAACTCCTCGACAGCGGCCACGGGCGCAAACTGGAACGCTTTGGCAAGGTCACCCTCGACCGACCCTGCGCGCAGGCCGTCTGGAAGCCTAGCCACCCTGCAGTCTGGAAGCAGGCCGACGCCTTCTTCACCCGAAAGCAGGGGCTCGAATGGCGCGGACGCGAACGGCTACCGGACTCCTGGATCGCCGAGGTCAACGGGGTGCGGATGAAGCTCTCGACCACCGACTTCGGTCACCTCGGCGTCTTCCCCGAGACCCGCGCCATGTGGGACTGGATCCGCGAAAGCGTGACGCAGGCATCGCATGCGCGCCGCGAGCCACTCAACTTTCTCAATCTTTTCGCCTATTCGGGCGGCGCCACACTCGCCGCCGCGCAAGGCGGCGCACACTGCTGCCACGTGGACGCATCCAAGGGCATGGTGCAATGGGCGAGAGAGAACGCTGCGCTGAACAACCTGGCCGACTATCCGATCCGCTGGATCGTCGACGACGTCAACAAATTCCTCACCCGGGAGATCAAACGCGGCCGGCGCTACGATGCCGTGCTACTCGACCCGCCGTCCTTCGGCCGGGGTAAGGGCGGCGAGCTTTACAAGATCGAGCACGCCTTATTGGAAACGCTCGAGCTCGTAGAGAAAGTCATGAGCGACCAGCCTGCCTTTGTCTATTTGACTAGCCACACGCCAGGCTTCACCCCAATCGTATTGAAAAACCTGATACAGCAGCTCCTCGGCCAAGGGCAGCTCGATTGTGGCGAGATGCTCCTGACTGGCAGCGACAGCACCTTTGCCGTGCCCAGCGGCACATGGGCGCGCTGGGAAGTATCGCAAGACTCAAACCGTTTTTGAATAGCGACCGGTCTCTGCGGGCTCGAGGTAAGCGTCGAAGCACATCGCCAGGTTACGGATAAAGAGACGACCGCGCTCGGTCACGGCGAAGCCGCGATCTGTCCAGATGAGTAGGCCGTCTTCGGCCGGCTCTTTGAGCTGCGCCAAGGCCTCGGCGAAATACGCTTCGAAATCGATCGCCCACTTTTCAGACATCGTGCTATAGTCCATCGAAAGGTCGCACATCAGGCGCGAAATGACATCAGCGCGCAACTGGTCATCCGCTGTCAGTTCGTAGCCTTTTTCCACCGGCAGTTTGCCTTGGGCGAGCCAGGCGCGGTAGGCCTCGAGGTCTTTCACATTCTGGCGGAAGCCGCCCGCTCCCTGTGAAATACTGGAGATGCCGAAGCCGCAGATTTCGACCCCGGCGCGGGTGCTGTAACCTTGAAAGTTCCGCTGCAATGTCTGCTCGCGCTGGGCCTGCGCAAGTTCGTCGCCCGGCAGGGCGAAGTGATCCATGCCGATGTAGACGTAGCCGGCAGCCGTCAATCGCTCAATGCAGAGCTTGAGCAGTTCCAACTTCGTCCGTGCATCCGGCAGGCCGGCGCGCTCGAGGAGCTTTTGCGCCGGGCGCATCCAGGGCACGTGGGCGTAGTTAAAGATCGCGAAGCGGTCGGGCTTGAGTTGCAGGACTTCGTTCAAGGTGACCGAAAAGCTTTCCGGTGTTTGCAAGGGCAAGCCGTAGATCAGATCCAGATTAATCGAGTCGAATCCGTTGGCGCGCAGCGTCGCCATCGCCTCGATATTCATCGACTGAGGCTGCACCCGATGGATGGCTTTTTGCACATCGGGATTGCTGTCCTGCAGCCCGAAGGAGGCGCGCGTCAAGCCCATGCGGGCGAAGGCCTCAACATGCTCCGGACGGAGGCGGCGGGGATCGAGTTCGACCGATTTCTCTGCATCTTCGGTGAACGTGAAATGACGGTTGATCATTGCGCCAAGACGATCGATCTGCTCGGGGCCGAAAAAATTAGGCGTGCCACCGCCGAAATGGAGCTGCACTGCCTTGCGCTCAGGCCCGAGATGCAGGGCAAAGATCTCCAATTCCTTTTCAAGGAGATCGAGGTAGTCCGTCGCCTTGTCGCGGTCCAGCGTGGTGATCGTGTGGCAACCGCAAAACCAGCAGAGCGTCTCGCAGAACGGAAGGTGGAAGTAAAGCGACAGCGGCGCATCACCCTGCTCCACCCCGCCCATCAGTGGGGCGTAGTCCACACACTCTCGAAAATGATTGGCCGGCGGGTAGCTGGTGTAGCGAGGCCCTGGACGATTGTATTTCTCTATCAGCCGCAGGTCTTGGTCCGTGATTTGCATGAGAATTCTAGCCAATCAAAATGGCCATATTTTGCCAAGCCGCGAGTGACGAAGTTCTCCGATCAGGGGTCGAAATCGTAGTCATGCTACCCAACTTTTTTAACGCTTACGAGTTGCGAGCATAATGGCCTTTGTTGAAAGGCCGGAAGAGAATCCGAGGCCGGACTGTTGCCGCAAGCTGGCAGGTTCTAACTTGTTCTTACAGATTGCGGGTTGGTGACTCTGGGGTTGTCTATCTTGTTGAAGATACAGTTTGTATCGTCGAAGTTGAACGAGCGCGTCTCCGAAAAGATGCTTACAAATGCGTTTGCGCCAGTCGCAGCTATCAACGCTTTTCCCGCTTGGCGCTACAATTGGCGTTTTTTATGTTAATTTATTCAAATAAGCCACGAGTAAAGCGAGTTCACTTGACTTCAAGGTTTTTTCTGCTTGGCCTGGCATTAAATCTTGATGTAAAGATGATGGGATGAATTTTTTATGTATCGAGCGCCAGAACGCGCTCGCCGACCCTACGCATGAGACTGGCGAATTGCTTACGCTCCTCGTCAGTGAACACGGCGAAGAGCTCGTCGAGGTTCTCCGCGTGCACGGCGAAAGCATTTTCGATCAATTCGAGACCCGCCTCGGTCAAATGAACAAGGACGACACGCGCGTCGCCCTCGCTCCGCTCGCGGCGGACGAGTCCTTTTTTCTCCAAGCGTTGGACGGCGGTAGTGATCGACCCGCTCGTCAGAAGCACCTTCTCGCCAATCGTGTTGACAGGCAAGGCACCTTTATGGAGCAGCAACTCGAGCACGGCGAAATCGGAAAGCGAGGCAAAACCTTGGCGAGCGACGCTCTTTTCGTCGTAGCGGATCACGGCATGCGAGGCTTTCCAAAAAAGGAGAAAGAGGTGCGACCCGGAATGTTGGTAAATCTTGGGCATGTGGATCAACTTAAGGCAATATGTCTTTACGTCAAGATATATTTTAAATTTTTCAATCTCTCGCTAGCGCCGTTCGGGATTCGGTTGATCGAACAATTGCCCAACACTACGGGTGGCGTTTGGGATGAACGCCGCTACCTTAATCCCGCATACGGAATGGCAAGGAGAATTCGTGCGTCTGGCCGGTCGGCGTCCGCCCAGCAGAAGTCGCCCGGCGCAAAGCCGCGAGGATGGACTGGTCAAAGTCAGTGTTACCCGAACTCCGGCGGAGGCGGACATGGGTGATTTGACCAGAGGGAGAGACGTTAAAGACCACCTCCGCGACGAGATTCACGCCCGCGAGCTGCGCGGGCTTGATCCAAGCTGCATCGATACGGGAGCGGAGCCGCGAGCTGTAATCGGCCAGTTCGGACATCTGCTGCTGTGATAGCTGCGGGCTGGGGTTGCGGGGCGTGCTCTGCGGCATGATCAGCTTCGGCACATCGATCTGCGGCACCGTTATATTGGGACGCGGCGTGACCGGGCGCGGCTTGGGATCTGGCTTGGGATTGTTTTTGAAAAAATCTGCGGCCGACATCAACGGCTCCTCAGGCGGCCTAGGCTTCGGCTTCGGCGTATCGGCTGGACGCGGCGTCGGTGCGGGCGTCGGCTTGGGGATATCGAACTGCGGCACGGGAGGCAGTTCGACGGGGGGCAGTTCGACCGGCGGCTGTGGCGTCGGTGGCTGCGAGGACTGGCTTATCTCGCTCGGCGGCTCAACCATCTCGAAGACGTGCGGCTTTTCCTTCGGCTTGAAGGCCTGAACGATCGTGGCCAAGAATAAGCCCAGCAGGACGACGAGGTGGAGGATCACCGATGCCCAGAAGGGTTGGTCTTTGGGCAGCTTCATTATTCGACCTTCGTATCGAGGCTGATCTTCGAGAGCTTACGCTGTTTAATCATATCGACCACGGTGATGACTTTTTGATAGGGCAACTGGGCGTCCGCACGAATACTGAGCACGGGCGGCGCGGGATCCATCGCCATGGTGTCGAGCAGATCGGCGAGTTGCTGCTCGGAGACTTGTTGATCACCCCAGTAGTAGAGGCCGGACTTATCGATGGAAACCGACTGGAAGTCTTCGCGCTCTTTGGCCTGAGATTTAGCAGCTTCCACGGGCAGGTTCACTTCAATCGTCTGCTCCAAGAGCGGCGTTGTGATCATGAAGATGATGAGCAGCGCAAAGGCGAGGTCAATCAACGGAGTGACGTTGATCTCCGTCAGGGCGGACAGCCGGTCTTTGCGATGAAATTTACGAGCCATAAAATTAAGGGCGGAGGTCGAAGATTATCCGTGAGCGGCAGCTTGCGCTTCGAGCTCGACCCGGTCTGCGGCAGTGCTGGCGAAATTCTCCAGTTCGACGACCGCGATCTTCGTCTGCTGCAGGAGGTAGTTGTAGCCGAAGACTGAGGGAATGGCAACGATCAGACCCGCTACAGTGGTGAGCAAGGCACCCGAGACGCCAGGCGCGAGGCTTTGCAAACTGGCCGAACCGGCACCCGCCATACCACCAAAGGCATCCATCACCCCCCAGACCGTACCAAGCAACCCGAGAAAAGGTGCCCCGGTAACGATCGAACCAAGCACTACCATCTTCGCTTCGTAGCGAATGATTTGCTCGGCGACACTGCGCTGAAGCGCGTTTTCAACATGCCCCATGCGCAGGGTCGCGCGGTGCGGGTCGCTGTTGCCTAAATCGCCACCGTAGCGGTGGAAGGCCTCTAAGGCTTCGCGCACGATGTTAAAATAAGGACCGCTACCTTTGCCTGGGCGCTCCGGATCGAGGGCAATGAGGTGCGACTCTTTGGAAAGCGCACGCTCATAGCGCTGGTTCTGCGAGCGCAGCTTTGAGAGGTCGAGGTATTTCCCGAGCATCACTGTCCATGCCACAATACTACAAATAACGAGGATAAATATAACGACCTTGCCGGCGAAATTCGATTGCGCGAAATACGTGAAAACATTCGGCCCAGAGGCCGCTTGGATGAGAAGGGAATTAAAAACGAAGGAGAGGCTCATTATGAAAAAGTTTAAGACATTGTTTCAACAGACCGCATTCAATCACAGGCGTTCAAAAAGCCGCCAGCCTAAAACTAAAATGTGAATAATAATTATATACTATTGACAGTATATACAAATAATAGAATGTATTAAATAGATGGAAGCTAGCGACATCTACAAGTGCATTGCCGATCCACAGCGCCTCCGGATTCTCAATCTACTGGAAGCAGGGGTGCTCTGCGTCTGCCATCTGCAAGAATTGCTAGAGGTCCCACAGGTCAAGATGTCGAAACAGCTTGCCAGCATGAAAAAGCTTGGGTTGGTCGAATCCCATCGTGAAGGCACTTGGATGCTCTACGCAATGGCCGAGCCAATCAACAGGCTCGTCGGAGTGAACTTGCGCTACTTGCGCGAAGCCGACTGCACCGAGTGCAATCAACTCCAGCTCGATTTGCTCAGGCGCGAGAGACTCATCCTGCGCATCAGGCAAACTAGCAACGAATGCCCCGAGAGCGTCTGTCAACAGATTGGCTGTTGTTAAAGCGGGATACGAGATACGAGATACGAGGAATATTATGAAAGACGAAACCAAAACTCACCGAGAAGACACCACAGAAACCAAGCCCGGCTTGTTCAAACGCATCTTCACAAAAATGGACGATGCGATGAAGGCGAAAGCGGACGAAGCCGCGAAGGGCAGTTGCTGCTCCGGCAAGGACAACAAGGGTGACAAATGCTGCTAGAAAATCGTAGTCGGGTGGGCTTGCCGCCCGACCCGAAAACTGGCGACAGATCACACGCGAGCCATGCAGCTCGGCAAGCCAACTCTGCTACGACACACTTATGCTGACATCTCTTATCGACTCGCTGCTCTACGGCGGCTTCGGACTCGATCCCGAATCACGCGTATCCGGCGCACTGCATTTCTTCCTCTATGATACGATCAAGATCTTCCTGCTCTTGGCGGTGATGATCTTCGTGATCGGCTTCATCCGCACCTGGCTGCCGCAAGACCGGCTCAAGCAATGGATGGGGCGCGGCGGACTCTGGGGCAATTTCATCGCGGCGCTTTTCGGCGCAATCACCCCCTTCTGCTCCTGTTCCTCAATCCCGATCTTCATCAGCCTGCTCAAGGCCGGCGTGCCTCTGGGCGCTACATTCTCTTTCCTGATCACCTCGCCAATTATCAACGAGTATCTAGTGATCCTCATGATTGGGGAATTCGGCCTGCCCGTGACCGTCGCCTACGTCGGCAGCGGTTTACTCATCGGCACAGTGGCTGGGGCGATTTTGGGGCGGCTCAAATTGGAAAAGCATCTCGAGACTGACATCATCGACGCTGCGCACGCCGATTCGACTGTTATCGAACACAAGATCGCCACGCGCCTGCGCTATGGTTGGGATGAGGCCGTCAGCGTGATCCGACAGATTTGGCTCTGGGTCATTGTCGGCGTCGCCATCGGGGCGTTTATCCACAACTACGTACCACAGGCGACCATCCATTCACTAATGGAAGCGACCGGCATCCTCTCCGTGCCTATCGCAACCGTGCTCGGCGTGCCCATGTATGGGAGCTGCGCCGCCATCGTCCCGATCGCCGTGGTGCTCTTTCAAAAAGGCATCCCCCTCGGCACCGCCCTCGCCTTCATGATGGCCATGGCGGCACTCAGCCTGCCCGAGGCCATCATGCTCCGCCGCACAATGCATCTCAAGCTTATCGCGATCTACTTTGGCATCACCACCCTAGCGATCATCTTTACGGGATATTTGCTGAACCTGTTGGCACAGGTGATATGAGATGCGGGATGCATCCCGTATCCCGCATCACTCATCACTCATAACATGACCAAACCAAAAGTACTCATCCTCTGCACCGGAAACTCTTGCCGCAGCCACATGGCTGAAGGCATCCTGCACGCCGCAGCAGGCGACCTCTTCGAGGTCTTCAGTGCTGGCTCCAAGCCGAAGGGCGCAGTGCACCCACTTGCGCTGGAAGTGCTCAAAGAAATCGGCATCGACGCCAGCGGTCACACCTCGGACCACCTCGATCAATATCTGGATCAGGGCATCACGACGGTGATCACCGTCTGCGGCAACGCCGACCAGGCTTGCCCGACCTTTCCGGGAATGGTCAATCGCTACCACTGGGGTTTCGATGATCCACCTCACGCACAGCGCGAGGGCGAATCGGAACTCGACGCCTTTCGTCGTATCCGAGATGAAATTAAACTGGTATTCGAAGCCTACGCCGCAGGTTACCGGGAGGCATCATGAAAAACGCGCTCATTGCCGAGTTCATCGGCACCTTCTTCCTCTATCTGATCATCGGGATGTGTGTGACGCCCCCGGGCTCGGCTGCATTGACGCCAATTGCGGTTGGCATCGGGCTCGCGGCACTCGTCTACTCCTGTGGCCACCTGTCCAAAGCCCACTTTAACCCCGCAACCACGATCACTTACTTCGTCGCGGGCACCCACGCGAAAAAAGACTTTCTACCCTTCATCGCGGTGATCTTTGCAGGCGCCGCCCTCGCCGCGCTCTGCATCGCCTTACTCAATCCCGAAGGCCTGCAGACTGTATGTCCGATGAATATTAACTACCCACGTGTGGCCGTAGCCGAATTCCTTTTCACCTTCGGGCTGATGTGGGTTATTCTCAACGTAGCGATCGCCAAGGGCACTGCGGACAACGCGTTTTATGGCATAGCTATCGGCGCGATCGTCGCAGCAGGCGCCTATGCAGTGGGACCGATCTCATTCGCGGCCTTCAACCCGGCAGTCACACTTTCGCTCTGCATAAACGGCTTTCTTCCATGGAGTGCACTACCTGTTTATTGGCTCATTCAAGCAGTGGCTGCCATCACCGCGGGCTTGTTGTTCAAAAGTATGGGTATTACACAGCCAGAGGAACTTCGCGGATCGATGTGATCTCAACACTAATGCTTGGCGTTTTCGTAAATCGCTTTGAGGGCGGCGAAGTCTTCGTCGCGCGAGCCGCTGAGGATGATATGATCGTAGAGTTCGGCTTGTTTCATTTCTTCGAGTGCGACGCGCATACGGCGCTTCACTTCGTCTTCGGCGTCGGTGCCACGGCCACGCAGGCGGCGTTCCAGTTCTGCGACATCGGGCGGCATAATGAAGATGCTGACGTCTTTACCCTTTAGCAGTGGGTCTTCTTGCGCTACTGACCGGAAAGTAGCGGCTCCCTGCACGTCGATGTTGAGCAGCAGGTCGATGCCTTGGGCCAGTTTGTCTTGCACTTCGCTTTTGAGGGTGCCGTAGCGGTTGCTGTGCACATAGGCGTGCTCATAAAATTCACCTGCTTGCACTTTAGCCTCGAAGGTCTCATGGTCAAAAAAGTAGTAATCGATGGTGTCTACTTCGCCGGGGCGCGGTGCGCGGGTCGTTGAGGTGACAATACGTTGCACTTCCGACAATTCGGCAAGCATGCGTTCGCACAGCGTGGTCTTACCGCTACCGGCTGGGCCCGAAACGATAAAAAGAAGACCGCTTTGAGGGTCTGGACACATTGCAAATCAGTAAGTCAGAGCGAGTCCAAGCAGGAGCAAGCCATAAGCCGCGAAGAGCCCGCCGAAGATACGAGGGCGTAAGTCCTGCCGGTAAAGCCATTCGAAAAAATCCCTTAATTTGTAGGGGTTGGCACCGAGGATGAGCGCGATTACGATCCCAAGGTAAACAAAGCTCACCAAGAAAAGCCGTGCTGTTGGAGGCTCCATATAGGCGGCGTCGAGCAAGGCGCCTGCAGTGAGAAGAATTAGGGCAGCCAGACCGCGCACCGCGAGGAAGTC
Source organism: Opitutia bacterium UBA7441 (assembly GCA_002480015.1). Classification (GTDB taxonomy): domain Bacteria; phylum Verrucomicrobiota; class Verrucomicrobiia; order Opitutales; family Coraliomargaritaceae; genus Thalassobacterium. The sequence goes on from DLQD01000153.1 coordinate 25,008, forward strand.
AGGCACGAAGATGAATGATCCAACCGCGGTGACAAGGAAGACGAGGAAGAGGAGATTCTTATATTGCCCGAAGTCGGCGGGGCCGAGCTGAGTGACCTTATAGAGAAACCATGCGGCCGCCGAACCGAGTAAGATGTAAGCAGCGGTCCGCGAACGGGGAAAGGCTTGCACGCTCGGTGCCGAGCGCACGCCGTGCCAAAGAAAATGGGCACCAAAGGCGATCAGGAAGAGCCCGGTGAAGAGGGTGGCTTGGAAAAGAGTCATCGTGTAAATATGGAGTATTTATTGATAATGCAGAATGAGGCAGGTGGAAGGAAAAAAGCGCAGTCGGGATTTGTTATCGTCACTGGGGCATGGATGGGGGGTGCACGGATCTCTTTTTCGCTCTTCCTGAAAAACGCAGAAGGGAAGTTTGCCTTGATCTTAGTCAGAGGATCGGCATATATCAGCACACGATGATCGTGTGCCTGCTACCCCTCGGCGCCAGATTTTATTAAGCAGGCTTGCTCGGGATCCGCGCTCCCGCGAGACCTGTTCTAACCAATTTACGTATGAACTATGACTACATTATAGGGGGGAGCATTGGTGCTTCTTTGGGAGTATTGTTCCTGTCGATCGCCACGAAACGGCGTCTCGCTCGCCTTGAGAAAACTCGACGCAGCCAGTTGGACGTGGAAAGGCGGGAAGCGCTTCTTGCGCAAAAAGAAGCCCAGTCCGAGCTTGAACTCAGCTTTAAAAACAAGGAGCTCGACCTGAACCGTGCTCTCACTACCCGTGAAGATGAACTACATATCCGCGCCCGCGAGTTGGAGCGCGAAACCGAGCGCCAGGCGGACATGCAGGCTCAGATCGATGCCAAACTCAAAGAGCTCACGAGGGAACAGCGCCTACTCAGCGACACAGAGCATGAGGCGGAAAAAGTCCGCCGCCTCTATCGCCTCAAGCTTCACCAAATTACCCAGATGGAGCGCGACGAAGCCCGCCAACTTTTGATTCGCGCCACGGAAAAAGAATGTGAGCAAGAGATACGTGACCTACGCCGCATTAAGCTCAGCCGCGCCGAAGCTGAAATCGCCGACGAAGCCAAGCGCATTTTGCTCGCCGCGATGCAGCGTATTACCAGCCAGCCGATGAACGACGCCACCGCGACGGTGATCAACCTGCCGAGTGAAGAAATGAAAGGCCGCATCATCGGGCGGGAAGGGCGCAACATCCGGACCTTTGAACACGCCACCGGCACTACCTTGATGATCGATGAGACGCCTGACTCGGTACTCATTTCCTGCTTCGATCCCGTCCGGCGCGAAATCGCCCGCATCGCACTCGAAGCACTGCTCCGTGATGGCCGCATCCACCCTTCCAGTATTGAGGACGAGGTGGTCAAAGCCGAGGAGGAGATGCACGCCAATGTCATCGAACTCGGCGAGGGCGCATTGCGTAAGTTGCGCCTGCATGACGTTCATCCCGAAGTGGTCGCGCTTCTCGGTAAGCTGCATTATCGTCTTTCCAACAATCAAAACACCCTCGCACACTCCGTTGAGGTGGCCAATCTCTGCGCGTTGATCGCATCGGAGATCGGGCTTGACCCGGTAATCGCGAAGCGCGCCGGACTTTTTCACGACATCGGCAAAGCCGTCGACGAAGAGTACGAAGGGAGCCACGCAGCGGTTGGCGCAGAGATCATCAAGCAGCACGGCGAGGATGCTCGTGTGGTCAACGCAGCTGCTGCGCACCACCAGGAAGTGCCCGCCGAGAGCGCCTATGCCGGCCTTGTTATGGTGGCCGATGCATTATCTGCGGTGCGCCCCGGTGCCCGTGCATCGTCGATTGACGGCTTTATCCAGCGAGTGCGCAGTATTGAAGAGATCGCTGCTGCACAACATGGCGTGAGCGAAGCGTATGCGGTGCAGGCTGGACGCGAAGTGCGCGTCATCGTCGAGCCCGAGGTGGTCAACGACGACGAAGCCCGCCAGCTGGCCCGCACCATCCGCAAACGGATCGAAGAGCAACTCAACTACCCTGGGACGGTCGAGATCACCGTCATTCGTGAACAACGTTACACCGAAACTGCCGTATGAGGATGCCATTTATCTTTTTACTCTTCGTCCTCGCTCTGGCCTCCGCACGCGCCGCGCCTTCAGTGGTCGCATTGGACAGTGGCGAGCAACTTATCGGCGAGGTATTGCCCGCTTCAACGAGCGAAACCCTCGTGCTCCAATCTGCCGTGCTGGGAGAAATTCAGTTGCCTCGTTCCCGGGTTCTCTCGATCCAGCCGAAAGCACCCCAGCCTACCGCCAAGCCGCAACCAATGGCGCAGCCGAAACTGGCGGCCGAACCCTCGAAAGAGAATGCAGGCATAGTCGAAGAACGCAAAATCCTCGACATCCTGAAGGAGTTTAAGGCGCCCGATCACTGGTCGGGCAATCTTCGCTTAGGCGTTAATTTAAGCCAGGGGGATCGCCGTTGGACAGAGAGTTATGCCCGTGGTCAGTTGGAGATCAAGCCGAAGCAAAGCCCTCACTTCTATCGCTTGAACGGCTCTTATACCTATCGAGTGACGGAGCGCCCGAATGGGGATGCATTCAAATCGACTGATAAATACGATGCGCAGTTCATCTACCGCCGCACTTTGTGGGACAATTGGTTCGTGCAAAACTCGCTTGGCGGTCGCGTCGATCAAGTTAAGGGCATCGACCGTGAAGTGCAGGAGGCAATCGGTATCGGTTATAATTATAAACCATCGAATACATTTGAAATTCTCCTCGGCGGTGGTGGCGGAATCGAAGATTTTCAACCAGACTTTGAAGATACCCGTTCGGGCCTGAATCCGCTGACGAATATTTTCCAAGAGGCCACTTGGCGTCCCCTTCAACGCACCTCCCTAGTTCAAAAGTTCAATTACTACTGGAACCCGGGAGACACGGAGCAGTTCAATTATGTTCTGACCGCGGCCATCCGCGTCCGTATGACGGATCTATTGGGTGTCGAGTTCTCCTACAACAAAAGCTTCGATAATGATGTGGGCAATGGCAACGCGCGGGACGATACCCAGTGGCGCAACGCACTCGTCATTTACTTTTAAGCGCTCGATCAGGTGGCTGCGTTCATCTCTAAGGCCCGTGGCAAGACGCTTCAACCAGATAGGCTCCGCGGGAGGGGCATTTCTGTAGAGTAAAACGGGGCGGGTTGCCGCCCGCCGAACCGGTGTGAGTATGGAGGCAAACCGACCAAGCTACATTGTTGTCCGCAAGCGATTATCGCTCTAGGCCAGAATCGTTGTCAGTGCCGGAGCGTTTGGGTCCACCTCCGAGTCTTTTGTCACCATCAATGGATAGCGGTATTCCTCCCCACTGAAATTGCACATGATAATTTCCTTGTCGGTTATTTCTTTCACGTAGTCTGGGTTGATCGGTATCTTTCCGCCGCCGCCAGGGGCATCGATCACGAACTGCGGGATCGAATAGCCGGTCGTGTGGCCCCGGAGACTGCGAATAATTTCGATGCCCTTGCGCGGGTCGGCTCGCAGATGGGCGCTCCCAGTAATTAAATCACACTGGTAGAGGTAGTAGGGGCGTACTCGCATCATCAGAAGGCGGTGGATGAGCGACTTCATGACCTCGGCGTCGTCATTTACATCGCGCAGCAGCACGGATTGGTTGCCGATCGGTACACCTGCATAAGTCAATCGCTCGCAAGCATCGCGCAAGGTGTGAGTGCACTCACTGGGATGATTAACGTGTATGCTCATCCAGATCGGGCCATGTTTCTTAAATATCTCGCAGAGCTCGGGCGTGATACGCTGCGGCAGAAAGACAGGTATCCGCGAGCCGATACGGATGAACTCGAGATGAGGGATTTTGCGAAGCTCCCCTAAAAGGTAGTCGAGCTTACGGTCCGAGAGGAGCAGCGGGTCACCCCCGCTCAGCAATACGTCGCGGATCTCGGGGTGATCGCGGATATATTGGAGCCCGCTTTCGAACTCAGGGTGAAAGTTGTAGTCCTGCGCGTTCGAGACCAGTCGACTTCGGGTACAATAACGGCAGTAAGCCGCACACCGGTCCGTTACGAGAAAAAGTACGCGATCCGGGTAGCGGTGGACGATGCCGTCGACAGGCTTGGTGTTCTCCTCGCCGACTGGGTCGAGCATCTCTTCCGGCGCGGTGTGCATCTCGCCGCCCCGGGGAATTACTTGGCGGCGAACTGGGCAGTTCGGATCTTCGCGGTCGATCAGGTTAAAAAAATATGGAGTAATGGCCAGCGCCAGCTTTTCACGGGCAAAGAGACAACCCGCCCGTTCGTCGGCCGTTAGCGTCATATAATTCTCCAGATGCTCCAGCTTGGTGATGCGGTTCTTGAGCTGCCATTTCCAGCTATTCCACTCCTCCGCGGGCACGTTCATCCAGAGGCCTTGGCCGTGATGCCAGTTTTCGAGTGAGTCGTTTGGATACATATCTAGATTAGGTAGCTGATCGGAGCTCGAATACGGGTCGACTCCACAGGATTTTTATTTTTTACTTATCAGTTGCCATAGTTTCGTATTTACATTCTTAAATATGTCAATGTCAGCAGCAAAAATGAAATTGGATATCGAAACGCTGGCCAAGCAACTCTGGGCGCTGGGGGATCCCGTGCGCCTCAGTATTCTTCAAATTCTGCCCACTGAGCCGACCTGCCACAACGCCTGTAATGTCTCCTCGATCGCTGAGCGTATCGGCCTCTCGCAGCCCGCCACCTCGCACCACTTGCGCATCCTCCGCCAAGCCGGCATTATTACCAACGAGAAGAAGTGCCGCGACATGATCTACTGGATCGACCTAGAGGCAGCCAGTACAGTCCATTCTGAACTGCATGCTTTGATCGGCAACTAGTCGTCGATCGAGTGAAGGAAGGAATTGTTAATAACTTGGCTTCTCTCCGCTCCATGCGGAGGTCTTTACAAGCGAAGCCCCCAAAAGGGCAAACTATCTATGCAGCGGTGGCTTGGCTACCTGCAATGCCAGCTGGTTGCCGCGGAGGTCAACGAAGAGCGGAGCGTCTTTTGCTTCCGTCCGCACGATGGCGCTGCCGATCGGGCAATTCAATACCGGTGAGAGCGTTCCCGAGAGAACTTGGCCGACCGCCTCGCCGGAGGCGTCAAGCACGGGAGTGCCTTCGCGAGCGATACGGCGGCCTTCCAACTTGAAGTGAATGACGCGGCGCGGGATGCCCTTCTCCTTCTGCTCGGTTAGGGCGTTTTTACCGATAAAGTCGGCCTTATTCAGCTTCACCGTCCAATCGAGGCTGGCTTCGAACGGTGTGATGTTATCGCTCAATTCATGCCCATAGAGGGGAAGTCCCGCCTCCAGTCGCAGGCTATCGCGTGCACCAAGGCCGCAGAGTTTAACGCCGTATGCAGCGCCCTCGGCCAAAATCTGCTTGGCCAGAGACGCAGCCGCCTTCGGGGAACAGTATATCTCAAATCCATCCTCACCCGTGTAACCCGTCCGGCAGACACGGATCTTCTCACCGGCAAATGTCACCAACTGGTGCCAATATCGCTTAATGCTGATAATCTCCACTAAGCCGATGGCCGCAAGGATGGCTTCCGCTTTCGGCCCCTGCAGGGCCAGCAGTGCGTATTCGTCCGAGTGGTCCTCGATCTCAACCTCGAAACCCCAGCGCTCGGCCTGCTTGAGCAACCAACCATAATCTTTTTCAATATTGCTCGCGTTGACACAGATAAGAAAAGCGTCTTCATCTGTTCGATAGACGATCAGATCATCCACCACAGTGCCTTCAGCGTTGCACATGGGCGAGTAGACGGCTTTGCCAACCGCTACACTGGCCACGGCATTGACTAGGAGGCGATCCAGAAAGAGCGCTGCATCACTGCCATGAACGTGAAACTCACCCATATGGCTGACATCAAACAGTCCGGCGGCCTCACGCACCGCTTTGTGTTCTTCGAGTATACTACTATACTGTACGGGCATGTTCCAGCCGCCAAAAGCGACAAAGCGCGCACCCTGCGCAGCATGGAAATCGTGAAGTGGAATTTGAAGGTCGGCAGCCATGAACTGTAATATGGAAAGATTTAAGGAAATTATCGTGAATCCAGCAAAGATACTTGCGAAGGCAATAAAGTAGACTTTCCTGAGGATCATCGTATTTGCGAGCGGCACAAGTCTCGATCGCACGTTTTTGCAGCTTCTTTACTTACACTCTTATGCCAGCTTCCCTAGCCGATCAGCGCGAGTTTGCGCGTCACTACATCCCCGCCAGCGAAAGTGATATCCGCTCCATGCTCGACGCTGTCGGCAAGGCGTGCTTCGATGATTTGTTTGACCACATCCCGGAAGAAGTGCGCTTCAAACAACCCGCGAGTCTGCCCGAAGAACTCGCATACGAGGCCCTAAAAGAACGTCTCACTGAGATCGCCTCCAAAAACCGTATCGGCTCAAGCTTCCTCGGCGATGGCGTGCCGGACTTCGCGCCGTCTACTGTCATCGCGCCGATTTGCGACATCCGTAATCTGACTACAGCCTACACGCCCTACCAACCTGAATTAAGCCAGGGCACGCTGCTTGCGCACTGGATCTACCAGTGCTCTATGGCCAAGCTGACTGGCTTCGAAGCCGTCAACGCATCGCTTTATGATCGCTCCACCTCGATCTTTGAAGGCATTTGCGCCGCTATCCGCATGAGCCGGGGTAAAAGCGCTGCCCTCATCCCCGATACGCTCTATCCGGGAGACTTGGAGGTGCTCGCAACACTTGCCGAAGGCACCGAGGTCGAACTGATTCGCCTACCCGCCGACGCTCAAAGTGGCACGATCGACGCCTCGGCACTCGAGGTCGCCCTCTCCGAGGCGGGCGACCGCGTCGCAGCTATCGTTTTCCCGCAAGTCAATACCTTCGGCCTGCTCGAAGACGTCGATACTCTAACCATATTGGCAGCCGAGCATGGCCTAAAGTCGATCGCTGTGATCGACCCCCTTCTACTTGCCCCCGGAGGCTTAAAGGCACCTTGCGACTTCGGCCTAAATGGAGCCGATATCATCGTCGGTGAAGCTCAGCACTTAGCACTTGCTCCCAATTTTGGGGGCCCGGGGCTCGGGCTCTTCGGCGTGCGTTTCAGCGCGAAGGATCGTAACGGCGTCCGTGCTGCACCTGGGCGCTTTATCGGCAAGGCCAAAGACTCCGCCGGACGCGAATGCCGCGTGGGCGTTCTCTCCACCCGTGAGCAGCATATCCGCAAAGACAAAGCTACCTCCAATATCTGTTCGAACCAGGCTTTCGTCGCCACCCTCGTGGGTGCTGCCCTCCTCGAGCGCGGCGATGCTGGTCTCGGCACCATCCTTAGTGAGTTGCGAACGAAACTGGTGGCAGCGGTTGACCAGCTGACACGCTTCGAAGGTGTCGAGATCGCCTTCCCCGAATCCACAAGTTTCCACGAGGTGACTTTTGCACTCTCAAAGCCGGCTTCGACTGTGCTCAAAGCCGCCCAGGAAGCGGGCATCCTTGCCGGAGCCGACGTTTCCGAACGTATCGCTGGTGGGCGGGCGCTCCTAAAGTTATCCTTCTCCAACCGCGAACAGCCACTGGAACCGCTGCTCTCAGTATTCGAGTCCATTTTTGGTGCAGCAGAAGGCTCTGCCGAAGCCCTGAAGCCAGTCGACGCCACGTTCACCCGGGCGAAGGCACCGGGCCTGCCCCGCTACAGCGCCGAAGAGGTAATCGCCTACTATAAGCAACTCGGCCACCTCAATGTGAGCCCCGACGACGGTTGCTACCCCCTGGGCTCGTGTACGATGAAATACAACCCGAAGGTCAACGATTGGGCCGCCAGCCTGCCCGGTTTTACTGACCTTCACCCGCAGGCTCCAGTCGAAGACGCACAGGGCTGCCTCATGGTGCTGCACGAAATTCAAGAGTGGTTCAAGGGCATCACCGGGCTACCCGGAGTGACCACGCAGCCTTTGGCCGGAGCGCAAGGCGAGTTGGTTGGGCTCAAGCTCTTCCAAGCCTACCACCGCGATAAGGGGCAAACCCGGGATATTATCCTCATCCCACGATCGGCGCATGGCACGAACTTTGCAACGGCCACCATGGCTGGCTTCGGCGGTACACAGGGCAAAATCGTCTACCTCGAAGCCGACACCGAAGGCCGCGTCCTCAATGAAGACCTCGACCGCCGGCTCGAAGAATACGGCGAACGTGTCGCAGGGATCATGATCACGAACCCGAACACTTCAGGTATCTTCGAGACTTCCTTTAAAGAGATCGCAGCAAAGGTCCACGCAGTCGGAGGCCTTGTTTATATGGATGGTGCCAACATGAACGCCATCGCCGGCTGGATCGACCTCGGGGCACTTGGAGTCGATGCCGTGCACAACAATCTCCACAAGACGTGGACGATTCCCCACGGCGGCGGCGGCCCCGGCGATGCCATCGTTGCTGTCAGTGAGAAACTAATCCCCTTCCTCCCTGGCTATCAGGTTGAGTTTGACGGCGAGCACTACAGGCCGATCAAAGCGCCCAAATCCATCGGCTCCTTCCACCGCCACTGGGGCAACTTCGCCCACAAGGTGCGCTGCTACACCTATTTGCTACGCCTAGGTCGCGAGGGTGTGCGTCGTATGTCCGCCATGGCCGTACTCAGCGCACGCTACTTGCACGAACAGCTGCGCGACGATTACGCGACTCTGCCTTCTGGATCAGACGCCGAACCGCGCATGCACGAGTTCATTCTCACTCTAAAGCAAGAAGACTACGCCGCGCTGGAAAGCGTCGGCCTGCGCAAGACAGACGCCGCGCCACGCATCGGCAAGCTCTTCCTAGACTTCGGCTTCCATGCGCCCACCGTCGCTTGGCCAGAGCCACTCGGGCTGATGATCGAGCCGACCGAAAGCTACACTCGGTGCGAGCTCGACCGATTCGCCGAAGCCGTCAAGGCCATCCTGCGACTGATCCAGGAGCACCCGCAGGCGCTCATATCTGCGCCGCACTTCACCCCCATCGACCGCGTCGAAGAGGTGGAAGCCAACCGCGATGTCTGCCTCTCCGAATCATTGGAAACCTTGCCAACGCTTAATACAGCACGCATCCACTCCAGCGATCTGGCAAAAATGACGGTAGACGATATCTACGCGAAGATCGTCGAGGCCATTCAAGGCCCAGTCGCCTGATCTCAAACTGGAGGCGAAGGCTCACAAAAAATCTCGCACTCAACGTGCCTAGGGGCACAGTCTCGTGGCATGCTCGAAACCGTGCCTTTCATCATCGCTCTCGCCGCACTCGTTGCCGCACTTTACTGGATCATCTTACGCAGTTCATCCGCGAAAATCGAAGCGCAATATGCACGTCTCGCAAGGGATCTGGAGCTCGAATTAGAGATCCCCGCTCCAAAATTGGCAGGATTCGTCCGCAACGAACCGGCAGCCTATGGAATCTATCGCGGACGCGAGATCTCATTCTCAGTGCCTGGGAAGGGCCTGCAAAACACCCGTCAGATTGAGACGATTCTCAAGATCGAGCTGCGTGATAAGTCACTCCGTGCACAGTTTGCCCCAGCGGGTATTATGGGCAGCCTTGGCCATCGTGACAGCGGCAAAAAAGCCCGCTGGCAGAGCGGCGATGCCGCCTTCGACGCAGCCATCGACGTGCGTTGCGATGCCGGCGAACGCCTCCAGGCCCTATTGTCTGAAGAAAGCCGAAACTGGCTGGCGCAAGCGCTGAAAAAGCATAAGGCCAAGCTCTACATCGGTGCCGGCGTGATCGCCTATACTGAAATCGGGCTGATCGGGAACGACGCGATACGTGAGCGATACGAGGGCACCACCGAATTTTTATGCGATTTAGCCGAAACAGTCGAAGCCTAAGCGGGTCTAACTATCAGGCAGCACTCCATTTCAACCAAGGTGACCATGAAACACTTCCCCCTAATCCCCGCACTACTTGCCTGCGCCTCAACTTTGAGTGGGCAGACTGCCATTACTGTGTATAATGGCAACTTCGGTGTGGTCCGCGAGACCGTGCAACTCGAACTGATCAAAGGGATCTCCGAGCAAAGCTACAGCGGCGTGACTTCGCAGCTAGAGCCGGAATCCGTCATCCTCCGTGACCCAAGAGGCCAAATCGCCCTGAGTATCGTCGAGCAAAGCTATCGAGGTGACCCCGTTGATCAGACGCGCCTCCTGCAAATGTTTGAAGGCGAGACCATCCATTTCCTCAAAGTCATCGACGGCAAAGAAGTCGTGGAGGCGGGTAAGATCGTTCGCGCACCTTCACTCTCCAAGGCGACCGATCGATACGGCAACCAACTACAAACGATGCTGGAGCCGATCATCGAAGTTGGCGGCCACTTGCTCACACACCTGCCCGGCACACCGCTCTTTCCCAGCCTGGGCGACGACTCCATCCTGGAGCCTACTCTTTCATGGAAACTTTACTCAGATCAAGAAGCTGCCTTCGGCGCCCAGCTCAGTTACTTGACCGACGGCATGTCATGGAAGTCGGACTACAATCTCGTGCTGCCCGAAGAAGGCGACGAAGTCACTCTGACCGGCTGGGTCTCCATCGAAAACAACACAGGGACGAGCTTCGAAGACGCCGCAATCAAGCTCATCGCTGGTGACGTGAACAAGGTACAGGAACAACCTGACCGACGTCGCAACGAAGTGTATGCAATGGCGATGGCGGATGCGAGAGCCGCTCCAAAGGTCGAGGCTAAGAAATTCGATGAGTTCCACATGTATTCGCTTCCTTTGAAGACCACGCTGCGTGACCGGGAGACCAAGCAAGTCGAATTCGTCCGCTCCGAAAAAGTCGCCACGAAGAAGCTCTATATCTACGACGGCTCCGGCGGCATCCGTTACTACGGCAGCCTTAATATCAACCAAAACTACGGCCAAAACGCCCAACCCGACGTAGCCATCTATCGCGAGTTCAAAAACAGCGAGGAAAACGGCCTCGGTGTGGCGCTGCCCGCCGGGCGCACTCGCTTCTACCGGATGGATAACGACGGTCAAATGGAGTTTACCGGTGAGAATAGCATCGACCACACTCCAAAAAACGAGACCATCCGCGTTTACTTAGGTAACGCTTTCGACATCGTCGGTGAACGCACCCGTAGCCAATTTTACAAGCACCCCAGCCGCGACATGTTACGAGAAACTTTCGAGATCGAAATCCGCAACCGCAGCGAGACGCATGTCACCGTGAATGTCATCGAGCAACTCTACCGCTGGTCAAACTGGGTGATCGTCGAGCACAGCTCTGACTATGAGAAGACCGATGCCCAGACCATCGAGTTCCCCGTGAACGTGGCTCCCGAGGCTACAAAGACCGTGAGCTACACAGTCGAGTACACTTGGTAAACGAACGTCTACACCACTTATTTCAGTTTATTTATTCAGCTGTCTCTTGCGGCTCCAGACCTTCTCCAGCTGAGATCAAAGGATCCTTTTCCGGGCGGGGCAGCGTTTTGACTGAAAGCTTTATCAGCTCATCTCCACGGTAGATCTCGACCGGAGTGAATTGGTTCGCTCGGGTGAAAAAGAAAGCACCTGGCACGTCGAAGACATCTTCAATTGAACGGCCTGCTATAGAAATCAACTTATCTCCTTCGAGCAAACCCGCATCCGCAGCAGGTGCTCCCTCGATCACTTTGGAAAGATAGACTCCGTTACTATCATCTTCGAGGAGCTTGGACGTGACCTCAAAACCCATCCAACCATAGATAATATGCCCGGAAAACATCAAATCATCGCGCACACGCACGAGCGCATCGACTGGCAAGGAAAAAGATCCGTTCAGCTCAGTAATCGATGCCACCGACATCCCAATAAAGCGTCCATTCAAATCGAGAATCGGGCAGCCACCCTGGCCGCCATCGACAGCGATTGAAGTCCTTATATAACTGGTGGGGAACACCTTAGTCCCAAGTTTTTTCTCAATACCAGTAAAGAGCCCCAATACTGGTGTTGGGCCAAAGTCGAGCGGGCAGGTAATCGCGATAGCGATCGAACCGATCGCGGGAAGCGGCTCGGAAGGATCCAACTTAATGATTGAGAATTCTTCTGGCGGCTCCAACACACGAAGCACTGAGATATTGGTCAGGCGATCGTGACCGACGGATTCGGTTGCATAAGACTTGCCCGCATACTCGATCCATACGCGGCTGGCACCAGCCGCGCGGCTGGCACTGACCAGAACATGCCCCTCCTTACTGATAAAAAAACCGGTGCCCACACGCAGAGTGACCTGTGCCTTAGCGTCCACCTCACCTGCACTGTAGGCCGCTTTGACCCGAACGACCGCTGCCCTGTTCTGCTCAAAGACTGCGAGCAGGCGACCTTGAAGAGCCAAGGCATCGTTGATTGCAGCAGGCAGTGTCTGAAGGCATAGCCCCAAAGCGAGGGCAAACCAAACGTGAGTGTGGCGCATCGTGACTGGTTAGTAAACCAAGGCTGTAGCCAAGCCAGTGGCCGCAAAGGACGCGGTATCCATTACATATGCCGCGTTGTCGTAGGCGGAGACCTCGATACTATCGTGCGCATATTCAGGTATGAAGCCCAGCTCCGAAGAGTAGGTGGCCCCAGAGACCGACACCATCAGATAATCTGGCGTCAAAGAAGCATCTGGTTCCGACATTGCGACTTCAATCGTGGCACCAGAGACTAGATCCGCGTTCTGCTTCGCAGAGGAGATCGGCAATGCTTGCCCAGAAGAATCCACGAACGCGGGCCTTACGATCATCATAGAGAGAAAAACGGCCGCGGCACCAACGGTTGCAGTCTGCGCGATCCGACTAGACACTCCGCGAAGTATTTGCACATACCAAGGGTCTTTTTTGACCAATGTCTGCAGCATGCGCTGATGTAGCTCGCGGTCGAAGGTATTCCAGAAGGCGTCGTCGGGCCGTTCAGCTCGTTTTATACGAAGCAAGTCCTCCACTCTGACTTCTTTTTGACGTGAGTTATTTGTATCAACCATAGGTAGTTTATTGGAAAAGTGGCGAGTTAGCTGATATGATTAAACGATAAGATTAATCGATATAGTCCTGTAAGTATGACTGTAGTTGTTGTTTGGCGTAGTGCAGACGCGAGCGAACGGTTCCCACAGAAACTTTGGTAATTTCCGCGATTTCGGAATGCTCCAAACCTTCGATTTCGTGTAAAATAACGACTGTGCGATGCTTTGGAGACAATTTTTGGAGCGAGTCGTTCAATTTTTCCTGCAATTCGCTGACTAACGCCCCTTTTTCGGAGCGATTTTTAGCAGTCAAGCGCTCGAAAATCTCCGTCGTCGAGACTTCTTCATCTATTTTTTCGTAGCTGATGAAGCGTCGCCGATTTCTTTTTTTGAGAAATGTCATCGTCGTATTGATCGCGATGCGGTAAATCCAAGTAAAGAATGAGGACTTTCCTTTGAACCGCGCGATCGCCTGAAAGGCTTTGATGAAAGTCTCTTGCGTAAGATCCGAGGCGTCTTCTCGATTACTCGTCATATTATAAATGACAGAGAAAATGTGTTCACGGTATTTTTGGACGAGCTGATCGAAGGCCCCCACGTTACCAGCCTGCACGCGCTGGACGATCGCCCAATCGAGATCACGCTCAACGACTGTTTTCTCTTGAGCTGGAAAAAGCGATTTAGTGACTGATCCTGAGTTGGCCATTAATTATTTGAAATTCAAAACGATTTGTAGATGAAATGCAAAAGCTATTTCTGTACCTGAATTCACCTCTTTTAAGGCCGCACAGGACAGAATCCTGCCGATATCCAAATCCTAACCCGATCCGCGTTGGGGCCCTCAAAAAAAGAAGCCATCGATAGGCTTCTGGCACTATAGATAGCAAAAGACCCGATTCCTCTTTCGAAGAACCGGGTCATAAGACTGGCGATAACCTACTCTCGCACCCCAGCGTGGGGGCACTACCATTGGCGGTTGAGGGCTTAACGAGCGTGTTCGAGATGGGAACGTGTGTTTCCCCTCACCTATACTCACCAGATTGGTTACGCCTCAGGAACTACGCGGTTATCGCATGCGTAGGCCTTCGTAGGCAGAAATAATACAGTCATCGTCACAGCGGGTAGATAAAAAATAATCTACAACGCGAAATACATTCTTCTAATGAGAAACATAGCAGACAAACACAATCGAGTAATTAGTAACGCTCTGCTTAATACATTACTGCACTTACACATGCGTCCTATCAACCAGGTGGTCTTCCTGGACTCTCAAGGGAAATCTTATCTTAGGAATCGCTTGGCGCTTAGATGCTTTCAGCGCTTATCGGTTCCGTGCTTAGCTACCCGGCGGTACTGCTGACGCAATAACCGGAACACCAGAGGCACGTCATTCCCGGTCCTCTCGTACTGAGGAATGAACCCTTCAAATTTCCAACGCTCGCAGCGGATAGAGGACCGAACTGTCTCACGACGTTCTGAACCCAGCT
>DLQD01000014.1 GCA_002480015.1 Opitutia bacterium UBA7441
CGAAGTCTTCACCCGCCGTGTCAACTTCTTGGCGCGTCCGCTCTAGGCGGGCTGGATTTTACAATCCTGGATCGGCTGGCAGGGCCTCAATCGACCTTTTCCATGGGGATCTTGTTGGGGCAGGTCACGGCGAGAACGGGGACCTTGGTTTTGATCCAGATGTTTTGCTCTTTAAAGAGTTTGGCGGTGACGACTTCGCAGGCTTCACCGATCGTTTCGACGGGCATGCGGCGGCCTTTGGGCGTGGTGTTGAACTCGTAGGCGGCGCTGATGATGCGCTCGGGCGCAAGGGTCACACTGTCGTCCTCGGGGAGCTGTACGACCCAACCAGTGAGGTCCTTCTCTTTGAGTTCCCCCTCGGGATCGGAGAGAATGATGGAGAATTGCTTTTTAATGGGGGGAGGTCGGTTGGCCTTTTCCTCTTCTTCGGCTTTGAGCTCCATTTCGACCTCCTGCATGATCTCGTTGACTTTGCGGATGTCCGGCTCGTTGCGCTGGAGAATGAATTTGAGGGTTTCGACGTCGATTTTTGCCATGGCTGGTAGGGTGAGAGCGTTAGAAGGTATCTGAGTGCCAACCTATATGTTCAGAGAGTTTCGAGGGTTGGATGTTGTGAAAGTGTGGAGCTATGAACGCGGGGTCGATTATTTTTCTTGGTTGTAGAGCAATTCGGCACCTTTGACCGCGTTTTCCAGGGTCTCGGCGGATTCGATGAAACTGTATTCCTTGGTATCGCCCCAATCCCAGACCTTGCCTACGATGTAGTGGCGCACGGGGAGACCGGCGTATTGGGCGTCGATCCGGATGGTGTCGGCTACGGTGCTAATGACTTGAGCGGCGGCTTCGGGACCCCGGCTGAGGCGAGAGAGCACGATGATATGTTCGCTAGTGCGGTAGACTTTTTCGATGTTGATGCGCCATGCGGCGTCGGGGCTATCGAGGCGGACAGTGACGTTGGTCCCTTCCCCAGAGGCTTCGCCCTGCGGGACCGGGGTTTCGGTGAGAGAGCCGGCGACTACTTCGGTCATCAGCCCGGGGTCAAAGTAATGGCGGATGGCCCGGTTGACGTCCTCGGCGGTGAGTGCCCGCACACGCAGGGGATACTCGTCGATGTATTCGGGGGCGAAGCCACGCTGCATGAAGCTGTGGACTTGGCCGGCTACGCTCCCAGTGGTGGAGAGGCCGACGAGGTAGGCGCCGGTCAAAGTCTCGATCGCAGCGAGGACTTCGTCCTCGCTGACGCCGTTTGCGTACCACTGGTCGACGACTTCATAGGTGGCTTGGAGGCCATCCTCGAGCATACTGGGTGCGAAGCTGGCGGAGAGTAACCAGTTACCGGGGGTGAGGATGTCGCCCTCGTGGCGCGCGCGGATGTCGTAGGTCAGACCACGGTTTTTGCGGACTTCTGTCATCAGGCGGGAGTGAAAGCTGCCACCGAGGATGTAGTTGCCGACCATAAAGGGGAGGTAGTCGTCGTCAGTACGTTGGAGTTCAGTATTGAAGCCGACGCGCACGGCGACACTGGTCTTATCCTCGATGTAAATACGCTCGGCACGTTCGCGGTTTTCCAGCTGCTCGGTGTCGAGTTCGGGGTAGTCCACACCGCCGTTCCAGTCTTCAAATGCGTTACCGACGGCAGCCTTGAGTTGTTCGAAATCGATGTCACCCGCGAAGATGAGGCGCATTGACTTGGAGCCGTAGTAGTCCTGATGGAACTTGGCTAGGTCATCCACCGAGGTGGTATCGAGGTCAGTGATGAGCGTTTCAATCGGGGTGCTGTAGTTGATATGCGCTTCCGGGTAGAGAAGGCGGGAGAGCAGGGCACCGGCCCGGTAGTCGGGATTGTCAATGGCTTGAAGGAGGCCTGCCTTTTGGCGGCTCTTCACGGTTTCAAGCACTGCGGGGTCGAAGGCCGGGTTGCGCAACTGGTCGGCCAGCAGTTGCATGACGGAGCCAGCGTCGGCACGGAGGAATTTACCGGAAAAACCGAGGCTCTGATCGCCCGCGGCAAAACCAATGTCGGCGCCGAGCGTATCGAGTTTTTCGGCGATCTGGAATCGGTCCTGATTCGCGGTGCCCTTGTCAAGCATGGAGGCGGTGAGACTGGCCAGCATGGGGGCGTCTTCCGAGCTCAGGCTATCGCCGGCCGCGAGGCTGCCGACGAAGGAGACGACCTCATCGATTGGCATGTCGATCGCGATGAGCTCGATGTCGCCGATTTGGGCGCGCTGCATGTGGGCGCTAAAATCGACAACGGAATCGGCAGCAGGCGGGCCGCCGGGGTTTTCGGCGGAGGCTTCATTGGCGAGAGGGCCGTAGATGGATGGGGCGCGAAAGTAGTTGGGGCCGGGCAGGCTGTCGGCTTGGGCGGTGAGCGTATTGACGACTCTTGGGATGAACCAGCCGGTGGTGCTGTTCCGCTCGGAGAAGTATTTCGCAGCGACCTCTTTGAGTACTTTGGCGGGCACCTCTTGGATGGCTTCCGGCAAAGTAATATAGGCGGACCAATCGCCCATGGCGATGGCCTCGTTGATTTGATCGGCGATGGCGTAAGGGCCATCGCGGCCGTAGACGGTACTGGCCTGAATGACGGATTTCGCTCGTGCGAGTTCATCTTCGTCCACGCCGCCGCTGATGAGCGCTTCGATTTCGTCCCAGATAATGGCCTCAACCTCTTCATGGCTTGCGTCGGGCGTGAGGTAGGCACCGAAGATAAAGAGGCTGGGGTCGTGCAGCTGTGGTGCGAAGGTGAACGTGGCGCTGGCCTTACCTTTGTCTTCGAGCGCGCGGTAGAGGCGGCCAGTCTTGTCGGCACCGAGGATCTGCTGCAGTAGCGTGAGGGCGGCCCAGTCTTCATTGCGGCCTTCGGCTACTTTCAAGCCGACCATGACGACGCCGACTTGGCCGGCACGCTCGATCGTGACTCGCCGCGGTCCGAGTTGTTCAGGCTCGACAGTCCCGACGCCGGGGATGGCCTGAGGTGCCCGGGGCACTGTGCCATAGTGTGTCGCGATGGCCTCGAGTGTGGCCGCTTTATCAAAGCCGCCAATTACGGTGAGCACGGCATTTTCCGGCCAGTAATAGACGTTGTAGAAATCGCGAAGCTTCTCCACGGAGGTGTTCTCGATATCGGAACGCCAGCCGATGGTCGGTTGGCTGTAGGGGTGCGCCATGTAGGCGGCGGCGAAAAGCTCTTTGATGAGGGTGCGGACAGGGCTGTTTTCACCGCGTTCGTATTCGTTGCGCACGACGGTCATCTCGGATGCGAGGTCGGCTTCGCGGATGAGCAGGTTGCGCATGCGGTCAGCTTCAAGCTCGATCGTCATGGGCACATATTCGCTGGGCAAGGTGGCGTAGTAGTTGGTTCGGTCGAACCAAGTGGTCGCGTTAGAACGCGCGCCGATGCGTTCCATCTGGCTGGAGTAGTCGCTCCCGTCGGCGCTGTTGAATCGCTCGGTGCCTTTGAACATCATGTGCTCCAGGATATGAGTGGCACCCGTCGTGCCAGCGACCTCATTACGAGAGCCGACTTGATAAGTGACCATGACAGTCGCGACCGGTAGTCCCTCGTTGGGCATGAGGAGCACACGCAAGCCGTTGGATTCGAGCTGGTATTCCTCGATGCCTCCGAGCGTTCGAACGGGCTCGATCCCATCAGGGAGCACCGCAGCAAAGACCGGGATCGTCAGAAACCTTGTGAGTAGGCATGCTAGTAGGGAAAACTGTAGAAATCTCATAGTTGTGCGAGTAATGTCCGTGTCCTATGACTCAACCTTACACCCCAGCATTGGCAAGTGTTGGAAAAGACTTTTTTCCACAGCCATCCCATAGAGATTGGCTAAAAAGTTAAAAATTGGTTGGCTCAAGTCGGCTTCTGACCGCTATAAGGGACTGCTGCACTGTTTCAAAAAGACAGCCTATAGTATCGACTCTTCGCTCAACACCCTAGTGGCCAACTGCATGGACTGGGCCGCCTCTAACATTTGCGGACTCTACCAAAGCTGCAGTGCCATCGAGGTGTTCTTCAAATAGATTTCAATTCCGACAGACGGCAAATCTCGACCTCCAGTCCGCTTTAATACCTAGCTTGTCTATCTCAAGCTAGCCTTATGGGGTGGCTGTGGTTTAGAGTTATATAGAGTTTGCATTTACGCCGTAATTTTTCGACATGTATTAGATTTCCCCTCCAAAAAACACTCTCAACAATTTCTAAACTAATACCCAAAATCATGTCTGAAGAGAAACAAAGTGAATCCGTCTGCAGCGAATACGAACGAGAGCGTATCCCTGATAAGCAATTGAAGGGCTCAGGCAAATTCTGGGGCATGTATGCGGGCGAGCATGCCGCCGGCACGGAGTTCATGATTGGGCCACTCTTCCTTTTAGCGGGGGTTAGTTTGCAAAACATATTCTGGGGGTTGCTAGTCGGCAATCTCCTTGCGGTGCTCAGTTGGCGCTACGTCTGTGCGCCGATTGCCACGCAGGCTCGGTTGACACTCTATTTTCACTTGGAAAAGATCGCAGGCAAAGATCTGGTCAAACTCTACAATTTGGCCAATGGGGTTCTCTTTTGCTTTCTTGCCGGTGCGATGATCACGGTCTCGGCCACCGCGGTGGGGATCCCCTTCAATTTGGAGATGCCCGCGTTTGATGCTATATATCCCAATAGCGTCACATTTGTCGTCATCGTGCTTGCGGTCGGCGCTGTGATCTCCGCGGTCGCGGGTATCGGTTATGATGCGGTCTCCAAATTCGCCAATATCGCGGCGCCCTGGATGGTCGTGGTCTTTTTCGGTTGTGGGGTGGTCGCGCTCAAACAGTTGGAGATCAGTTCCTGGTCAGAACTGCAGGCTATTTGGACGGAGTCGATCCAGTTCGCCCAGGGCGGAGAGGTGCGGACCTCGATGGGATTCCTCGAAGTCATGCTCTTCGCCTGGTTTTGTAATTCCGCAATGCACATCGGCATGTCCGACTTGTCCGTCTTCCGCTTTGCTAAAAAAGCATCGAGCGGCTGGGCCACGATTGGGGGCATGTATGTTGGGCACTACATGGCATGGTTGGCGGCCGCCTTCATGCTCGCTGCCCAAATCAAGCTAACGCAAAGCACTATTCCGGTTCCGGGTCCGATGGCCTACAACGTGGTGGGCATCGCCGGAATCATCTGCGTGGTCGTGGCCGGTTGGACGACCGCCAATCCTACGATCTATCGTGCTGGCTTAGCCTTCCAGGCCATGCTCCCAGGCACCAGTCGTCTAAGCATGACGCTGCTTGCCGGTACTGTTGCCACGATTGCGGCGGTCTTTCCGGCTTTCGCTTTTAAGCTGCTCGGCTTTGTCGGACTCTATGGCACGATCCTCGCGCCAATGGGTGCGGTCATTTTTGCCGACTGGTATCTGAGCAAGCCTCTGGGCATCATCCCGAATCAGGCTGAAGTGTCAGGCAAAAGAATCAACAAGTCAGTCTTGTTCGCCTGGCTCATCCCGGTCGCCTTGTCGCTCTATTGCATCATGGTTCTAGGGATGACGACCTGGTATTTCGTCCTTCCTTCCTGGATCGCCTGCGGGATCCTCTTCCTGATTTTTAGCCGCCTACGCGGTCAACAATCAGGCTAACCCATTCATTGATTTACTATGAAAAAAATTTCAAAGCTTCTCGGATACGTATCCCTTTGGGTACTCTTTTTGATGCCTTTTGCTTACTTCTTTGACCTCGTCGGCTTCACAGCGATGACGGGCGCGATGTTGGCATCGACGGTCGTCTGGTATCTCACCGCCTTCTTTTGGATCGGCGACCCTCAAGTTCCTAATCTGGAAGAGGATCCGCTCCTTTAAAAGGTTCTTCGCTATTTTTAGTGGATCAATGAAAATCGGAACACTCAATTACTTCAGAGATGAGGAATAGCCTGAGGGGCCAGACCGGAGAGTTTTACCACGGAGGCGCAGAGACACGGAGGAGTGATTGACTTAGACTTACAGGACCAGACGCTTGATTCCATCTTTCAAAACGGGCACATTAAAATCAGAGCACGGAGTGGCATTACCCACTAAAAATAGCGAAGAGTAGGATTGTTGCTTGTAACATCTTGAATGTCAAAAGTAACAAATGGTGCGGGTAGAGAGAATCGAACTCTCAGCTCAACCTTGGGAAGGTCACGTGTTACCACTACACCATACCCGCTTTCAAAATGGCGATTAAATGAGAGCTAATGGCAGATTCTATTTCGTCAATACGCAAGCAACATACTCTAACGATTGCGGCCGCGGCTGCGATTGCTGCGGGGGGCATTGGCTGCCTTCTGGAAGCCGCCGCTGGGACGGCTGTCGCTGCGGGGCTTGGGCTTGCCGCCGCCTGGGCGGGGGCCTCGGCCGCCTCCGCCGCCACGCGGGCCGCGATTACCCCCGCCTCCGCCACCTTGTTTGGGCTTTTGGGCAGGCGCACCGCTGGTGTGGTGATGCTCGATCTGCTGTGCGTGGTAGCCGTGGCTATTCATCACGGGCACGGGGCGCTTGATCAGTTTTTCCACTTGGCGTAAGAGGGCGACTTCGTCTTCGGAGCAAAAGGAGAGGGCCTTGCCGCTCTCGCCAGCCCGGGCGGTCCGGCCAATGCGGTGCACGTAGGCGTCCGACTCCATGGGAAGGTCAAAGTTGATGACCAAAGTAATATTCTTAACGTCGATCCCGCGGGAGGCGACGTCCGTCGCGACCAGCACGCGAACCCTGCCGCGTTTGTAGTCATCGAGCGTCTTTTGGCGGGCGTTTTGAGATTTGTTGCCGTGGAGCGAGTCCGCCTCAATGCCGACGCTGCAGAGCTTTTTCGCGAGGTTTTTTGCGCCGTGTTTTGTGCGGCTAAAAATTAGGCTAAGTTCATTATTGTTAGCTTTTTCGGTGTGTTCTTTGAGCAGGTCGAGAAGAAGGTTTTGTTTGTCGGCTTTTTTAACGAAGAGCACGTGTTGGTCGATTTTTTCGGCAGTGGTACCTTGTGGCGCGATGCGAATTTCCTTTGGGTTATGGAGTAAGCTATTGGCCAACTCTGTGATCTCGGGTGCCATGGTGGCGGAGAAAAGCAAGGTGTGGCGCTGTTGCGGTATGGCGGCGGCGATCTTGCGGATGTCGCGAATGAAGCCCATGTCGAGCATGCGGTCGGCTTCGTCGAGGATGAACGTGTCGACTTGCGAGATATCGATGTGGCCTTGCTGCTTCAGATCGAGCAAGCGGCCGACGGTGGCCACGAGTACATCGAGTCCTCCGTAGAGGGTTTTGATTTGCGGCTTTTCAGAGACGCCGCCGAAGACCATGCCGATTTTAAGGCCGAGGCCCTCGCCGTAGGTTTTGAAGCTTTCAGTCACCTGCACCGCGAGTTCGCGAGTGGGGGTAAGGATGAGGCAGCGCACGCCCCGGCGAAAGGGCTTACGCGGATTCCGGGCGAAGCCGTCGAGCACGGGTAGTGCGAAGGCAGCGGTTTTACCCGTGCCGGTCTGAGCGCAGGCGAGTAAGTCATGGCCTTCGAGAAGAACTGGAATGGCTTGAGCCTGGATGGGTGAAGGCGTGGTGTAGCCTTTGGCGCTGAGCGCACGTTGAATCGGATCCGCCAAGGCAAGATCCTGAAATGTTATTTCGGACATATAAGTGGGTGCGCCGATATTGAATTCGCGGGCGCGGGTGCGATCGATGACGGTTGTGTGAATCTTAAATCAACCGCTCATCGATGACGGACCGAAACAAGTTGGCGGTGCACAAACGATGTGCGCTCACCGGAAAGTGCGGGACAAAGACGCCTTATCCTGGGAATAGCAAGCTTTCTTATTTCACAGCTCATCGGCGATAGCTTCCAGCGGGTAGCTCCAGATCTCGGAGAGGGTGGGGTGGTACCAGTGCACTTTTAGTAGATCCTTGACTGTGGCCTTTAGTGTGACTGCGACGGCCATAGCGTGTATCAGTTCGCCGCCGTCTTTGCTGACGCATTCGGCTCCCAGGATAACGCCCGTTGCGCGCTCGGCGAATACTTTGACGTAGCCAGCCTTGGCTTCCATCAGAATGGATTTGCCATGATCGTCGAAGGGGTAGTCGGCGCTCAAGTAGTCGACGCCCCGCGCCTTGAGTTGGGCTTCGCTCAGGCCGACGCTACCGACCTGTGGGTCAGTGAAGACGACGCTGAGCAAGTTATCGTAGTTCACGGGGGCGGCGGCACGTCCGGTGGCGTGGCGTGCGGCGAGCTCGCCTTGCATAATTGCGATATGAACGATCTCGTGCGGACCTGTGACGTCACCGCAGGCGTAGATGCGCGGGTTACTGGTCTGTTGCAGAGCAGAGCAGATAATTTTACCATCCTCACCTGTAGTCACGTTAGCAGCTTTAAGGCCGAGCTTCGCGGTGGCGGCTTGACGGCCGAGCGCGTTAACAAGGTAGGAGGCTTCGGCTATGCGTTGAATGCCCTCGTGTCGAAAGGTGACGATGAACTGGCCGTCAATGTGAGTGACGTTTTCCAACTGGGTGCCGGTATAGAGTTCAATGCCTTCGTCGCGGAACTTTTGCTGAATGACCCTGGCGGCCTCTGGCGATATTTCTTTCAGGATGTGAGGGCTACGTTGGATTTGTATGATCTCGCTGCCCATACGGCGGAGGAACTGCGCGAGCTCGGATGCGACGATGCCGCCTCCGAGGACGATTACTTTTTCGGGGAGGAAATCGAGGTCGAGTAGATCGTCACTCGTCCAGTAGGGCACGTCTTTAAGGCCTGGTATCTCTGGGGTGGATACAACGGATCCGGTTGCGATCATAAAGTGATCGGCAGTCAGCCGGGTGCCGTCGGTGAGTTCGACGGTTTGTTCGTCGATAAACCTGGCATGGCTGCGGAAAAGGGTGAAGCGATCGCTGTGGAGTTGCTCTTGGCGATAGTCGGCGAACTCTTGTATAATATCGAGCTTACGCTGGTGGACTGCGGCCATATCTGCTGCAGCTTCGGGGATCTTGAGACCGAAGGCCTTGCCCTGTTGAGCAAGGTGAAGCACTTCAGCGGAGTAAATGAGTGTTTTGGAGGGCATACAGCCTCGAAGGATGCAGAGACCACCGAGCGTCTCGGCTCCGTCAACGATGGCGACGTGTTGGTAAACTTCCCGCGCAGTGCGGGCGGCAGCGTAGCCTCCGCTGCCGCCCCCGAGCACGAGGTAGTCAAAGTGTGTTTGGCTCATTTTTCTTTTTCCTCATAAGGCTTAGTAAAGAAAGGCACCCTACGTTCGCTCTCTGGGGTGACTAGTTGTGGTCGTGCCGCATCGACCTCGTCGATTTTGCTACGACTCAATTCGCCCCAACGTAGGGCGCTGAAGAAAATTACAAAGAAGCTGCAGAATACACTGGGTGACATGAAGGGCGTATCGACACACGCGAGCACGAGTACGGCTCCACATCCAATTAAAAGATGGTTAGTTAGGCGTATATTATGCCTCCTGCGGGTGTAGTGTAGAATAAAGGCGATCAAGAACCCGAGAACAATGAGGCAGCCAAAGACTCCGAGCTCGGCTAGAAACTGAAGGAGGTCGGATGTGGCGCGTTCGGCTGGCTGCCCAAAAAGCGTGTCGCTACCGTAGAAAGGGAGTAACCTACCATAACTGTCGAAGCCCCAACCGAAGATGGGGTTCTCTTGGAACAAGTGCCAAGCGGCCCGACGCAAGTCAGTGCTTTCAGCGGGGAACGCGTTGTCCTCGAAGATGCGTATGAAACCAAGGGCAAGTGCGATAGAGGCGGCCAGTCCGCTGCTGGTAGAGATCGCCTTACGGTGGATATCGTTTGAGTTCGCTAAAAAGTGGACTGCGAGGATGAGCAGCATAATCGAGAGCGTCAGCAAAAGGATGGCGGATGGGAGAGGCGCATCAACGATCAGGCCAGACACGCCCAGAAGCGTCCCTCCGGTTAAATACCAAGGTCCGATGGAGTGAATAAAAGTAGGGTTGTCCTCATAGCGGGTCGAGAGAAGTGCCATTGCAAAGCAGGCGCAGCACCACAGTATCGCGAAGGCTGCCCAGTGTCCATCATAGGGGAAAAAGGCAAAGAAATCCTCCGAGCCGGTGCCACGCGTGAAGAGTGGTTTGGCCAGCCCCAGGCCTTTCTGGATAAAACCGAAGACCGCGACGAGCACTGAGCCGAAGCAGAGCCAAGGCAGGAGGCGCTCGAAAAAGGAGCGTGACTTGGGCACGATGTAGAGCGAAGTCGTCAGAATGTAGGCCGCGCTGAAGCCGAAGAGGACGAGCCATGTTCCCGTCTCGGCCGCTGAAGTGGGGCGCCAAGTATTGATTGGT
The DNA here is from genome assembly GCA_002480015.1 of Opitutia bacterium UBA7441. Classification (GTDB taxonomy): domain Bacteria; phylum Verrucomicrobiota; class Verrucomicrobiia; order Opitutales; family Coraliomargaritaceae; genus Thalassobacterium. Next base: position 10,292 of record DLQD01000014.1, read on the forward strand.
TCTAGAACATGATAGGTCAGCTTGCCGATATCGATTGTGGCCAGCGGGTTTTGGGTAAGACCTATGATGAATTGAAGCGTGAGTATCCAGGCGGGTGCAGTGCACATCCAGAATTTAGGCCATAGTAGGTCGACGAAAAAAGGATGGGTCTGTTCGTGGGTTTTGAGGATGACAGGCGTTAAACACCCGAGGATCAGCAGGCAGCCCAGCAGCCAAAAAGAGCGGGGGTCGCCAAGCCAAAAAACGAGGAGGGACAGCAGGAGCATGACTCCGAAGAGGATGGCTTCGGCGGGAGTGAAGTTGTCGCGAAGTAGCTTATCTCGCGGGAGGAGTTGTGGGGTTTCGTCCAATTTTAATTATGTGTCTTCTAAGTGGGGCTTTGGGTGGTCGGGTGTGACCAGCAGATGGATGTTGCAATCTTGTGGGCGCAGCCCTGGCCGCAGAGGGCGCTGACGACAGCCAGAGCAAATTCGGTTGCTGTGCCGGCACCTTGTGAAGTGATGAAGTGGCCATCGATGACGACCGATTCGTCGCGCGCAGCGCTGAGTTCATCGCTTGTGCTGGGGTGGGCGGTGTAGGCGATATCCTGGTGCAATCCAGCATCGAGTAGCAGTAGGGGCGCCGCACAAATGGCGGCGACGAGTCTTTCGTTCTCATGGTGGCGGCGCAGGCACTTGATGATACGGATGTCGTCCCGCAGTTGTATGATGCCGGGACCGCCAGGAAGGATCACTGCATCGAAGACCTCTTCCTCCAGATCGCTTAGCAGGTTTGTCGCTTGCAGGGTGATGCCGTTCCGGCCGGTAACAAGCAGTCCTGTGTCCGTGCTGGCCTGGATGACTTGGACGCCCGCTCTGACCAAAAGGTCGATCGGAGCGACCGCTTCGATTTCTTCAAAGCCGGGGTGAAGGATCATCAAGGCGCGTGGTGTCATTTAAGGTCTCCTTTTAGAAAAGGGATAACGGTGTCCCAGTACGTCTGACCCGCCAGTTCGATGAGGTTGCCGTGGCCGGCGCCTTCGACGAAGAAGCGGTGTTTGGATCCTTCGATCGCGTCCCAGTTTTTCAGTGCATGACTGAAGGGGACGGTGCGGTCCTCCGTGCCGTGAATCAGAAGCACCGGGCTCTGGATTTGAGGTAGACGTGCGTAGTTATCAAACTTATCCCATGGCAGCATTTTTA
>DLQD01000085.1 GCA_002480015.1 Opitutia bacterium UBA7441
CTTAGCAAGTGGACGGACTTTTTCTTCCAGGGCGTGATGGCGCTGCCCTATCACATCTACGTGGTCAGCTCCAAGATCCCGCAAAACGAATACACCCGCAACATGCAATACGGCGCGGCCTTCGTTTTCCTCTTCATCGTCGGCTTCTTCGCGCTGAGCAGCATCATCCTACGCGTGAAAATCCGTAAAAAATACAAATGGTAACTTCGACCACTCTATATTCCCATGGCCTCTCATAAAAAACCAAGCCCTGCGCCCGACTCGCCTACGATCATCAAGGTGCGTAATTTCGATTTTGCCTACGGCAACTCACAAGCGCTCTTTGATATCAACATGGATATCCAGGAGAAGAAAGTCACTGCCTTCATCGGGCCCTCCGGCTGCGGGAAGTCAACTTTTCTTCGCTGCTTCAACCGCATGAACGACCTAATCGACATCGCCCGGATCAAGGGCGGCTCGGTCGAGATCAACAGCGTAGACATTTACAACAAAGACGTCGACGTGATTGAACTTCGTAGGCACGTGGGCATGGTCTTCCAAAAGTCGAACCCTTTCCCCAAATCAATCTACGATAATATTGCCTACGGCCTGCGCATCCAGGGCATCAAGAAAAAGAACGAGTTGGACGACGTCGTAGAAGAATGCCTTCGGGGTGCTGCGCTTTGGGATGAGGTTAAAGACCGTTTGAATGAAAGCGCTCTAGGCATGTCTGGCGGACAACAGCAGCGCCTCTGCATTGCCCGTGCGCTCGCAGTCAAACCCGAGATTCTCCTGATGGATGAGCCCTGCTCGGCGCTCGACCCGATCGCGACAGCCAAAGTCGAAGAACTCATCCATGAATTAAAAAAGGACTACACCATCGTCATCGTGACGCATAACATGCAGCAGGCTGCCCGCGTTTCTGACCGCACCGCCTTTTTTTACTTGGGGAAACTCATTGAATATGACGCCACAGACACTATATTCATGAATCCAAATAACGATCAAACCGAAGCCTATGTATCCGGACGCTTTGGTTGATGCCGACCGACACCTCACAGCAGCAGACAGCTCCTATCAGATAATGAACCGCTATTTCCACAACGAGCTCGAAGAAATTCGCAGTAAACTTATACTCATTGGCGAAAAGGCCAACGACGCCGGCCGGCTCGCCGTCGAGGGCTTCATCGAAAGCGACCTCGAAAAGACACAAGCTGCGGTCAAGCTCGATGACGAGATCGATGACCTCGAAGTCGAAATCGACCGCGACTCCGTGCGTTACATCACTCTGCGCTCCCCCGTATCCAGCGATGTGCGCCTAATCTTCGTGGCAATTAAGGCGAGTCATGATCTGGAGCGCGCTGGAGACGAAGCTCACAGCATCGCCAAGCGCACCCGCAGCATCCTGACGCGTGACGGAAAAGTCACGAACCCCGTCGCCATCGAAGCAATGAGTCGGCTCGCCTTCGACATGTTGCGAGATGCCATCACCTCCTTCCTCGACGAAGACCTCGAACTCGCCGAGGGCATTATTGAGCGCGATAAGGAAGTCGACCGCCTGAATAAGGAAAACTTCAAAAAGCTCTCCAAGGACATGAAGGGCGAAAAGGGCGAGGCTTCCACTCAGATCGAAACGATCCTTATCTCTAAGTCGATCGAGCGCATCGCTGACCACGCGAAGAATCTGGCCGAAGAAGTCATCTATCTGCTAACCGGCGAATAGCAGTTTATACTGTCAATTGGGCCTACTTTGTGCTAAAGAAACTAACGTCGGTTATTACGGTTGGAGCGCTTTCGGCCATGCCGACGAATGAACTCAACCAATCAACTCGAAAATTCAGTCATCATGGCTAAGAAAACCACCACCAAAAAAGCGGTCAAAAAAGCCACCGCCAAAAAGGCTGTGAAAAAGGTCGCCGCCAAGAAAACGGTCGCCACATCAGCACCTGCAACAGCACCTGCACCTGCGAAAAAAGTCGTCGCCAAGAAGGTGGCGGCTAAAAAGGCACCTGCTGCCAAGAAAGTTGCTGCGAAGAAGGTCGCACCTGCGAAGACTGTCGTCAAGACATCCATCATTGCCCGTGTCGATGTCGGCTTCGGCAACAGCCTCTACGTCCGCGGCGAGGGCGCAGGGCTCTCTTGGGACAAAGGCGTCCAACTCGACAATGTGAGCCCCTACGAGTGGGTATTCTCTAGCACACAAGCTAAGGGCGACCTCACGTTCAAATTCCTCATTAACGATGAAGTTTGGGCCGAGGGCGAAGACCTCACCGTGGCTAAGGGCGGCACCTCGATCAGCTCGCCTGTCTTTACCTGGTAGAGTGCCCGAATAGCCAGCTAACTGTTCGACGCGACTAGCGTCACATCGCCACAGATTGGTTGTTTTTGTTATGTAGCGTGCAGCCCATTAGCAAACTGCAGTTCGCTCTTGACTTATCGCATATCGCAGATATACGATAAATAATATGGCAACGACCAAACAATCACTCTTCCCCGAAGGGCAAGTCGCGCTGGCTGCATTTGCCGGGGCACTCGCTCATCCGGCACGTATTGCCATCATCGGCCTCCTACAGGCACGAGAAGAAGCCTGCTGCGGCGAGATCGTGAAGGCTCTCCCGCTGGCTCAAGCCACCGTTTCCCAGCACCTGCAAGTCCTCAACAGGGTCGGATTACTCCACCACCGCCAATGTGGCCCCAAGATCTGTTACTCGATAAACTGCGAAGCTTTGCGAAGCTTCTGTCATAGCTTCCAGTGCACACTCGGCACTGCCGAGGAGGTGGCGGCCCCAGCTCCCCATCTGTAAACTCCTATCTACAATTTAATTTTGACTCCATCTATGATGCACACAGACCAATCCACCGAACAGCCCCATAGTCCACGCATCGTCATCGTCGGCGGAGTCGCCGGTGGTGCCTCCGCAGCTGCACGCTTGCGGCGTCTCGATGAGCATGCCTCGATCACCCTGATCGAGCGTGGCGCGGATGTCTCCTTTGCCAATTGCGGCCTTCCCTATCATATTGGCGGCGAGATCGAAGATCGTGGCAAACTCTCCGTGCAGACGCCGGCGAGCCTGCGGGCGCAACTGGCCATTGATGTGCAAGCTCGTACCGAAGCTATCTCGATCGACCGTGAGACAAAGACCTTGCGTATTCATAAGCTGGATACAGATGTCGAAGAAGATCTCGGCTACGATAAGTTGATCCTCTCACCCGGAGCCACACCGCTCAAGCCACCACTGGAAGGCATCGATCTTCCCGGCATATATACACTGCGCAACTTACAGGACATGGATCGCATCAAGGCTGCCGCTGAATCGGCCCAGAGCGTCCTCGTCATCGGAGCTGGGTTCATCGGCCTGGAAATGGCTGAGCAGCTTATCCACCTGCATAAAGACGTCACTTTGATTGAGCTCGTGGAGCAAGTTCTCCCGCAAATGGACGCCGAAATGGTTCGTGCGGTCGAACAGGAACTGATGGACAACGGGGTCAGGCTCCTCCTCGGGGATGGCATTTCCGGTTTCAGCCAGGGCGACGGCACTGTTCTAAGCGCCCAACTCAACTCCGGCAAAACCATCACCGCGGACATGGTCATCCTCTCCATCGGCGTACGCCCAGAAAACCAACTGGCCAAGGACGCAGGCCTCGAACTCGGCGCTCGTGGACACATCCGGACAAATGCACACATGCAAACCTCCGACCCTAACGTCTATGCAGTCGGCGATGCCAGCGAAACATTCGACCCGATCCTCGGCGGCCCGACCGCGATCGCATTGGGCGGCCCGGCGAATCGACAGGGGCGCACGGCCGCTGATCACATTGTCCTAGGCGAGCGAGCCAGACCCTACCCGGGCTCCATCGGCACCTCGATTGTACGGGTCTTCGATGTCGCGGCGGGCGTCACCGGACACAGTGAAAAACGCCTCCAACAGATGGAGATCGAATACGGCAAAACCATCGTCACCGATTTCAACCACGCCAGTTACTTCCCCGGAGCCACACATTTGACGGTCAAAGTGCTTTGGGAGAAGTCGACCGGCCGCATACTCGGCGGTCAGGCGAACGGAATTGAAGGCGTCGACAAGCGGCTCGACGTTCTCGCCACCGCGATTAAGGGTCGGTTGACGGTGGACGATCTGGAGCATCTGGAATTGGCCTACGCGCCGCCCTTCGGAGTGGCCAAAGACCCGCTCAACACGGCTGGATTTTCCGCCAACAATATCCGGAGCGGCAAGTTGCGTCCGGTCTACTCTCTGGCGGCAGCCGAGGGCAGCCAATTGCTCGACGCCCGACCCGCCGAAATGGCTAAACTCAAACCCATTCCCGGAGCCGTCAATATCCCCTACCCGGAGCTGCGCCAACGTCTCGGTGAATTGGACAAGTCCAAGCCGGTCACAACGATCTGCGCACTGGGCAAGATGAGTTACTTTGCCGCCCGCATTCTCACGCAAAACGGTTTCGACGTGCAGACACATGTCGGCGGATGGAAGACCGAACAGCGCCCCCAGCCACCCACTTCAACAGAGAATCCCATGAACGAATCCGAATTGACACCCGCCGCCTCAGTCGGCGAAACGATCCTACTTGATTGCACCGGCATGGCTTGTCCGGGCCCGATTCTCCGGGTCAAGGAAGCGGCGGCAACACTGGCCGCAGGCCAGGTGCTGGAAGTGCGCGCCTCCGACGCGGGCTTCAAAAACGACCTACCCGCCTTCTGCAAAGCCAATGGCTACGAGTGCCTGAGCGTAGAGAAAGATAAGGGCATCGTCACCGGCCGTCTCAGCCGGGGTGCGGCCTGCCCCGTCGCGGCCACACCAAGCAAGTCCGGCAACGGTGCCACCATTGTGGTCTTTTCCGGAGAACTGGATAAGGCCATGGCCGCCTATGTGATTGCCAATGGAGCCGTTGCCATGGGTGGCAAAGCGACGCTCTTCTTCACCTTCTGGGGTCTCAACGTCCTGCGCAAAGATCCCGCACCCGCAGTCGGCGGCAAGAGTTTCATGGATAAGATGTTTGGCTGGATGCTGCCACGCGGCGCCAACAAGTTGCCGCTTTCGAAAATGCACATGGGCGGCTTGGGCACTTGGATGATGAAGGACCGTATGGCGGGCAAAAACCTCCCCAATCTGCCCGGCCTGATGGAAGACGCCCGCAAAGCGGGCATCCGCCTGGTTGCCTGCACTATGTCGATGGAGGCCATGGGGATCCGTGAAGAGGAGCTCATCGACGGTGTCGAGCTCGGTGGCGTCGCCGAATACCTGGGTGCCGCTTCCGAGACCAACGCTAACCTCTTCATCTAAAACGCGTCACTCAAACGAGCCTTCAGCACACGGCCCGGTTCGTTCACCATGACACACGCACTAAAGGCATTAGGCGCCTGCGCATTATGAGCGGCATCGTATCCGTCGAACAAGCCTGAGTTCAATCACCCTTCGTGAATCCTTAATTCTTCAAGCATCCGCGCAGATATTGACTCCGCCGTTAAGCCGTATTTGACTTCCTTTGTCTACTGGCACCGTTAGTATAAATCGTCGACTTAAAGACGACCCTGATAACGATGAAAACACTGACTATTCTCACACTCGCCACCTACGCCCTGCTTTTTTCCGGATGCGCCAGCACCCAAAGCCAACGGATCAGCCAAAACGAAGCGCTCTTCAACTCCTACACGCCCGCAGAGCGGAAAATGATCCGCACCGGGCAAGTCGCGGTGGGCTTCGACCAAGACATGGTGCATATGGCCTTGGGTGATCCAAGCCGTGAGACCACTGTCGATACTGCAGCGGGCAAGCAGGTCGTCTGGGAGTACCGGCAATTAAAGCCCACGTTCGGCATCGGCCTAGGTGGAAGCGTCGGCACTAAGGGCAGTGAGATTGGCATCGGCACGGGTGTGGGCGTCAGCCCGAACAAAACGAAACTGCTCAAGCGCGTCGTCTTCGACCGCCAAACGGGCAAAGTCGCCAGCGTTGAATCTTACCACTAGAAAGTTCGCAATTGACTGTAGGAGAGGGCTTATCCCTCGATCCGGACCAAGCTAAAGGCTCGACTGGTCGAGGAATAAACCCTCTCCTACTTAAAATATGAGCCGTAACGCCCGCTACTCGAAAGAAACGTTCCAAGCACGCCTTGCTTGGCAGGATCTGGATAGGGACTACCTGCGCCAACTCGTCGGCCTCGCCAAGATAGAAGATCTCGCCGGCGCGGGCCTCGCCGTCCGCCCGCAGCGCCTAGGCGATGTCACTACCGCGCTCATGCCGGAGGGCGCCACCGGACATGCTCAACTTACCGCGCGCGAGCCGCTGATCCTCTGTGGCCTCGGGCTAGTGTCAGCCGTTCTCGACAGCTACGGCTCTGACGGCCACTTCGACGCAAAGACCCGCGACGGAGATTCACTACAAAAGGGCGACGTCATCGGCATTCTCAGCGGGTCTTCGTCGGCGCTACTTCAGGCAGAACGCGTCCTGCTCAACTTCCTCCAGCACCTCAGCGGCATCGCCACCGAGACACGTCGCTACGTCGATGCGCTCGGCGAGAGCACGACCGCTTTGCTCGATACGCGCAAGACCCTGCCCGGTTACCGCGTCCTTCAGAAATACGCCTTCGCCTGTGGTGGGGGCTATAATCACCGCATCGGCTTGTTCGACCGTGTGATGCTGAAAGACAACCACCTAGCCGTGGCCGGAGCGACTGGTGGCAACCGCCTAACCGAAACTGTCGCCCTCGCCGTCAACACCTGCAAAGACCTCGCGATCGAAGTCGAAGTTGATACTCTTGAACAAATCCCCCCCGTAATCGAAGCGGGCGCCGACATTATCCTTCTCGACAACTTTTCCATCGGCGAGCTGCGCAGAGCGATCGACCTGATCGACGGCCGCGCCTGTTCCGAGGCGAGCGGCGGCATTCAGATCGACACCCTGCCCGCTCTCGGCGAGCTTGGCCTCGACTTCATCTCCACCGGCGCCCCCATCCACCAAAGCACCTGGAAAGATATCGGACTGGACTGGCTATGAGCGACACCGAACACCGCCAAGTCACCCCCAACGAAGACGCGCTCACCATCTTGCGAGCGCTATTGGAGTCGCCTGCTACTTTTGTCTCCGGTAGCTTGCTCGCCGAGCAGCTCGGCATGTCGCGCCCCGCAATACACGGCAAACTGGAGAAGCTCCGCGAACAAGGCTTTGAAGTCGAAGCCGTTCGCAACAAAGGCTACCGACTCAGCAAAGAGCCCGAAGTGCTCCATCCCGATTTGATCCGCTACTATATCGAGCAGATCGGCGCGCCCATGGACGTGCTCTACTTCCCCGTGATCGACAGCACCAATAGCGAAGCCGAGCGCCAGCTCTCCCGCTCACACCAGAGCCCCTTCGCCATCGCTTCTAGTTGCCAGACCAAAGGGCGCGGACGCCTTGGGCGCGACTGGCACAGCGCTACAGCCGACAATCTCTATCTCTCCGTAGTCTTCGAGCCTAACATTCCGCCACAAGCCTTACAGCACTTCACCCTCTGGGCCGGCATCCATACCTGCCGAGCGCTGCGAGCTTACGTGCCCAAGGCCCCGCTCAAAATCAAATGGCCGAACGACCTCCACTGCGAGGGGCGTAAGTTCGCCGGTATGCTGACCGAGGCTAAGATGGACGCCGATAGTATGCGGAGCATTATCTTCGGTATCGGCCTCAACGTGAACAGCAACCCCGCCAAGTATCCAGATGCCCTCCGCAAGACCGCGACCAGTCTCTACGCCATCGGCGGTGCCGAGCTCTCGCTCAACCAAATCGCCGCCACCGTCATCACCGCCATCCAAACCGCCTACGACACTTGCATCCTCGGCGTTGGAACTGAAAACATCGTCGACGCTTGGGCCCCCCTTAGCTCACTTAACGGACAACTCGTCACTGCAGTCATGAACGGCCAAGAGGTCACGGGCACCGCCACCGGTATCGATGCATCCGGCGCCCTCCTCCTTCAGCTACCCGACGGTCGCACCCAAGCAATCCGCGCAGGGGATGTGACACTTAAAAAATGACTAAGCCATCATCCATCATTCATAATTCATCATGAATCGTTTCTGCATCGACGTCGGCAACACCAGCACCCACTACGGACTGGTCTCGGGCCAAACAGTGACATCTACGGGGCACTTCCCGACCAAAGCCTTCGAGGCCTCGGCTTCCCGCGAGTTCGCGACGGTCGTCGCGCCGCTCCTCGCTCAGGCTGAGAGCATCTCTTTTTGCTCCGTCGTGCCAGCTATCAACACCCACCTTTGCGCTAGCGTGGCCGATTTCGGGCTGCCCATCTTCCACCTCACTCACACGACCTGCGCTGGTCTTGACCTCGTCTATCCGAAGCCTTCCGAAATCGGCCAAGACCGAATCGCCAACGCCATCGCCGCGCAGGAATACTACGGTATCCCCGCCATCATTATCGACATGGGTACGGCAGTGACCTTCGACATCGTCAGCTCAAAAGGCTACGAAGGCGGCATCATCGCCCCCGGCCTCGCCGTGATGACGCGCTACTTGCACGAGCAAACTGCCCTCCTTCCCGAACTCAGCGCCGATGACCTACTCAACGTCGAAGGCGCCATCGGCAAGTCCACCGTCCACGCCATGAAACTCGGAGTGGCCGTCGGGTTTTCCGGGATGATCGATGCGCTCCTGCATAAAGTCACCGATGAGTTACAAAATCGCAAGGAATCCGACCCCGTCGTGCTCTCGACCGGCGGTAGCATCGCAAATTTGACCCAAGACTGGGCGCAAAAATGCCACTTCGTCGGCAATCTCACACTGATGGGACTGGCCGTGGCCAGCCGCCGGGCGCATTCAGGTTAGCCCATCCCGAAAAGGGTTTTCGCCGCTGCGAGCACATCTTGCATGGGTGGGCCGCGCGCTGACTACATTTTCAGCATTTACAGACCTGCTCCCCTCGGTATTCTGCGGCTTCCTCATGAATCGGGTGTATATCAAGACTTACGGATGCCAGATGAACGAACGCGATTCCGACGCAGTCGCGGCGATGCTGCGCGCCAAGGGATATGCCCTCGTCGATAATGAGTTCGACGCTGACGTGGTCCTCCTTAACACCTGCTCCGTGCGCGACCAGGCCGAACAAAAAGCGATTGGTAAAGCCGGACACCTAGCCAAGCGAAAGCGTAAAGACCCCAACTTCATCCTCGGGATCATGGGCTGCATGGCGCAGAACCGGGGCGACGAACTCGTCGACCGCCTTCCCGACCTCGACCTCGTCGTAGGTACCCAAAAATTTCACCGCGTGCCCGAACACCTCGACGCGATGATCGCCACCCTACAAGGGCAAGGGCCACGTCCCGAGACGATCGTCGATCTGGCCGAAGAAATCGATTCGCAGAACACCATAAAGTCACACAACAGTGACAAATTGCAGGTCACGGCCTTTGTCAGCATCATGCAGGGCTGCAATATGAAGTGCTCCTACTGCATCGTACCGAAGACCCGCGGCGCCGAGCGCGCCCGCCCGATGGAGGCGATTGTGGAAGAAATTGAGGGGCTTGCGGCAAAAGGTACCCGAGAAGTCACCTTACTGGGACAAATTGTCAACCAATACGGAATTCGTGAGTTTCCCTTTATCAATCAGAAGAGCCCTTTCGTGCAGTTGCTCGAAAAGGTGCACGCCATCGAAGGCATCGAGAGGATCCGTTTCACCAGCCCTCACCCAGTGGGCTTCAAGAATGACCTGATTGAATGCTACGGCCGCTTGCCCAAGCTCTGTGAATATCTTCACTTCCCCATGCAGAGCGGGAGCAACGCCATCCTCAAGGCGATGCGGCGCCCTTACACAATCGAGAAGTTCCGCAGTATCATCGACAAGATGCGCACGGTGCGTCCCGATATGTATATTTCAACCGACGTGATCGTCGGCTTCCCAGGAGAGACGGAGGAAGATTTCGAGCTTACGCGAAAACACTTCGAGGAAATCGGATTCGATATGGCCTACCTCTTTAAATATAGTGTGCGCCCCGACACCACAGCCGCGCCGCTCGGTGACCCAGTGTCCAAGGAGCAAAAAGAAGCACGCAACCAAGTGCTCTTAGATATTTTAAGCAAACGCTCGCTGGAGCGGAACGAAACGCTCGTCGGCACCGCCGAGGAAGTGCTCTTCGAAGGCCCCGCCAAAAAGGGCGAGAACATGTTCCTCGGGCGCACCCGCGGCAACCGCGTCGTATTGGTCAAAGCCAGCCCCCGCCTTGTAGGTCAATTCGCCAAAGTCCGCTTCGACCGCGCCACCGCCAGCACCCTCTTCGGCGAACTCGTGCTCGAAGGCGTGGAGAGTGAACTGGAAACAGCGCTGTCGTGAGACACTCTGAACTCGCACTCCTGCCCTGGAGGCAAGACAGCACTTCCTCGCCATCTTTGGGTCGCACATATGGTGTATAATCATTTAACACCTTGGCAGAAGGTGATTGCGGCGCGGCCTATCTTCTGTGGATTATCGGTTCAGCGGAACCCACCGTATACGCATCCTTCGACTAATCTGGACCTAAGTATAACTCGATAAACTGGAGATTTAATTCTTAGATCGAGCAACTGCCCGAGCCGTTTCTTTCTTTGAGTTGGTAGCGGCCGTCTTTGAAATCAGCGAAATAGCAAGCGATGCGCGGGTGCTCGATCGGGTCGCCGCTGGTGTCTTCTGCGAGATTGGATTGAGCGACGTAGGTACTCAACCCCCCGCTTTCATGGACGAGAACATGATACCAGGGTTGTTCGCGGGGCGGCTGGGTCTTATTTGACTGATACCAGGTGTCGCCAGCCATACAGCGTATGTCAACCGCCACGACAGCGCCGCGATAGCCGTAGAGCGTGTGCACAACAACAAGGCCAAGATCGTAATGAATCCCCGGCGTGGCACCACCTTGTAAATCTGTGAGTCTGATCAACACCAATACAAATGTTTAATCAGATCTAGGAATTCTTCAAGTGAGGGATCGAAAAGGGAGGGTTTGAAAGTATATCCCCTTGGATCAGGTGTATAAAGAACATCATAAGGCAAATCCATGATCTAACCAAATAGTCGCTGTGGGCAGGCGGCAGAAGCTATTCAAAATCTCCGAGAATCGCTTCGATAGAGCGGATATTTTCAGGGGGGAAGAAGCTATTGATGCGATGGATGACTTGCTGAATGATGCCGTCCGGACACGAAGCACCCCCCGTCAGGAGGATACGGGGCTTTTCCGGCGGGGTTTGAAAGAGCGGGCGTTCCTCTTCGACTGTCGCAGGGGCGGCGGTCAGGTTATAGGGGAAAATGTAGTGGCGCACGGAGTCCAGGGAAAGGATATTGTCCTCGGACTGGATGTAGTGGGCGCTCGCGCCAAAGCGTTCGGCGCAGACTCGGTAGAGCTGAAAGGTGTTAGAGCTGTTCTTTCCTCCGACAACAAGCGCAGCGTCGATCGACTGCTGGACGGCCTTATGGAGGGCATCTTGATTGACTTGGGTGGCGTAGCAGAGAGTGTCGCCCTTGCCCTTGGACCAGAGGTGGTCGGCTACGTGAGCTTCGCCGAACTTGGCGGCGATGACATCGCGTAGATAGTCGATAATATTAAGAGTCTCGTTCCGCAGAAGCGTGGTCTGGTTGACGACGGCGATTTTTTCCAAATCCCGAACCGGGTCAAAGCCCTCGGCGTAGAGTCCAGCGAAGGACGCCTCGAAAAGGGTTAACTTTTCGGATGGGGCGGCCTCGATGACCTCGGCGAGGCGGCGGGCATGCTCCATGTTACGGATCATAAGGGCTGGGCCGTAGCTGGAAGCATTCGAAAAAGTGGCCTTAGTCTCTTCGTGCTCCGACTTTCCGTGGATCAAGACAGTGTAACCCGCCTCAGCGTAGCGGCGGGCGGCTTTCCAGACTTTTTCCACGAGCATACAGGTGGCGTCGTTGGCACGGAGGGCGATGCCCCGTCGGATGAGGCGAGCTTTGTCCTCGTTGGTCGCACCGAAAGCGGGGATGATGACGATATCATCCTGGGAGAGCTGATTCCAAAGGGCGTCAGGGTCGTCCTTACTGCGGGCGATGGAGCCGTCGCTACGCAGAGGAAGCCCTTTGTCGGTCTGGAGGTAACGGAGACCCCGTGCGAGTAGGTCTTTGTTAACGAAAGGGTTGTGAATCAATTCACTCAGCATGAAGACACGACGATCTGGGTGGCTGGCCACGGTTTCGTAGGCGCGTTCAATGGCGTTTTGCACACCTAGGCAGAAACCAAAGTGACTGGGTATGACGTAGCTGACCGCGCCGAAATCTATTACAGCAGGCTCGCCAGAGGATTTCTCCTTGGTGCGGCGGGCTACTTTGATGGCATGGCAAAGGGCACTCTGGTAAAGAGTTTCGGACTGACCGTCGATATAGACCGCGCGATTACGCTCTTTGGCCGTGCGAAAACGATAGATATATTCATTCTCCCCCATGCCTAGGTAGGGCACGCGATAGAGCTGGCCGTCAATAGCAGCCAGAACTTGAGAGAGCTCTGGACTCTGAGGCTGAGAGCGTAGATTGTAAATTGTCTGCCAGTCGGCAGCAGGTGCGCCCTTTCCGGAAAGG
>DLQD01000114.1 GCA_002480015.1 Opitutia bacterium UBA7441
CGGAATGAGTGCGGACGCATTTAATAAAGCTTCCCTGCGAGAGGGACCTGACGGCCTCATCGCAATCGCTGTGCAGCAAAACAACGTGCTGTCCGACTTCAAGCTAGGCGACCCGCCGCTCCTGCTAGTACTGGAAGGGATCGAGAAACCGGGTAATCTCGGCGCTATTCTCCGCAGCGCGGACGGCGCGGGCGTCGATGCCGTCATCTTGGTGGACTGCGTGCTCGACCTCTACAATCCCAACGCGATCCGCTCTTCACAGGGGCTCCTCTTCGCCCTGCCCATCGTATCGACGGATCGTCCGACCCTGGCTGCGTGGCTGGATGCCAATCATATCGTCTGCTGCGCGACCACGCCCGACACCGAGAAACTGCATTGGGATGTCGACTACCGGCAAGGTATCGCGCTCTTCATGGGCAGCGAAAGCGACGGCTTGATGCCCTACTGGCTAGAGAAGGCGGCGCATAAGATCCGCATACCTATGGCCGGGCAAGCGGACTCGCTCAACGTCGCGGCCGCCGCAGCCGTCTGTCTCTACGAAGCACGACGTCAGCGGTGTTCTGATTGAGGCAGTAGGCTGGCGGCCGGAAAACTCCTATTCTGCGCTGATCGCCACGGCGGGAGTGACGAGGTCCAGATAGACCATCCGATGGTCACTGCCATTCAGCGCACCCGGAGTATCCACGATGTGCCCCTGGCCAGCCTTGACCCGGAGGTACATTTCAGGCGAGGCGATAAAACCATCAACGGCCTCGTAGCGGCTCTCCTTTTCATAGAAATATGTCCAGACCTCTCCTCGACTATCTGCCGCCGGCACCCGTGTGCCGATCTCTAAACTGCCTCTTCGGTAAAAACGTCGAAGCGTTGAGCTCGTCGGATGGTCGTTGAAATCGCCGACGACCAGATACTGAGTCTGCGCCCGATCCTGCGTCCGTTCAATGATACGATGACGACAGGCCTCGGCCTCGCGCACGCGGCGCAGTTCCGATCCGGGATCGTCTTTGTTTTCCGAGTAACGGCTTTTTAAATGAACGGCAAACAACTGGAAGCTCCGACCGTCGTCCAATTTGAAACTCATCTCAAGCATACCGCGCTTCACCGTTTCGCGCTCCTCAAAATACTTAAACTGGAGATCCTTGTGCTTGATTACCTCGTAGGGTGCCCGCCTAGCCAAGACCGCGAGGTGCCGGTCCGGATCGGATCCCTTCATGTGCACGGCATACTCGTAATGAAGGCCATCATGATTCAAGTCAGCCCGGAGTTCCTCCAAAAAATCGACCGTGCCCATTTCCTGAAGTACCAGCACGTCCGGCGCGACTTCTTTGATCGCCTCACGCATGATCGATTTTTCTTTCTCAGGTTTGGGATATGCAGGCCGCCAGCTGGAATCGACATAGCGATCCATGACCAGATAGTTCTTCAAATTGTAGGTGGCCACACGCAGGTCCTGAGCGGACAAAACCGCAAAGAGGATCAGCTGCAAAAAGCTCAAGAGGCACAAACGAATGTATCTTTGCATGAACCGAGAAGAACAAGTGGTCAAAGCAAACTACACTTTAGATCGCAAGGAAGCTTCACGCTCGACCAGTGTGGGGTGTGAGTAGTGAAAATTGCTATAGAGCGGGTGCGGCGTCAAATTGCTTAAATTCTCTTTATGGAGCTTCCTAAGAGCCTGTGAGAGTGGCGCGTAGCCGCCCATCGCATCGCGCGCAAAGGCATCGGCCTCGTACTCGTGCTTTCGCGAAAGACGACTGGTCAAGGGCGACAGCCAGAAAGTAACCAGACCGCTCAGGAGCATGAAAAGCAAGAGCACGGGCACGATTTGCCCCTCGGCGGACGAACTGAAGTGAAAGGCGCGCGTGAACCATGCGGCATTGGCCAGCCAACCGAGCACGGCAAACATACCGAGCGAGGAGACCGCCGCCATCGCCATCATTTTGGGAATGTGCCCGAGCTTATAATGGCCGATCTCATGGGCAAGCACTGCTTCCAGTTCATCAGGCTCCATTTGTTCAATCAGCGTATCAAATAAAACAATACGACGAAAACGCCCGAAGCCGGAGAAAAAGGCATTGGAGTGCCCGGAACGCTTGCTGCCGTCCATCACGAGGATTGTCTGCGCCTGAAAACCCGTCCGGTCGGCGAGCGCAAAAAGGCGCGTCTTCAGTTCACCCGCCTCCATCGGCTCCAGCTTGTTAAAAAGCGGCATGATAAACATTGGATAAGCGACGACCATGACGAGTTGAAAAATAAAGAACACGGCGAAGCCCCACAGCCACCAGAGCGCGCCTGCGGCACTGACCAGATAAATGAGCAGTGCCAACAAAGGATAGCCGATAACGAAGCCGATCAAGGTGCCTTTGATTTTATCGACAACCCACAGCTTCTTCGTGCTTTTGTTGAAGCCGAAGCGCTCCTCGAGCTTAAAGGTGCCCCACCAATCAAAGGGCATTGAAGGGATGCCCAAAACAAGGCCGGTCAAAAAAAGCACCAAGGCCTGCCCCCAGATACCAATACCAAACCAGGCGGAGAACAGTTCGTAGAACCAGGGCAGGATACCGAGCAGCAGAACGAGCGCGAGCACGCCGGCATCGAATAGGTCGGTGACGATGCCGAAGCGTGTCTTGGCAGCCGTGTATTCGACCGACTTTTTGTAGGTCGGCAGGTCAATAAAACCGCGAAAGCTCTCGGGCACCTCTCCAGCGCGGGCTTGGACATAACGGAGATTGAGCACGTCGAGCAGAATGCTCGTGCCCAGCTTGAGAATAAGCAGGCAGACGAAAACGACGAGAATTGTATGCATAACCCGACCTATAATGTGACCTCAGGAGCGTCATTCCAGAGTTGATCCAAGCGATAGAAGTCACGCATCTCCTGCGTCTGCAAATGGACCATAAAATCGAAAGCATCCACGACGAGCCAGCCGCTGACAAGAGCGCGGTCTTCGCCGATCAGCTGCACCTGGGCTTCCTTCAAAGCTTGATCGAGTGCGCCCTTGAGCGCCTTGACATGTGGATCCGAAGTGCCGGTGACTAAAACCAAGTAGTCGGTGATCGTAGATTTTCCGCGCACATCGAGTATGCGTATGGCTTCGCCTTTTTTGTCTTCGATGGCTGCGACAGCGCAGCGTATCTCTTGGAGAGTGCGATGGTTCGCTTTACTTGAGTCTTTGGTCATATGAATTTGGGTATTTTCTATCGGGTATAGAGGCCTCGTGAGGAAATGAAAGCCTCAACTGAGCACGGCAATAAGTCCGTACAGGGCAGGCCCGCCTCCAAGCGGCGGCGTATTTCGCTCGAACTGTGCTCCATTAAAGGCGCTTCGAGCTCAATCAACTGGAGCCCTGGGATCGATGGTGCATCCAAGCAGTAACCCGGGCGACGCAGTACGACGAAAGTTAAGTGCGAGGCCAGATCGTGGATGCGGTGCCAGTTTGGCAGAAGTTCCAATTGGTCGGCACCAATGATCCAATGGAGCGCACATTGGGAATACCGCTGACGAAAAAGGCTAACCGTGTCGACCGCATAGCTGGTTCCGCCTCGCTCGATTTCGCAGGCGTCGATTTCAAAGCGAGGCTCCCCTGCAGTAGCGAGTTCCAGCATCTCGATGCGATCGCTGTCACTAGCAAAAGTCGAGCTCGACTTGAGCGGAGAACGGGCCGCGGGGATAAAGACGACTTTGTCTAGGCTCAGTTGCTCTAGAGCGAGCTGCGCGACCCTGAGGTGTGCGCTGTGCACAGGATCGAAGCTGCCCCCGTAGAGCCCCAGCGAAGTGCGGACGGGCTGTCTGTTCGTGGGTTTCATAGTTGCGAAGTTCTAACAAGTCAGCATGAAGGATGGCGACCACTTTTCCACCGATCGAGCGAACTGCAAATGCAAACCACTGATGAAACTCCGCCCCCACTCCCTCTTGGGGATACTTTAAAGCAGTTACTGCAGACAGAGGATACACGCGGACTCTCCATTCGTGAGATCACCGGTGCGGTGGGCGAGAAGGGCTTCGGACTGGTCCTGATCGTGCTATCCCTACCCAGCGCTCTCCCCGTGCCGGCGCCAGGCTATAGCACGCCTTTCGGCATAGTCATTGCCCTCATCGCGCTGCAAATGATGAGCGGACGCACAGCCGTTTGGCTGCCGGCGAAATTGAGCGCCATCCGTATCAAGCCTAAGCTTGCTCACACGATGCTGGGCAGCGCGTCGAAGTTCCTGCACGCAATTGAACGCTTCATTCGACCCAGGCAGAAATGGATCCGTAGTCACCCGGGGCAAGCTGGGCTGGCCGTTGTGATAGCTATCATGGCCTGTTTGATGATGCTGCCCATTCCATTGACCAATACTTTCCCCGCGATGGTGATTTTTATGATCGGTGTGGGGCTTTCCGAGGAGGACGGGCTCCTCGCCATCGGAGCCTTCGCAGTGGGTTGCTGCGCGGTGCTACTCTACGCAGGGATTATCTACCTCGTTTTGACGCAAGGCGTAGAAGCAATCGATCCGATCAAAGACGCCATCAAGTCGCTCTTTAGGATGACTTCCTAGTTAAGGGAACTTCTGGAAATTGCCAGAAGCTAGCGATCGCACTGTGTTCAGGCGAGATCCCCGAGGGCCTTCTGGCGGAAGGCTTCAAGCTTTTGGATGATCTCCGCTGAATCGGCCGTTTTCATGATTTCAGCGACCAGCTCTTCCGCCTCCGACTTTTTAATGTGACGGATGAAATATTTAACCTCGGGAAGCAGACTGGATGTGAGGCTCAGCGAGTCCGCGCCCATTCCGAGCAGAATCCCGGCATAAATCGGGTCGCCGGCGATCTCACCACAGACACTGACCGGCGTATTCGCCGCCTTGCCGCCGTCGATAATAGCTTTAAGCGTCCGCAATACCGCCGGATGCGCCGGATCGTAAAGGTGGGCAACTTGATCGTTCAATCGGTCCACCGCCATCAAATATTGTATCAAATCATTGGTTCCGATACTCAAAAAGTCAGTCTCTGCGGCTAGAAGATCGATAATAACGGCCGCACTGGGCACCTCGACCATGGCTCCGACCTCAATTGCTGCGTCAAATGCCTCCCCTCTCATCGTCAGTTCTTCTTTAACCGATTCGAGAATCACGTTAGCCCGCCGCAGCTCACACATCCCGCTGATCATGGGATACATGATCTTGACGTGACCATGGGCGCTGGAGCGGAGTATCGCCCTGAGCTGGGTTTTGAAAATATCTTCGTTTTCCAAGCAAAAACGGATTGCTCGACAGCCCATGAAGGAATTGTCCTCATTAACGTTTTCATCGCCGATCGTCTTGTCCCCACCCACATCCAAGGTCCTGATAATTACAGCTTGGCCATCTGCGGCTTCAACCACCGCGCGATATTCCTCATACTGCACTGACTCGGGCGGATAGCCGTGGTGCCGCAGAAAGATGCCCTCCGTCCGGAAGAGGCCAACACCCTCGGCGCGCATATGCTTGGCCTGCTCCATCTCTGCGATGCCTTCAATATTCGCCATCAAATGGATGGTGGCCCCATCCTTAGTCCGAGCCTGCTCAGAAATGAAAGAGTTAAAAGTATCGTCCCGCTTTTTTCGCTCTTTCGCCAGTTTACCATATTGGTAGAGGCGATCCTCCGTGGGATTGATCACAATGATACCTTCGTGCCCATCGACCAGAATATGGTCGCCACTCAAAATTTTCTTCGTCGCGTTGTGCGTGCCGACAACCGCCGGTATCCGTAGGGAACGGGCCATGATGACCGAGTGGCTCGTTTTCCCACCCCCATCCGTCACAAAGCCCAAGAGTTTGTTGCGATCCAGATCGGCCGCATCTGAGGGCGAAATATCCTCGGAGATGATGATGCTCTCTGCCGCCAATTGGCCGAGGTTCACCTTTTGCATCCCGATCAGGTTATGCAACAGACGCCGGGAGACATCCCCGATATCCGAAACACGCTCTCGCAG
Source organism: Opitutia bacterium UBA7441 (assembly GCA_002480015.1). Lineage (GTDB taxonomy): Bacteria > Verrucomicrobiota > Verrucomicrobiia > Opitutales > Coraliomargaritaceae > Thalassobacterium. The sequence goes on from DLQD01000114.1 coordinate 5,948, forward strand.
ATACTCATCCTCCATTGAGCGGAAAAAAGAAATGTAGCGCTGCGACACATTATTGTAACAAAACTCGATATTTTTCTTGGTGCTGCGCAGCTCCGCGATGACCTCGTCGAGCAACGCATTGTCCTCCAATACTAGGAGATGCGCGTCAAAAATCCGCGCCTCGCCCTCACTCAGAGTCTTGGCGATCTTATCACGTACTTGTGAGATCTCAATGCGAGTCTCTAAAATCGCCTGTTCGAACCGCTCTAATTCTGAATCAACCTGGGCCTCATTCAGATCATACGAAGGCACATCTAGTTGCTTCTGCAAATAGACAACAGCGCGCCCATGAGCGACGCCGGGAGACGCAGCGATGCCTTCGAGGACTATCTCTTCTTTAATATGGTTTTCGGTCACAATCGATCAGACAACTTCAGGCGGAGCTGTCTACTCACTGTATATTCCAATCAGAGGATTGAAGTTTCAATAAAAAATAACCCCGATCCCCATGCCGAATGACAAATAGTACGAATTGCCGCCACTTCAACCTCATTTTCGGCCAAAGCGAAACAACAACTGCCACTCCCACTCATAAGACAAAGGTGGCCCTCTGCGCGCAATTCCTCCAGGAGGCAGGGTATCGCCAGATACTTCGCGCCGACACAAGCCTCGAAAGTATTCGATAATAAGCCGCTCAGCTCACCGGATGAGGCAAAATCATTTAATCGTGCTGAGGCAAGTGCTTCCGGCTCGTATGCCCTGGGGCTCGCCTCGATGAGGCGTCGATACGCCCAGCGAGTATTCACCCCGAAGTCCGGGCGGAAGATTAAAACTCTTCGTCCACGTAGTTGCTTGGCTAAATCCTGCGGCAAAGGATCTAAGATGTCTCCGCGTCCCGTCATCTTCGCAGGCACGGCATCTATAAAAAAAGGGCAATCCGACCCCAAGTCCGCGGCCAAATCCTGCAGATCGGAACGATTCAGTGGACGGCCTGTCAACTCATTCATCGCCCGCAGAGCAACCGCCGCGTTACTACTCCCGCCTCCTAAACCAGCTCCCATTGGAATCCGTTTGTCTAAATCAAACTTGAAGCCTTCCTTGATACCGGTTCTCGATCGAAAAGCGCATGCGGCTCTGACGATCAAATTGGCCTCCCCCGTCGGCACCTCGGGATCGCTGCAATGGAAATCGACGCCGTCCCCCTTGAGCGACACGTGCAAACGATCGCCGAAGTCTAGCGCCACGATCAGCGAAGTCAGCGCATGAAAGCCGTCGCCCCGTTGACCATGAACGGATAGCATTAAGTTTATCTTAGCAGGGGAATCGAGGGACAGCGAAGTCATCTAGATCTCCAGTAAAGGAACTCTTCGTCCCCTCCGCCATGAAAATTTCCACTTTTGCACTTTGCCATAGGCACAAATCACTTCCTAGTCTGCCTTCATGTCTAATCAAGCACCTTGCCAACTCATCCTCGCACTCGACATGGAGACCCGTGAAGAAGCCCTCGCCATGCTCGACCGCCTCGGCGATTCGCTCAAATGGGTCAAAATTGGGCTCCAGCTCTTCACCGCCTACGGCCCTGACTTCGTGCGTGAAATCGCCGACCGAGGCTACAAGGTATTTCTCGATCTGAAGCTGCACGACATCCCCAACACCGTGGCCAAGGCCGTCCAAAGCATCGCCGCCCTTCCGGTCGAACTGCTTACGCTCCATGCCAGCGGCGGCGGCGAAATGCTCGAATGGGCAAACAAAGCGCGCGCCGACCATGCACCCGACCTTAACTTGCTCGCCGTCACCGTCTTGACCTCGATGAATGAAGCACAACTTCGCTCGCTCAAAGTCAATAACACGCCGGAAGCTCAAGTCCTCCACCTCGCCGATATCACGCTAAAAGCCGGCATCCAGGGACTCGTCTGCTCCTCACTGGAATTGGCACCTCTGCGCACCCGCTTTGGCTCCCAACCCATCATCGTCACACCGGGGATCCGCCCCGCCGGGAGCGCAGCCGATGAGCAAAAACGCATCATGACACCCGCAGCCGCTGCAAAAGCCGGTTCCAGCTACATCGTCGTCGGGCGCCCTATTCTCAAAGCCGATGACCCCGCCGCTGCCGCCCACGCCATTCAGGCGGAGCTGACTTAGAACCGGAGGACAGCGCACCGTCGCTGCCGACCGTATCAACACACACTCCAGAGCTTTGAGCCCACTACGAAGATGAATACCGCTATCCTATTGGCCGCTGGCAGCGGCCAGCGCATGCAAGGACGTGTCGACGACAAGGTGCTGACCGCCCTAAATGGCAAGCCCGCGATTGCCTACAGCATCGAAGCCTTTGTTAATTCGGGCGTCGCGGACGAGTATTTAGTCGTTTATCGGGACGAAGCTCAGAAAGCCCTACTTGCTGAAGCACTGAGCGCACATGCGCTCAGTCACTTAAAGATCCAATCCGTGGTCGGAGGCCAGCATAGGCAAGACTCGGTCATCCATGCGCTCAATGTCGTCAGCGAGCGATGCGAGCACGTTTTCATACACGACTGCGCGCGCCCCTGCATCACAAGCGAAGCCATCCGGGCACTCTACCAAGCCGTCCAACAGGACAAAGCTGCCTGCCTCGCTCACCCCGTCACCGACACAATCAAACGAATCGCAAACCCCGACGAGCTCAAACAAGCAGAACTCGAAGACCTCGACCGCAGTCGCCTCTGGGCGATGGAAACGCCGCAAGCCTTTCATTTTTCAAGTATCTTGAAAGCCTATCAGAACGTCGTCGCCAAAGGTCTCACCATCACCGACGATACGGCCGCCGCAGCCAGCATCGGACTGCACACGACGATCGTCCCCAACACAGCGCCCAATCCGAAACTCACCACACCCAATGACTTGGCCTACATCGAACACTTGCTAAGTAGCCGTATTAATTAAGCGCCGTTTCACTTTCTCTCCGGCTCACCACGCCACCCATGCTCCTCTCCCACCGCAATCTCACCGTCTCTTTTGGCGGCCCCAAGCTCCTCGACAACGCCGGTCTCACCATCGACAAGCGAGAGCGTATCTGCCTGCTCGGCCGCAATGGCGAGGGTAAGTCGACGCTCCTGCGCATCATCAACGACGAAATCGAAGCTGACAAAGGCGAGGTTGAAGCCATTCCCGGCCTCCGTATTGGCAAGCTCGACCAGGAAGTGCCCGCCGCACTCGAGGGCAGCGTTTTCGAAGTCGTCGCCGAGGGTCTAGGCAAAGCTGCCCGCACGATCGCCGAATACCACCACCTGCTACATGAAATCGCCGAGCATCCCGACGACACTACAATCGGCGACCGCCTCGACGAGCTCCAACACGAGCTCGACCAGACCGATGGCTGGGCGATCGAGCACAAGGTGGAAAATATCCTCCAACGCGTCGAGCTCGACGGCGACCAAGCGTTTTCCGCACTCTCTGGCGGCAACAAGCGCCGGGCCCTCCTCGCCCGCGCCCTCACCGCCGATCCCCACATCCTTCTCCTCGACGAGCCAACCAACCACCTCGACATTCCCGGCATCCAATGGCTCGAGGAGTTTCTTCGCAAATCCGACATCGCCCTCCTCTTCGTCTCACACGACCGCGCCTTCATCCAACGCGTCGCCAATAAAATCCTCGACCTCGACCGCGGCCAACTCACCCGCTGGGAGTGCGACTACCCAACTTACCTGGAGCGCAAAGCTGAACTCCTCGCCGGCGAGGCGAAGCAACAGGCCGTCTTCGATAAGAAACTGGCCGAGGAGGAAGTCTGGATCCGTAAGGGCATACAAGCCCGCCGCACGCGCAACGAAGGCCGCGTCCGTGCGCTCAAGAAAATGCGCGAAGAGCGCGCCGAGCGCCGCAACCTCCAGGGCAAGTCCAAGCTCGACCTCAGTGACGCGCAACTTTCCGGCCGCAAGGTCATCACCGTCGACGACATCTCCTACTCGTGGGGTGGCGCACCGCTCATCCAAAATTTCGCCACCACCATTTGGCGCGGCGACAAGATCGGCATCGTTGGTCTCAACGGCTCCGGCAAAACCACCCTGCTCAATCTCTTGCTCAAAAAGCTCGAGCCACAAAGCGGCAGCGTAACCCACGGCACCAAGCTCGAAGTCGCTTACTTCGACCAACACCGCGACCAACTGGATCCCAAGCTCACCGTTGCCGAAAACGTCCACCCGGCCGGTGAGATGGTCAATATCAACGGCAACCCGCGCCATATCCTCTCCTACCTACAGGACTTCCTCTTCACCCCGCAGACCTCCCGCTCCCCCATCACCAAACTCTCCGGTGGCGAGCGCGCGCGCCTCTTGCTGGCCAAGCTCTTCATCCAGCCTGCTAACGTCCTCGTACTCGACGAGCCGACGAACGACCTCGACATCGAAACCGTCGAACTCCTCGAAGAGCGACTCCTCGAATATACCGGCACCCTCCTGCTCGTCAGCCACGACCGGAGCTTCCTCGACAACGTTGCGACCAGCACCATCGCCCTCGAAGGCGACGGCCGGATCGAAGAATACGTCGGCGGCTGCGAAGAATGGCTGCAAAAACAAGAAGCTAAAAAGGCCGCCAACAAAATCGCCGCCAAGACATCCAATCACTCACCAGGCTCCACTCACCAGGCTCCACTGAACGAAGCGCCCCAGCGCAAGCTGACCAATAAAGAACGCGAAGCCCTGAAAATCCTCCCCGCAAAAATCGAGCAAATGGAAGCCGAGATGGACAAGCTTTCCACCACCATGGCCTCCGCAGATTACTATCAGGACCCCACCAGCGATCTGACAGGCGACGCCGATAAACTCGAAAAACTAGAAACCGAGATCTTAAAGAGCTACGAAAAACTCGAAGAGTTGCAAACGCTCTAAGGTAACCACTGATGAATAATGATTAACACGGATA
>DLQD01000095.1:0-24438 GCA_002480015.1 Opitutia bacterium UBA7441
ATAGCGGCCTTTGCGTTCTTCGAGCAGGGCGCCGTCCACCTTTTCAATGAAGCGGACTTTCGGGTTGGGAAACTTCGCGTTGTGCTGGGCTTTACCTTCGATGAAACTGCCCTTTTTGAGCTTGAAGCGCTTGATCAACTCGCGCGGGACGAACGGGTCGTCGGGCTTGGTTTTCCCGTTACGGGAAGGGTCGATCAGCTGCCCTGTGTTGTTCTCGAGGATCTCGAGAATCCCGGAAACGGCAATTTCGTTGTCGTGGGCTGGCTCCTGGTTTGATTGGGGCGCGTTTTCGTGCGCTGCCTCTTTTTTTTGTTTAGCAGCGGGCGTTTCCGTGGATGAATTTTCTTGGCTCATGTGTCTGCGCGTGGATGCGTCAATAGGTGCTACGAAAGGAATTGACCGTAATGTAAGGGCCACATGCGGCAGGGTAGGGATCCGCCGCAATCGATTAGGCGTTTCAGCGGAGAGACCGACAGCCGGTCGGGATCGATACGAACCTAGAGTGCATAGCAACCATGGTGCGTACGCCGATACGCGATCCTTTTAAATTAGTTCGGATTATTTCTTAGTGTCAATGACTATAATCCGACTAGATTTTTGGCAGGTGCCATTTTAATCGAGGGGTCAGGCGGCCATCTAAAGGAAGCCGCATACGCAGGTCCGCTCCTTTAGGTGCGGGACGCGTTCCGGCAACTGTTGCGGTTTGCGTCCGCCTGTGGATTGAATGGCACCTATTTTTGACAGTTTGGTCTGCTCTATCAAACTAGGCACGATTTACATGCATAATGAAAGCGAGGAAGCCTAAGTGTCCTGCCGAATCGACAGCGGCCCTGCTACGATTAAATGTCCGCGAAGTAGCGAATCATCGCTTCGCGACGGTATGTGAAAATGCGCTCTAATTGATTCTTCACATAGACTGCACGGGCAATCTCGCCGAATAGCCCGAAGGGCATGACGTAGTTCACGCGGTCGATGAAACGGACGCCGTCTTCGACCTCGGTAATCTCGTGGTAATGATACCAGAATTTATAGGGGCCGATGCGCTGTTCATCGACGAATGAGTGGCGCTCGCGGATATGCTTTAATTCGCTCAGCCATGTTTGCTTGCCCAGAAAGGGTATGCCGATGCGGTATTCGATCAATTGGCCGTTGAACATTTCCTCAGGCAGGGAACTGACGATCTCGAAGGCCATGTTGTCAGGCGTTATTTGATCCAGATTGCGAGGCGAGCGAATGAAGTTCCACGCTGTTTCCAAGTCGGTGGGTATGGTTTGCGCGCGGTAGAGCTCATGTATTTTAGCCATAAAATAGTTGATCGTAGATTGGAGCGATACCTTACTTCCAATTTTGCTGTAAGTTTGCCTTATTCAAAGCGTTCACTCAACTTACCCACTATGGAAAAGCTACGCATCATTTTACAGCATACTTTACGCGACGAAGACAATCGCCTGTTGATGGCCTCTTCGCCGATCTTTATTATGCATTTGCTGGCCTTGGGGACCTTTTTCACCGGCTTTAGTTGGGTTGCCGTAGCTGCGCTGATCTTAACATATGTAGTGCGTGTTTTCGCGCTCACAGCTGGATTCCACCGCTATTTCTCGCATCGCGCATTCAAAACGAGTCGTGCGTTTCAATTTGTGCTCGCGTGGGTAGGCACCTCTTCGGCGCAGTTGGGACCCATGTGGTGGGCAGCTAATCACCGTCACCATCATCAACACTCGGACAAAGAGGAGGACATACACTCACCGGTGGTTAAAGATGCCTTCTGGGCGCACATCGGGTGGGTGCTCTGCCGCGCCTATGGATCGATCCAGCATGATCGGATCAAGGACCTGACCAAATACCCCGAGTTGCGCTTCATCGACCGTTTCCACGTCCTCCCAGTGCTTTCTTTGATCGTGCTGCTCTATGCTCTGGGTGCGGGCTTGAATGCCTACTTCCCGGGGCTGGGCACGAGCGGCCTGCAACTCGTTATGTGGGGCTTTTTTCTGAGCACTGTATTGGTCTACCACGTCACGTTCTGCGTAAACTCGGTCACGCACATAGTGGGCTCGAAGCGCTTTGCGAATGACGACGAGAGCCGCAACAGCTGGTGGGTCGCACTACTGACTTTCGGCGAGGGCTGGCACAATAATCACCACCGCTGGCCGCTCTCCGCTCGCCAGGGTATGTATTGGTGGGAGTTGGATCTTTCCTACTGGGGGCTGCGTGTCCTCGAAAAAATGGGCTTGGTTTGGGACCTCAAAACATATCCGGATAAAATCTATGAAGAGGCAGAGTCAGCCCAAGTCCGGCCATGAGGCGTGGGTATATTGTGGTCTTCGAATTCACGCAATGTCGAGTCGTTCATCGCCCGAGGCAGCTCATCCACCTGGTGCGGGCATGCCCCCAACTTGCGGATGATAGCCATTTAGAATGACAACAATACCCTACTTCTGGATCAGTTTTTTTTGTCTCGGCTTTTGTGTCGCGACATTCGCCTATCTGATCGCACGTAAGGCTAGGTTGATGGCGATCGTCGATACTCTTTGGACGGGAGGCCTTGGTTTGAGTGCGTTCATTTATCACAGCTTGTCGGGCCTAGAGTCGATCCGTTCTTGGGCCGTATTGCTGGTGGTTTTGTTTTGGTCATTCCGTCTCAGCTATCATCTGTTTAAAGATCGTGTTTTTGTGGGGCACGAGGATCCGCGCTACAAGTCGCTGGCCGAGCACTGGGGGCGCCGAGCATCGATCAATTTCTATTTTCTTTTTCTGGCTCAGATCGTCTTCATAGCGCTTTTCCTGATTCCGGTGATCACTGCGATGCAGAACCCAGTGCCTCATTGGTCTTGGATGGATACCTTGGCTGTCGGCATTGCTGTTCTCGCTTTGGTGGGAGAGGCAATTGCCGATCGCCAACTGGCGGTGTTTCGCGCTAACCCTGGAAACCAAGGGCAGGTCTGCCAGTACGGTTTCTGGCGCTACTCCCGCCACCCAAACTACTTTTTCGAATGGTTGTATTGGTTCGCTTACGTGGCTTTTGCCTTGGGGGTCCCGTCGGCCTGGGTCGGCCCGATTGCCATGTATCTATTTCTTCGTTTCCTCACAGGGGTGCCCTACGCCGAGCGCTCGTCGCTGAAAAGTCGGGGGGACGCCTACCGCCAATATCAATCGACTACGAACGCTTTCTTTCCATGGATTCCACGAAAAAAGTCAGCTTGACCAAGGAGAATACATCGACGATTCGGCTCCGCCCGGTAGAGCGTATCTTCGCGTGGATGCTGCGCGGGCTTCGTCATGGCAGCCTCCAGATTACCTTTCCCAGTGGAGCACACAAAGTCGTCGGCGACTTCAGTTATCCCCCGGTAAAGCTAAATATTCAAAACGCGCGTTTCTTCAAGAAGGTCGTCTCGGGCGGGAGTATCGGCTTCGGAGAAGCCTACGTGGATGGTGATTGGGACACTTCGGATCTTTCAGCGCTCTTGCTTCTGTTGGCAAAGAACCAAAAGGATCTCGGGCGCGTGCGCCGTGGTTTTTCTCTGCTGACTCAGCAAATGAACCGACTCTATCATCGTGCCCGCCGCAATACTTTGGAGAAAAGCAAGGAGAACATCCAAGCGCACTATGACTTAAGCAACGACTTTTACCGGACCTTTCTCGACCCGACGATGACCTATTCCAGTGCATTGTTTCGAGAGCCAGCGGAGAGCCTCGAGCAGGCGCAGCTTAACAAAATAGACCGCATATTAGATCTAGCCGGCGTGGGTGAGGGCGATCACGTTCTTGAGATCGGTTCAGGCTGGGGGGCGCTGGCGCTGCGTGCCGCACAGCGTGGCAGCCGCGTCAAAACCATCACACTGTCGGAAGAGCAGTTTGCATATGCGCGGGATCTTTTCGATCGCGAGGGCGTTAGTGACCGCGTCGATATTGCACTGGAGGATTACCGAATCCAGACGGGGCAGTATGATGCAGTGTTGTCCTGCGAAATGATCGAAGCAGTGGGGCGTGAATACCTCGACAGCTATTTCCAGATTGTCAGCCGGTCGCTCAAGCCCGGAGCCCGCGCGGTCATTCAGGCGATTACTATACCAGATGAGCGCTACGAAAGTTACAGCTCCGGTTGCGATTGGATACAGAAGCATATTTTCCCCGGAGGGCATTTGCCTTCGCCCGGCGCGATTCATCGACACTTGGCCAACGCTGGGGATGCGAGCGTCCTGGTCATGCACCGCTTCGGACATAGCTATGCGCAGACACTCCGCCGTTGGGCGGATGCTTTCAATGCTGCCGAAGCGAGAGTCGATTCGCTGGGCTTTGACGCGAGCTTCCGTCGTAAGTGGAACTACTATCTCAGCTACTGCGAGGCTGGTTTCGAGGCCGACTTGATCGACGTGCAACACGTGGTGATCGAAAAACCGTAGTGCGGGGCACCAAGGGCGTATTTTGGACTAATCAAGCATATCGTAGTGGCGGCTTCAGCTTGCTAAGTGTGCCTTCTTCGCACTTTATTCCGTGGATGATGCCCGATCAAATTTCCGGACAATTGCAGGCGGCGCTGGTTGCGCTGGTGCCGACGGGTTGCGCAGCTGTAGCGATGCCAGTCGGCGAAAGCGATGCCTTGCCCCGGCTTTCGGCCGAGGAGGATGCGCTGACGGCATTGTGGGCGCCACACCGCCGGAACGAGTTCGCCGCCGGGCGTGCGTGCGCGCGTCGGGCGCTCGGAGGGGTCGGCGCAGAGCACGCTTGCCTGCCGGCGGACGAAGACGGCGTGCCGGTTTGGCCGGTGGGCTACCTCGGTTCGATCTCGCACAGTCGCGGTCTGGCTATGGCAGTCGCCGTATCCGCAGGCTTGTATTCACTGGTCGGCTTGGACGTAGAAAAAACGAATCGCTTAGGCGAGGGTGCGATGTCTCGAATCGTGCATCCGCTCGAAGCAGCTTTAGCTGGGAGTGATCAAGTGCGGACTTCGATCCTCTTCAGTTTGAAGGAGGCCTTTTACAAAGCGCAATTTCCGCGCTGGCGCACGACGGGTAACTTTCAAGATCTAGCGCTGGAGGTCGATATGGATGCCGGCACTGCCCAGATACTGGAAATGGACGCGCGCTTCGCGGCAGAGCTTAGGCAGTTGCGTTTCGCGTTTCGATGCGTCGATGACTACGTGGTCAGCCTTTGCTGGCGCTAGTTTAGAGCCGTGCGAGCAAGCACCCGAAGGGGGTTTCGCAGCACATAAATACCAAGATCAAAGCGAAGCGGTATTACGCCTCGTCGCGTAGCCAGGGGCGGCTATTGACCTGGCGTATCTCGCCGCGCGAGAGTTCAAGCCAGAGCTCAAGAGCTTGGTTACGCGACACGCCACTCATGAAACGAGGCACATCGTCGGGTTCGTCGAGATTTTCGAAGGTTACGACACCGCTCGGATAAACAGAGAGCGACCAGCCGCTTGAGTCATCTACGAGGGATACATCCGGGTATTCCGCCTCGTGCGCGTCGACTGTGTCGAGACTGTCGAGCAGCTCGCGCATTTTTTCAGCAGTGGGGTTGAGCTCTGAAATGCCGTCGGCGTCGGTCGTGTGGTAAAGTTCCATGAACTGTGTCCGTGCGCAAATTATAGGTCGATGTAGAGCACTTTGGAATGACGCCCGTTTTTCAAGTAGTCCTGTTTTCGCTCGGCGGGTAGGTCTTCCACCGTGCCTTCCGTAAAGGCGCAGACTTTGGAGAAAAACTTACTGGCTTGGGTCGTCATCGCGATAACCCGATTCGAGCCGCGCTCTTTGGCCTCGGCACAGGCGAACTCAACCATCTTCCGACCCACGCCTTTATTTTGATAGAAGGGGAGGACATAGACGCTGCCGACCTCGATCATTTCGCCGCCGTCGTAGCTCTTAAGATTGACGCAGCCGACGATGCTCCCGTCGATTTCGTAAACTAGGTAGTCGCTGATCGCGGCTTCGATGGATTCCTGCGAGCGCTCCCTAAGGCTCTCTGTGCGCACGCCGTTGCGTGTGATGTTGTAGATTGAGTGAGCATCGGCTTGAATCGCGCGCCGGATCGATTGGTAGTCGTTGCTGTAGACCATTGTGCCGATGCCAACCTTGTCGAAGATCTCGTTGAGGAGGGCGCCGAAGAAACGTCCGTCGAGGATGTGCGCCCGCGGGGTGCCGGCATTGATCGCCTTGACTGCGTGCTTCACCTTGCTCCGTAGCCGCTCAGGGATCTTTTCGGGGGAGGTGGCCAATAAGGTTTCAAGATCGCCGACGGGTAGATTAGTCAAGGGCTGGTCGTCGATCTTAAGCCCATCTTGCGTGGTCATGTAGATGAGCTTCGAGGCGTTCAGCTTCGAGGCCAGTTCGGCAGCGAGCAAGTCTGAGTTAATCCGTAGCGTGGTGCCTTCCCGGCTGAAAGCGATCGGCGTGACCAAAGGGATGGTGTCGGCGGCGAGCAATTTATCAAAGAGCACTTCATCAAGCTTATCGACGGCGCCGCTGCTCAGCTGGTCTTCCCCTTTAACGATACCGACCTCTTTACTCCGCACGCCGTTACACATGGCGCAGCGCAGGCCATTCCGTGTGAGGCCTTGCATCACTTCGAGGCTAACCACTGCGGCGGCTTCTGTGGCTAGCTTGAGGGTGGCGGCATCCGTCTTGAGCTCGCCGTGCGGATCAGTGATGGCGACCTGTTTGGTCTCGGCCAGTAATTTGAGTTGGTGGCCGATGCCATGGACGAGCACCACTTTTATATTCAGGGAGCGGAGCACTGCGATATCGAGGAGCACGTTTTGGAAGTTCTCGTGCGCGACGAGGCTACCGTCCAATGCGAGTACGAAGACATGATCCCGAAACATGGGCACATATTTCAGAATGCCACGCAGGTCAGTGGGCTTAATGTTATGTTCGTTGTTCTCGTCGTTGTTCATTTAGATGGCATCAACTGTGCGATTCCTCTGCGAGCTTGCAAGGCACATGTTTTGGAATGAAGCTCTAGAAATGGTCTTGTTGGACATTGAGTTTTTCAAAGAAGGTTGGGTGATACTGGAAAACACCGGGCGGTGCATTCGGCAGCTAAAACTGCCGATCCCAGTGGAGCTCAGGATCGGCTGCTTCAGCTGCCGCCGGTTATTGTCTATATGAAAAGCGATCCTTTTGAAAAGCTGCCGGATGCCTTTATCGAACCGCTCGAGAGTTTCCTCGCTTGGTTGGAGTTGGAGCGTGGGCTCTCGAAAAATACACTGCTGGCCTACACCCGTGACTTGGCGCAGTGCGTGGAATTTCTCGCTAAGGAGGGTGTTGACGATTGGTCAATGGTCGAGTCGGCGCACTTGTCGGCGTGGACGGCGAGCTTAAGCCGTGCGGACTTTGCCCGCAGTAGCCAGGCGCGCAAGCTCTCGGCGCTGCGGATGCTAGCCAAGCATCTGGTGCGCGAAAACGTGCGAAAAGATGACGTTACCGAACTGCTCGGCGCACCCAAGCTATTGCGTAAATTACCCGATGTTCTGACCAGAGCTGAAGTGGAGCGTCTACTCGATGCGCCTTCGGTGAATACGCCCTTTGGTCTCCGCGATCGCGCGATTCTCGAGCTCTTTTACAGTAGTGGGCTTCGCGTGTCCGAGCTGTGTGGCATTCTTCTACAGAGTATGCATCTCGACGAGGGCTATGTGCGTGTCTTTGGCAAAGGCTCGAAGGAGCGAGTTTGCCCGATGGGAGCGGCCGCCGTGAAAGCTGTGCAAGATTATATCGCCGGGGGGCGTCCGCATTTTGTTAAAGCCCGAACCGGAAGTGAACTTTTCCTTAGTCAGCAGGGCAGGGCGATCTCGCGCAAAATGGTCTGGGTAATGATTAAAGAACACGCTCGCCGCGCGGGGATTCAGAAGACGATCAAGCCCCACTTGCTCCGTCACTCCTTCGCTACCCATCTGCTCGAGGGCGGAGCGGATCTGCGTGCGATCCAGGAAATGCTCGGCCATGCCGACATCTCGACCACTCAGATCTACACCTCTGTGCAGTCGCAACGTCTAGCTGATGAGCATGCGCTCTATCATCCGCGGGGGAGGAAGTAGACTGCCCGTGGAATGCCCTTTGGGTGCTTGTCATGCCCCTGTGCTTTCTGGCCTGAGCACAAAAAAGCCCCGGCGCGAACCGAGGCTTTTCTATAAAAGACTGTATCTGGCTTAGGCCTTCGTGACCATACCCGCCTTGATCGCCTTAACGGAGACCCACATGCGCTTCACTTCGCCGCTGGGTAGCTTGACGCGAATGCGTTGAACATTCGGGCGGAATTTCCGACGTGTGTTCTTAACAAGGGACGTGCCGATACCACCGCTTTTCTTGGTGAGACCTTTACGGATGATACGGCCGCCTTTCATGGGGCGTTTACCTGTGATTGCGCAAATTCGTGACATAGAGGTTCCTTCGTTGAAAAATTGAAAGGCTGGAAAGTAGGGGTGAAAGAGCACCTAGCAAGTGTTTTTTCGAGAAATTTTCAGCTGCAAAAATACCTTCCACGCTGGTTTCGACATTCTTTGCCTACGCGCGCAGCCCCCATAAAACCTGAAAACGCTGCCCCATGTTGGCGGGATGAATCAATTCCATCAGGGTCTGGCGTTCTGGGCTGAACACGCCTGCGCTACCCGAAACGATGGCCTCGGCGGCGCGTTGAGCGCGCTGCACAAGGAAAGATTCCTGGCTTTCCAGGGTCACGGATTGCAGTTTGGCAGCCTGCATTTGCTCCATCAAGGGAGTCCAGCAAACATCGCAGGTGATATCGCAAGCCCCGGGTGTTTCCAGTAAGTCGTTGCCTTGCACGTGGCTTTTATAGGTGCGCGCAGTGCCGGAGGGGTGGTCTTGGAGGAGCGATGTCCATGTGCGCCCATAGTCGAAGAGGAGGAGGAGCCCCTTCCAATCCTGTGCCAACAGCGCGGCGAGCGCGGCTTCGGCCTCCAGCGGCAGGTCGAGCGCGTAACCGTCTTCGATCTGCGCGGGCAGGCGATCGGCCACCGCCGCGACTTGGGGGGTGAGTGATTCGAGCAAGGTTTCGGTCAGCTGACCGCTCTCATCGAGTCCAACTCCCCGTTCACGCCAAACACCGTCGCGGAATATCAGCCGGTGGAAGGGCAGGGCGTCGAGCCACTCGTTGGCAAAGATTACAACGGAGCCTTCCACGTGGACCGCTTCTCCTTGGCGGATCACCTGCTCCGCCGTGAAGGGATGGCTCGGCAGATGGCTGAGCAGAGAGGTGTCCGGCTCAGCCGCGATCTCGACAAAGCGGTGCGTCCCGGCTTCGCTATCGAGCAGATCCACCGCCGCAGTGGTGGCGAGCTTAGCAAAGACGCGTCCGAGGCTTTCCGCCGTGTAAAAGTCGTGCCGCGCGCTCCGGCCGACACGCTCGGCGGCTTGCGTGTAATAACCGCAGCCCTTGGAGTAGAGCGCTTTCTCTATAAAGTCGCGGTAGCTGATCGGCTCATTTCTGCAATCATCGCGAATCAGCTGGGTTAATGGGTTTGGCGCATCGGACATAGCTACTAACTTGCGCTCCTCTGGCAGGGAAACAAGAAAAGTCTTTCCTCTTCTGATTCCTGCCTTCTGACTTCTTGATTAATATGATATTGGCGATTGAAAGTTCTTGCGACGAGTCCGCCTTGGCCTGCTTCGACCCGGATTCGGGGATGGCGGGTGAGTGGGTGCACAGTCAGGTTGAACTGCATAAGGAATACGGTGGGGTCGTCCCTGACCTCGCCAGTCGCGAGCATCTCAAGAATTTTTTCCCGCTGCTCAAGGCCGCTGGACTTTCTGCCGAGCGCGGTGCGATTTCCCAAATCGCGGTCACGAACGGCCCCGGTCTGGCGGGCTGCCTTGCGCTGGGTATTGCTTTTGCCCGTAGTCTGGGTTTGGCCTGGGGCGTACCTGTCGTCGGCGTGAACCACCTGCGGGGGCATGCCTATTCGCCGTTTATCGCCTTACACGAGGACTCGCCCGAGCGATACCCCGAGGCCTTCGAGGCGCTGCTGCCGCACCTCGGGCTGATTGTCTCTGGGGGCAATACCATCCTTTTCGAGATCGGCACGGATCAGCGGCTCACTATCCTCGCGGAGACGGTGGATGATGCGGCGGGCGAAGCACTGGACAAAGGCGCCAAACTACTTGGCCTGCCCTATCCCGGTGGGCCCCAGGTCGAGCGACTCGCCGCTCAGGGCGATCCTAAAATCTACGAATTCCCCAAGGCTATCGCGCCGCGCAACGAGCGCCGCTTCAGTTTTTCCGGGCTCAAGACCAGTCTGCGCTATCGTCTCGAAAAAATGAGCGATGCCGAACTGGAGCCCGCCATGCCCGATATCTGCGCCGGCTATCAACGGGCGGTGATCGACCAACTCGTTGGCAAGACCAGGCACCTCATACAGGCGGGCGATTACCGTAGCCTTGGTCTCTCCGGGGGGGTGTCGAATAATCAAGCCTTGCGCGCCGCGATGGTGCGTTTGGCCGCCAAATACTGTATGTCCTGCCATATCGCGCAAGCCCAGCATACAGGTGACAACGCTGCCATGATCGCATTTGCCGCTTATGCTGACCCCGCGGGGCTGGCCGCTGCCGACTTCAGTATTGAGCCCTCGCTGCGTTTGGCGGTGCGTTGATTGTGGAGCCTGTCCGTCGGAGGCCGGGGACGCTTTTTGAAACACGTCATTGCCAGATTGAGTGCGCGGAGTCTAGCTTAGTGCTCATGTCCTTCACATATGCTATCTTTGGAGCGGGCTCGAGCGCGCAGGCTGCTCGTTCCCTCGCCTTGGCGAAGGGCATCGACGTTGTTTTGATCGACGAAGCCGGGGAGGGGGACCGGACTACTTTTGGGGCCGATGATGTGTCGGATTTTGACTCTTTCATCTTCAGCCCTGGCTTTGCTGCAGAGCATCCCTGGCGAGCTCTAGCCGAGGCTTCAGGCCTGACCTGTCTTAGTGAAATCGCGTTTGCTGCGCGCTATTGGAAGGGGCGCATGATTGGCATAACAGGCACCAATGGTAAGAGCACCCTGACCGCGCTTTTGGATCAAGCATTACGAAGAGCAGGACAGAGCAGTGTAGCAACTGGGAATATCGGCTACCCTTTCTCAGAGGCGGTGCTCTCGGCTTCGAATCATGAGGAGGCTTATGCGGTGATCGAGGTCAGCTCGTTTCAGGCCGAGTTGTCCGAAGATTTGGGCTTAGACGCTTTGCTCTGGACTAATTTTGCAGAGGATCATCTGGACCGTTACTTAACCATGGCGCGCTACTATGAAGCTAAGGCGCGCTTGTTTAAATGCTTAAAGAAAGACGGCATCTGCGTAGTCGGTCCGGAAGTGGCACACTGGATAAAGAGTGTGCCTAATGACTTCGATGCCTATACTATAGCGCGTAAAGACTCCGTTCGGGTCTTGGGACTTTCGTCAGATTCCGTTTTTCGATCTTATCCATATTCAGAAAATTTCTCATTGGCGCTAGAGTTCTGGTCTTTCCTGGATCTACCGTCGGCTCCCCTGATTGAGGCAGCCAATGCTTTTTCACTTGCGCCGCACCGTCTCGCGCTGACGGCTGAGTTCGCGGGCGTGCGTTTTTGGGACGATTCGAAGGCAACTAATTTTCACGCCACGCTAGCCGCGCTGGAATCTGTGGAACGCCCGATCGTTTGGATCGGCGGCGGTCGGGCGAAAGGTGGTAATGTCGAAGCTTTTGCTCAGAAAGTCGCGGGGCATCTTGCGGTGGCGGTACTCTATGGCGAGGTCGGCGGCCGTCTCGCTCAGGCGCTTGAGGACTCGCTTGATTCGATCCATGTTTATACCTACTTTGAGGATGCGGTTCGCGCGGCCGCGCGATTGGCGGCCGCGATCCCGCATTCCAACGTGTTACTCAGCCCTGGTTTCTCCAGTTTCGATCAATTCAAGTCCTACGAAGAGCGCGGAAAAAGCTTCACAGACACGGTTTTAAGTTTGAAGAGCGCCGTTAAGGCCCCCTAGTGTGTAATGATATACGTGTTATCTCTGTTTTTATTATGAAAGTATCCAAAATTTTCGGTTGTGTCCTCGGGCTTCACTTCGGCGTGATCGCCGTCTTACTCATGCAGCCCGGTTGCCGCACGAAGCAGCCGCCGACGCAGACCTACACGCAGGACCGCACGGCAGATGGTTTCATCCCTGCGACGGGCGTCGCTCCGGGTGATGGTCTGGATGCCGCATTCAATGCTGGCTTCGAAGATGGTCGCCCTGCCGTGGACAGCGCAGCCAACGAATTTAGTGAGTTTGACAATGTGGCACCACTGACACCGCTGACTTCGGGTGGGCAAAGTGTTCAGGTAGCGGGCCCTTCCTTTGAGGCCTACACCGTCAAGAAAGGCGATAATCTCTGGTCAATCGCCAAGCGCTACAACGTTTCGCTCAATGAACTGTATACTGCCAATGGGCTCAATAAGAACTCCGTGCTTCGTATCGGCCAGCAAATCCAAGTCCCGGTCGAAGGCAGCACTGCTTCGATCAGCACCGTGAGCGCCGACACCTACCAGCCGACTTCCTTTAACCAGGGCAGCACCAGCTACACGGTGAAACGAGGCGATACGCTGTCCAAGGTCGCCAATCAGTATGATACGTCTGTCCGCGCAATCAAAGCCGCCAATAGCATGACCTCCGACCTCATCCGCGTCGGCGAGACACTGGTCATTCCCGTTGGTGCCAACGCGAACACTTCAGGCGCTTTGGGCACTTCAGGCACTTCTTCAGGCACTTCTTTAGGCACTTCTGCGGCGTCCGCCGCGCCGAGCAGCACAGTGACTACATCCGGTAG
Source organism: Opitutia bacterium UBA7441 (assembly GCA_002480015.1). GTDB lineage: Bacteria > Verrucomicrobiota > Verrucomicrobiia > Opitutales > Coraliomargaritaceae > Thalassobacterium. The sequence continues at coordinate 12,773 of DLQD01000095.1, forward strand.
CCGCACCCATACCGTCAAACCGGGCGAGTATCCCGCCACCATCGCACGTCAATATGGCATGCCTACAGGCGAATTACTTGCGCTCAACGGTATTACTGACCCGCGTAAACTTCAAGTTGGGCAAGTGCTGAAAATCAACGGCTCCGGTTCTGCAGCTAACGTCGACTCCCGCACCGAGACCGTCGTGAGTCCTGCCCCCGCGCCGGCCTCTCCCGCGCCGGCCTCTCCCGCGCCAGCCTCTCCCGCGCCCCGCGTTCCTGTAACGAGCAGCGGTCCAGTCGAGATCCGAGTCATCGAAGCAGATCCATTGGTAGAAGGTGAAGCGACTGAAATTCAGACCGACGAGATGTTTGACGGCGCGGTTGAGATCCCCGTTATCCGCCTCGAAGAGTCAGCTTCCTCAGCTTCCTCCTCTCCCCTGTAATAACGCACGACGTTTGCACCTATAATGTCCTCAAAATCAAATTGGCGAATTCCGCCGATTGGGTTGTTCATTATCTTTATCGTCGTCGGGCTGACTTTTCTTGGGCTCGTCGTGCTCTTCAGTGCATCGCAAGCGATGCACGACGACCCGACTGTTCTCCTGCGCAAACAGCTCATTTGGCTCGCCCTGGCTACGGTGGCCGGTGGCATTGCTATGCGTGTTAACCTTGAAGCACTACGTGAATACGCTTATGTGCTGGCCGCCGGTTCGGCGGTTCTGCTTCTCCTCGTTCTCATTCCGGGAATCGGGGTAGAAGTCAACGGTGCGCGTCGTTGGATGGATTTTGGCTTCATGCGCCTGCAGGTCTCCGAAATCGGCAAGCTCGGACTGCTCTTTGCCATGGCGCACTACTTAGCCTGCCACCGCCGGGATCTGGATCATCCGGTCAAAGGCTATCTCATGCCATGCAGTATTCTTGCGGTCATTTGCGGCCTCATTATTTTAGAGCCCGACTTTGGCACAGCTTTCCTCTGTGGTGCGGTTGGTGGCTGTATGCTGTTCCTCGCCGGGGTGCGCCTCAAATTCCTAATTCCCACTGCTCTCGCTGCGCTGACTCTCTTTTCGGTCGCAGTTTACTATGATCCTGTGCGCCTCCAGCGCATTACCTCTTTTCTTGATGTCGAGGGCAACCGTAGTGACAGCGCCTACCAGCTGTGGCAGGGCATTCTCGCGTTCGGTGCCGGCGGTCTGAACGGTGTTGGCCTCGGCGCGGGGCGCCAGCAGATGTCTTTTCTTCCGGAAGCACACACTGATTTTATCTTTGCCATCGTCGGCGAAGAGCTCGGCTTCGTCTTCACCGCGGGCGTCGTCGTTCTGTTTATGACGCTCTTTTTTATTGGTGTCCTCCAGCTCAAACGCGCGCCCAATCTCTACCAATACCTCCTCGTCATGGGGGCTCTCCTCTTCGTCACTTGTCAGGCGCTCATTAATATCGGGGTTGTCACCGGCTGCCTGCCGACTAAGGGTATGTCGCTCCCTTTTATTTCCTATGGGGGTTCAAACCTGGTTTTTATGTTTACCCTCACCGGCATTATACTCAACGGCTTCCGTTCTTGGGAGCTCCCAGCGCTGCGTGGGCAGCGTGATTTGTGAGTAAAATCATCATCGCCTGCGGGGGCACTGGTGGTCATCTCGCTCCCGGTATCGCTGTGGCCGAAGTGCTCCAGGAAGGTGGGCATCAGTGCCTCCTTCTGATCAGCCATAAGCAGGTCGATTCGGCCCTCGTCGAGAAATACGGGCACCTGAATTTTATGAAAACCCCTGGTCGTGCCTACACGGGGGGGCTGTTCCAAAGCCTGGCTTTCCTCGGCAGCATGCTCTCTGGTTTTTTCGCTTCGCGCCGCATGTTGCGGACAGAAGCACCCGATTTGGTTTTGCTCTTCGGTGGGTTCCTCTCGCTCGGCCTCGGTCTGGCCGCTCAGATCAAGGGCATCCCTGTCGTCTTGCACGAGGCCAACTGTCGCCCCGGACGTGCTGTGCGCATGATTAAGCATCTCTCTACCCGTATCTATCTACCCGACGGCGTCCGCCTGCGCGGTGTGCCCCCTGAACGTATTCGCTATTTCGGCTACCCTGTGCGTAAGGAGATCAAGCACGCACTGAAGGCGGATGCTTGGAAGCGTTTGAAGATCCAAGTGCCCAACAAACTGCTGGTCGTCATCGGTGGGAGTCAAGGTGCCTCCGCTTTGAACGAGTGGGTGACGCATAATTTCGAAGTTTTAGCCAAGGCTGGCATCTCGCTTTATTGTGTGACAGGGCTCGGTAAAAGCTCCGCCTCTACCATCCATGAGGTTGGGAAGGGCGGCGTTGATATTACAGCGACCTTCGTGCCTTTTTCTAATCAAATGGGCGATGTGATCTCTGCGGCTGACCTTGTTGTTTCTCGTGCTGGTGCTGGCTCGATCGCAGAGATTATCCGCTGCCGGGCACCTGCTATTTTGGTGCCGTATCCCTATGCGTCGGACGACCACCAACAGGCCAACGCGCTTGCCCACGAGCAGCACGGTGCCGGCATCCTGCTGTCGCAAAATAAGCTCGATACGCTTACCGACGAGGTTCTCGATTTGATGTTCAACGATTGGCTGCTCGCTAAGTTTAAGTCGAATCTGGAGCGCTTGGATCGCTTTGAGTCCAGCCAGCGTATAGCAGCTGATTTACTCGCGCTCTGCGACAAGCAAAAGATTGATAATAGTGAACGCGTCAAGCCCATGAGATGATGGATACAGGGCACAGTTATTTATTTATCGGAGCGGGCGGCATGGGTATGACGCCCTTGGCTTGTTGGATGTCGGAGGCAGGATATTCGGTTTCCGGATACGACGCGCATCTACAGGAACGCGTCCGTCGATGGCTGGCGCAGGCGGGCGTCCTGCTCGAAGATTTTATTTTCACCGAGCAGATCGCTCGTTTCTCCACAGTTGTTTACTCCAGTGCGGTACCCGCGGCGCATCCTCTGCTTGCTGCTGCCCGAGAGGCTGGCGTGCGCTGCCTCCGGCGTGGTGAGATGCTGGCCGAAATCGCGCAAAATAAACGACTCATCGCTGTCGTCGGCAGTCACGGCAAGACCACGACCTCTGGCATGATTGTCCATGGGCTACTCCACTGTGGCATTAAGGCTAATTATATCTTGGGTGGGCTTTTCGCCAATCAGACGACGCCGCCCGCACACTTCATTGAGAGCGATTGGCTGGTGGCCGAGGTGGACGAGAGCGACGGTACGATCGACGCTTTCGCTCCGGAAGTCACACTGGTGCTCAATGCGGATTGGGACCATGCGGATCGCTACCTTGATGCGGCCAAGCTTGAAGAGACGTTTACCCGTTTACTCAACCGCAGTCAGCGCGTCGTCCTCCTTCCGGAAGAGCTGCATTTGAATCCCTCAGGGACTGCCGAACTCCAGACATTCGACGGCGCAGCCGCCCGACTCGGCTTCTGTGCGCCACCCCCGGGACGCTTTAATCAAGTCAACGCGGATGCCGCCGCCGCTGTGCTTTCAATCTTTGGTCAGCCACTGCAGGAGGACACGGTGGCGTCTTTTCCCGGAATGGCGCGCCGACAGGCAACGCTCTATCGCGATGCCACGCTGACAGTTGTGGAAGACTACGCCCACCATCCCACCGAGATCGATGCGCTCATAGAATGCCTTGAAGCGAAGGAACCGGATAAGCAACTCGTGGTCGTCTTTCAGCCGCACCGCTATTCCAGGACGCGTCAGTTTAAGGCGGATTTCGCCGCATCACTGCAAGCCGCCGACCAAGTTTATCTCTTGCCGGTTTATGCTGCTCACGAACGTCCTATAGTCGGAGGGGAGACCGCCGATTTGGCGCAGGCATTTAGCGGGCACGCGTCCGTGGAACTGGACATGTCGCTACAAGGCATTCAAAGCTTAGCCCGCGCGGTCGGGGATTCACCGACGCAGCTCGCCTTTGTTGGCGCAGGCGATATCGAAGAGTTCGCTGCTGCTTTCGTATCCTGGATACAAGCTAGCGGGTGTGCTTCCGGCTGCGAAGGAAACGTGCTCGATGCTGCTTTATTGGATTACCTCAAGCCACGTCTATCCCCCGACTGTACTCTAAAATCGCAAGAACCACTGGGTCGTAAGACGACGATGCGTATTGGCGGCGCGGCGCGTTTCTACGCCGAACCGGCCAATTTAAGCGACTTGCGTGTCCTGCTTCAATCTGCCGAGCTATTTAAACTAGCCACTTTCTGCCTGGGCCGCGGCTCCAACTTATTGGTCTCGGATGCAGGTTTTGACGGCCTGGTCATTCGTTTTTCCGCACCAGCTTGGCGACGAGTCGAGTCCTTGGGGGAGGAGCGCATTTGGGCGGCGGCGGGTGGCCGGCTCAAGGAAATCTGCGGCTACGCCGCGAAGCACGGACTTGGTGGGTTCGAGTTTTTGGAAGGCATTCCTGGTGCGGTTGGTGGTGCCTTGCGCATGAATGCGGGTGCGATGGGCAGTTGGATGTTCGATATTGTTGAGCGCGTGCAGTTCATTGACGAGTTCGGTCACTACCAGGATTTACCGAAAGAAGCCTTCCATTTCGGCTACCGAAAAGTCGAAGAGATCAGTCGGGGCATTGCGCTTGGTGCGATTCTGCGGAGCGCGGACCTTGATTCGGAGATCTCAATTCGAGGTCGGATCGATAGCTACTCCAGTTCGCGTAAAGAAAGCCAACCGCGAGGTGCGAGTGCGGGTTGTATTTTTAAAAATCCGGAAGGTAACTATGCAGGCAAGTTGATCGACGAACTGGGGATCAAAGGTATGCGCGTTGGCGCGGCCGAAGTCTCCAAGCTACACGGTAACTTTATCGTCAACCACGGTGGCGCGACTTGTGCCGACGTCGTCGAATTGGTGCGCCGTGTGCGCGCCAAGGTTAAGGCCGAGTCCGGCTATCTTTTAGAGCCCGAGGTCTTGCTTGTCGGCCAGTCTTGGGATGAGGTTTTGGGCGAATGATCAAGCTGCCTAAAATAGTAGTCCTCTACGGCGGCGTCGGTTCCGAGCGCGAAGTCTCGCTACGCAGCGGCGAGGCGATCGCGCAGGCTCTGACAGCACACTTTGAGGTGGAGCCTCTGGAGCTCAAGGCCGAAGCGCTGCCGGAGGGCATCCGTAAGGATTGTTCGATCGTTTTCCCCGCTCTGCACGGGCACTTCGGCGAAGACGGGCAACTGCAGGCCTTGCTCGAAGCTGCGGGCATTCACTACTGCGGGAGTGATGCCGCCGCCAGTCGGCTCTGTATGGACAAGGCCGCGACCAAAGCGATCGCCCGCGAGCTGAAGATCGCCGTGCCCGAGGGGCTGACTTTTGATGGCGCGGAGGCTCCGCTCGCGGACGCGGTTATCGAGCAATTGGGCACATCTTTGGTCATCAAACCGGCTGACCAAGGCAGCAGTGTCGGTCTACACTTCGCCGAGCACCGCTCTGCTCTAGGGGTGGCACTTTCCATGATTCGATCGGGGCATTGGCTTATTGAACAACGTGTCCACGGGCGCGAGTTGACGGTTGGCGTATTGAATAGCGGGGCTATGGGTGTGGTCGAGATCGTTAGCCAAAGCGGCGTCTACGACTACAAAGCCAAATACACTCCTGGCTCCACCGAGTATCGTTTTCCTGCCAAACTCGAACCTGCTGTCGAGGCGACGATCAAGGACCATGCCGAGCAACTCTTCGGCGCCTGTGGCTGTCGTGATTTTGCGCGCATAGACTTCCTCCTTGACGGTGCGCGGCCTTACTTTTTGGAGATCAACACACTGCCTGGCCTCACTGCGACGAGCCTGTTGCCCAAGAGTGCCTCCTGCGTGGGCTTCGATTTTATGCAACTTGCCGCCGAACTCGTCGCGCCCGCCATCGCCCGCTTTCAATCCGGAGGGGATGCATGATCGGAGGCGGCAAACACAAGGGTAGCACCTCTGCCAGTGGTCAACAGAGCTGGCGCGCCCTCGCTGGAGCACGGAGTGGTACGCGTATTCAGTCCACGCAGGCCCGCAAGCGACGCCAGGTACAGATGCTTAAGTTGCTCGGCGTTTTTGCCGTCTTCGTTTCGATTGTTGCTGCGATCACTTGGGGAGTCATTGCTTTTAAAAAACGCCAAGAGCCGATTCAAATCGCCACTCCTTCTAAGCCGGTGGAGACGATTATTTTCGACACCGACGGCGTCCTGCCCAGTCGCTGGCTGGGCACAGTGATCGAACTCCGACGCGATACCAACATGATGGAGGTCGATATCTATTTGATGAAGCAACAGCTCGAAGCGCACGGGCAGGTCAAGACCGCTTCGATCGAGCGCCAGTTCCCAAGTGCACTAAAAATTGAAATCAAGGAGCACGAACCAGTCCTGCGGATGCGTGTGATGGGGGCCGACGGCCAACCGGAAACCCGCATCGTCTCGCGCGCGGGCACGGTCTATAAGGGCGTCGGTTATCCGGCCGCAACCCTCGGCAGCTTGCCTTTTGTCCTGCCCTATCGGCATCCGGAGACTGGGTTCCAGCCGCTTCGCGGCATTGAGCGGGTGGCGGAATTACTCGAAGACACCCGACGCACACAGCCCAACTTTTATAAGACATGGCAGCTCGTCTCCTTGGAACACTACTCTGGCGATCCCGAAATGCCGGGCGAGGTGATCGAGGTGCGCACGACGATGGTGCCACGCATCATTTTCGGATTGAACACGGATTTCGCCCAACAGCTTGACCGTCTGGGGGTCGTCTTGCAGTACGTGCAAAGCCGCGGAAATCCGGCCCTTAAACGCATCGATCTCTCCCTTCAAGGCTCCGCCGCCGTGCAATTCGAAAGTGGGCGGATCAGCACTTTCTAAATGAATTCAATCGCGCAGTTCCAAACAATCAGCTTTTGTATGCAGAGGCATGTGAAGTGCGTAGCCGAATTCTTGAGAATTTTGATGACTTGGCCGGGACTTGTCGACTGTCCAAATTCTCACGAATTCGGCTACGGTAAACAGGTAATGCAAGTCATCTTAATCTTCGTCTTTTTGCCGGTGGTTTCATGTCTGCAGGCAGAATCGGTCGACGTTTATTTCGGCACTGGAGGCGACGGGGCCAAAGGTATTTACCACGCTAGATTGGATGCGGAAAACGGTCAACTAAGCCCGGCCACGCTGGCCGCTGAAGTCGGCGCGCCTGGCTTCCTCGCCTCCCATCCGGATCGCACACGTATCTACGGGGCGGCCGTGGTGGATGGGCAGGCTGCCGTCGTCGCTTACGGCATCGCGAAAGACGGTGAGCTCAGCCTGCTTAATTCCGAACCGATTTCCGCAGGCCGCGCTGCGCATATCGCCGTGCACCCGTCTGGGAACTTTCTCCTCACGGCACAATACAGCGGCGGCTCCGTCGCCTTATTCCCACTTGCCAAAGACGGACGCGTCTTGCCTTGCGGGCAAATCCACACGCACGAGGGCGCTTCCGGCGTTGACCCTAAGCGTCAGACTAAGTCACACCCGCATTGGGTCGGATTCTCGCCGGACGGTCGCTTCGCTTTCGTGCCCGACCTCGGGCTCGACCAGATCGTCATTTATAAAATCCAGTCCGATATGGCCTCGATGAAGAAAATCGGTGCGGCGGAGGCCACACCCGGAGGGGGGCCGCGCCACATGAAGTTTTCCATCGACGGCAAATACATTTTCCTGATCGACGAACTCAGCGTCTCGCTGTCCTCCTTCACTTATGACGCGGAGACCGGGGCAGCCGAGCTTGTCGCTACCACGCCGACACTAAGTCCGGCGATGAAGGCAGCTTCGGAGGTCAACACCGGTTCCGAGGTGCTCGTCCACCCAAACGGGCGATATGTCTACGCGGCCAATCGTGGGCACGACTCGGTGACGGGCTTTCAGATCGACCCCGGAACGGGGCATCTCTATGTGGTCGATAACGAGCCGATCCGCGGAGTCTGGCCGCGCAATATCAATCTTGATTCCGGTGGCCGATGGTTGCTCGCCGCCGGCGCCCGCTCCGACTCCGTCACCGTTTTTGCCATCGACCCAGGTACGGGCGCGCTGACTTTCCTAGAAGGCAGCACGATCCAAGTCCCGAACCCGATTTGCGTTTTGATCAACGACTGATTGTGGCGTGCGAGCTTGGAAACAGTCTAATCATGAGATTGATCTCCAGTGGCTGTTCTCCTCTGGCCAAAAGCTGACGCTATCGACTGCATTTCGCGAAGTGTGTAGCCGAAAGGATTGGTTTTTGGATCGATCAGTCCCGAAAGTGAGGGGACATGGCTACTTCTGACTTTTCAAAAAGTCACGGCTCTCGCGCTTCAGCTTTTTGATCTTGGCCTCGTTCTTCTTGAGGTCGCGCTTCTGCATGAGGTCGATAAAAAGCCTGCCATTGAGGTGGTCGACCTCGTGCAGAATGCAGCGGCCGAGTAAGCCGTCTGCTTCGAGCACGTGTGGGTTGCCCTCCGTGTCTTGAAACTCGCAGCACACGCCGACAGGGCGATCTACTTTGCCGTTCACGCCGGGAAAGGAGAGGCAGCCCTCTTCGTAGACATCTTCGGTTGCATCCGTAATCGTGACCTTCGGATTGATGATCGCCATCGGCATGATCAGGTCGAGCGGCGGTTGCTTGCCGTCGAAACTGTAACTGAAAGGCACTTCGACGCCTTCCGGCGGTCGCACATCGATCACGCAGAGTTGCAGCGCGCGATTCACCTGTTGCGCAGCCAGGCCGATGCCTTCCTCGTCATACATGGTATCCACCATGTCGTTGGCCAACTCGGCCAGCGATTCGTCGAAATCGGTGATCGGCTTGCCGACCTTGCGAAGGATGGGTTCGCCGTATTGGGTGACACGTAGGATCATTTCTGAAGAGGGGAGTGGAGAGTGGAGAGTGGGAAGTGGGAAGTGGGGAGTGGGGAGTGGGGAGTGGAGAGTTTAGCGACGACCTGAAGCGCGGGCGGGTAGTGGGGCGATGTTGCACATTCCGACATTGACGACGACTTTATGTTTCATTGCGACCGCTTCGTAGGCGCTGCGGAGCCCTTTCCAGAGTTCTTCCGCCTCGCCCCAGACCACGGTCGACATGGTCCCGGTGTCGCGTTCTAGACCTGTGGCATCCAATGCATCGAGGTAGCAATGGACTGCCTCGCGCACATTGCCGTCGAGTGAATAGACTGAGATTTGAACAGAGATGAGAGGGTCGGTTTTTTCCATCAGTCTATTGATAAATTGTTAGAATGCTTTTGTCTACTTTGAGGGGCGGGGGCGAATGTCGCAAAGTCGAGGCTGTGACTCGTAGTGGCGACTTTAGTCGCCATTATGTCTCAGCGAGTCCAGAGTGTGATGTCGCAACTGAAGCAGCCACCACGAGTTAAGCTCATATTCCTGCTTAATGAGCCGGTCATCTGCTTCGACTTATTCAACCAATCATTAGAAATCTGACCGCTGGCCTCTGTCTTTTTAGCTAGACCAGCATCACAGTCGGCGTTTCGAGGATTTCCTTAAGGGCTTGCAGATACTGCGCGCCGACGGCGCCGTCGATCGTGCGGTGGTCGCCGGAGAGGCCGATTTTCATGACTTGGCCGACCACGATCTCGTCGTTCTCGTTGACGACCGGTTTTTTGATCGTCGCGCCGATGCTGAGGATGGCGGCGTTGTTCGGGTTGATGATACCGTAGAAGTCGGAGATACCGAACATGCCGAGGTTCGTCACCGTGAGAGTGGAACCGCTCATTTCGTTCGGCGCGAGCTTCTTGTCGCGCGCCTTCTTGATGAGCACTTTGGCTTCGGCTCCGATCTCGCGTAGACCCTTGGTTTCGGCGGCGCGGATGACGGGTGTCACCAGGCCATCGTCAATCGCGACTCCGAATGCGAGGTGCACGTTGGCGTGTTGTTTGATCGTGTCGCCCTCCCATGAGCGGTTGATTGCGGGGACGCGACGCACGGCCTCTGCGGCTGCTTTAAGGGTGAGGTCGTTGACTGTGAACTTGGTGCCACCATGTTCCTTGGGGAGATCGGCCAGCTTGGCATTGAGCTCCGCGCGTAGCTTGGCCAACGGGGCGCCATTGACTTCGATCTGTAGATAAAAGTGAGGAGCCTGTGTTTTGGATGCGACCAATGCCTTGGCAATGCTCTTGCGCATATTGGAGACGGGCAGGTCGAGTGCTTCAAGGGTCGCGGCCCGTTCGACAGGCTCAGGGCTGGCAGGTTGGGCGGCGGGTGCTGCGCCGGGTTTGGCGTTTTCCACATCTTCTTTAACAATGCGTCCACTGGGGCCGGAGCCCTGGATGGTGGACAGGTCGATGCCTTTATCGGCGGCAATCTTCTTGGCGAGCGGTGAAGCTTTGATACGACCGCCGGTCGAGGCAGTGGGCGCGGCAGGCGCGGGGGTCGGCTCCGCGGCGGGTGCGGCGGGTGCGGCTGGGGCAGGCTCTGCGACCTTGGGCTCGGGAGCGGCGGGTGCGGTTTCCTTGGGAGCTTCGGCGGCGGGTGCGCTATCGACAGTCGGGGCTTCTTCGCCCTTCTCACCGATCGCCGCGATGGCGCCACCGACCGGCACTTCGTCACCGACACCACAGTATTGCTTGATTAAGACGCCATCGTCAAAGCACTCGACTTCCATCGTGGCCTTGTCGGTTTCGACTTCGGCGATCATGTCGCCGCTGGCGACTGCGTCGCCCTCGTTTTTTAACCATTTGACCAGCGTGCCCACGGTCATGGTGTCGCTGAGTTTGGGCATATCGATGAGTGTAGCCATATTTTTAAAGTGGAAAGTGGAAAGTGGAGGGTGGAGAATGGTGAGTGGCTAATTAAGCTAAGCACTTGAGTGCCATCTCGATGATGCGCTCTTCGTTCGGGATCTGCCAATTTTCAAGTTCTTTAGCGTAGATCTGTGGCGCGTCGATGGCCGATACGCGATGGACGGGTGCATCGAGGTAGTCGAAGGCCTTGAGTTGGATGATGTGCGAGATTTGCGCATCAACGCCACAGTAAGGCTTGTTCTCTTCGACGAGCAGGGCGCGGTGCGTCTTTTTGACGGAACGGAGTATGGTCTCTTCGTCGAGTGGACGGATGGAGCGCAGGTCGACGACTTCGACGCTGATGCCGTGCTTTTCTTCCAAGGTTTTAGCGGCTTGGAGTGAGATCATGGCGCAGCGTCCGTGCGAAACGATAGTTAGGTCGCTGCCCTCCTTGAGGATGTTGGCCACGCCGAGCTCGACGATGTATTCTTCTTCCGGCACGTCCCACTTTTCGCCGTAGAGGAGGGTATTTTCCATGACGAAGACGGGGTCGTTGTCGCGGATGGCGGCTTTCATTAGACCCTTCGCGTCGTAGGCGTTGGAGGGGCAGACGACTTTCAAGCCGGGGTGGTTGGCCACCATGTTTTCCGGCGTGTGCGAGTGCGTCGCGCCGACGTTGGTACCGCCGTTGGCAGGCCCGCGCACCACGATGGGAATATTCATCAAGCCACCGGACATGTAGCGGCAGAAAGAGGCATTATTAAAGAGCTGGTCGATCGCCACGTAGCTGAAGGACATGAACATCATCTCGACGACCGGGCGGATACCCAGGGCCGAGGCGCCGATCGCGAGACCGGAGAAGGCAGCTTCTGAGATGGGTGTATCGATCAGACGCTTGTCGCCCCACTTTTCCCACAGCCCTTCGGTGACTTTGTAAGCGCCGTTATACTGAGCGACTTCCTCGCCCATGATGCAGACGTTTTCGTCGCG
>DLQD01000095.1:24509-27421 GCA_002480015.1 Opitutia bacterium UBA7441
GCTTCGCGGTAAGTGATGAGTGGCATTTTGAAAGGGAGTTGGAAGTCAGAAGTTAGAAGTTGAAATGCACTGGGCTCTAGTCGTTAAAGAAGTAAGTGCCCTTGAGTTTACTTTCAGAGTCGTTGTCGACCTCCCAGTACACGTCGGTCTGGATCTCGCTGCGTGGCGCAACGGGGCTTTCATCAGCAAACTTAGCGGACGCTTCGGCCTCGTCTTTCTTTTCCTGATCAATCTTCTTAGCTTCGTCTTCGGTTAGCGTGCCATCGGCGAGGAGTTGTTGCTTGATCACATTGACGGGATCTTTGGTCCGCTTGTATTCCTCGATCTCTTCTTTCGTGCGGTATTTCTCGTGGTTGGCGTCAGCCACGGAGTGACCTCGGTAGCGATAGGTGCGGATCTCGAGGAGGAAGGGTTTGTGCTCTTCACGGGCACGGGTCATTGCGCGGTTAGCGACCTCGCGCACTTCAAATACGTCGTGGCCATTGCAAACTTCCCACTCCATATCGAAGCCGTCTGCACGGTGGGCGAGGTTCTCCTCGGCGGAAGAACGCTTCAAGCTGGTGCCCATGGAGTAGCCGTTGTTTTCAATGACGAAGACGACAGGTATGTTCCAAAGTGAGGCCAAGTTCAGGGTCTCCATAAAGGAGCCTTGGTTGACCGCCCCGTCTCCAAGGAAGGCCAATGCGCAGCCTTTGAGCCCTTTATACTTGAGAGCAAAAGCGAGGCCGGCACCGAGCGGCGTTTGCCCGGCGACGATGCCGTGGCCACCCCAGTAGTTTTTGTCGGGAGCGAAAAAGTGCATCGAGCCGCCTTTGCCCTTCGAGCAGCCGGTATGCTTGCCATACATCTCGGCCATACATTCATTCATGCTCATGCCGACGGCCAGCGCGTGGCCGTGGTCGCGGTAGGCGGTGATGATGTGGTCGTTCTCCTCCATCAGGGAAACGATGCCGGTGGCGACCGCCTCCTGGCCGATGTACAGGTGCAGGAAGCCGCCGATTTTGCCCTGATTGTAGGCACGCAGCGAACGCTCCTCGAAGCGGCGGATCCCCACGATCGTCCGGTAGAGGGCGATCTTCGCCTCTTTTGTGAGGGATTTGTTGATGGGGGCGGTGGCGAAGTTGGTGGACTTGGCGGACTTGGTAGTCGACTTCTTAGCCGGCGCAGCGGTTTTCTTTTTGGTTGTAGCCATAAGCGTAGCTTTCACAAAGTCGCTATTTGCCATACGATGGCAAGTAGAAAACTCAAAAACTCAAGCTAAGAAAGAATTTTAATACACGAATTATTTTTCGTTATATTATATGCGCGAATTAAATCACTCCGTAAAGCCCAGCACGCTTGCGCGCAAGCTGCTGGAAATCGGTTGCTCGCCGAGCCAAATTTTGAAGTAGAGCCGGGCGAAGTCTGTGCCTTCGATGGTGACAGCGGGGCTGCCGTTGATGGCGAGGGTGCTGCCGACGCCTGGCTGGTAGGTGAGGGATGAGCGATCGCCGTCCAAGACTGTGCGGTAGGCCTCATTGATCTGATCGACGCGGTCGGATATTTGGCTGAACTCTGCAGGGCTTAGGTTTCTGCGTAAGATTTTGTCGGCGGACTCGAGGATGATGGATTTGTCGATCTCTCGGAGGTATCGGAATTGGAGTTGGTAAGTGGTGTTGGCGTCGAGGACTTCTTCGTAGCTTGCCTCGGGGTGGGCGTAGAGCGCGACATCGTAGAGTTTGAACAACAGCCGATAGACGTAGCGGTATTCGCCGAGTTTTGTCAGTGTGCTTTTCGTTGATGTGAGCTCAATATTGGCAGGAAAGCTAGGTTCCGGAGCGCGTGCGCTGGCGATGGTTCCGACAGCGATTAAGATTGTGCAGACGTGTGTAGCGCGCAGCTTGAGCAAGCGTTTTGAGCCCTTAAAGTTAAATAAGCTCAATCCCTTTCTAAAGGCGTGTAGGGTTTTCACTTTGATGGATCTCGCCCCATCACGCCTTGGGCTTGGGAACGATGGTTGAAATGCCACCGTCGACAACGTACGTCTGACCGGTGACAAACTGGGCGTTGTCCGAATGGAGCCAGGCGGCGAGGCTGGCGATGTCGCCCGCTTCGGCGATACGGCCGAGCGGGTGCATGCGTTTGGAGATTTCCAGCGCCTGTGGGTTGCCGACAATGGCTTGACTGAGGGGCGTGTCCGTTAAGCTGGGGGCAATGGCGTTGATCCGAATGCCCCGAGAGCTGTAACTGGCGGCAGCTGAGCGGACCATCGCTTCGATGCCTCCCTTGGCGGCGGCAATGGCTTCGTGGTTGGCGATGCCGGTCTGAGCGGCAGCGGTGCTGAAGAAGAGACAGCTGCCGTGGCCTTGCTTCGACATGATTTTACTGACGGCTCTCAAGGCGTAGAAAGCGCTGTGTAGGTTGACCTCAATCGTGCGAAGCCAGTCCTCGTCCGATGTCAGGTGGGCAGGCTTCAAGAAGATGGAACCGATGGCATGCGTGTAGCCGTCGATCGAGCCGAGTTCCTTATGCAAGGATTCAATGGTCTGTGTCACGCAATTAGGGTCGGTCGCATCGCAGCTCAGGGTGTGGCAGCCTGTCTGCCGGGCAAATTCGCCGAGTCTGTCCGCATCTCTGGCATATCCGGCGACCTGGTGGCCTTCGCTTTTGAGAGCTACGGCAAGAGCAGAGCCGACGCCGCCGGTGATGCCGCCGATTAGGTGATTTTTGCTATGGTTCATGTCAATGCATCGTCGAGTCAACGAATTGATTACAGATTACTCTCTCAAAAGAATGAGCCTGTCGATGCGCATTCGTCTACCCTCGAAGTTCTGGCTAGAGTCTTTACGGAATACCTTTAGTCGCTCAAACCAAGGATCTTGGATAGGTTTTCAGAAGCCCCCTGAAAACAATTTTTTGGTTCTTCGTAAATT
>DLQD01000137.1:0-18871 GCA_002480015.1 Opitutia bacterium UBA7441
GCCTGGGTCTACTATCCGGAGGCGCACTATTCGATCGGTGCATCGACAGCAGTCTTCGGGGCCTTGGGCCTGTTGACCGGGATCGGCCTCTGGGTGTCACTTTCTGAGGCGAAGCAGGCTTGGTCGGTTCCGCCTTGGTTCATGCCTGTCTTCGGTGGGGTGACGCTGCTCGGGTTGATCGGCGTCGGCGACGGCCTCGGGCTTGTCGACGTGTCCGCGCATATCAGCGGTTTTCTCTGCGGGATGCTGCTTGGTATGATCGGAGCGATCTTCCAGCACGTATTTGTTCATTGGCAGAAGCAGAGCGTCTGGATCGCGACGTTTAGCGTATCCCTGGTCGCATTGGCCTGGGCTTTGGTTTGGTAGCGTTGCTACGTCCAGTAGGATCGACCTCGCTGGCGCGAGTTCGCTACGGGATGGGTCGGTATGGTATCGGTTGTGGCGACGCGACGCCAGTCGTGTCGAGCGTTGTTGCAAGGTGAGATCGACCTCGCTGGCGCGAGTTCGCTACGGCTTCTTGATCTTCGGCTTCGGCACTTTGCAATCCATTGTGGTGCAACCGCAGCCGCTACTAGTCGACTTCGGTTTGAAGGTCTTGTAGAGGTAGGCACTTGCTCCCAACACGAGCAATGCAACTACGAGAATGTCTACAATCTGCATAATTTTAATGTGCCGTAAGCCTCGTATCCCCGCAACGCTTATTCCACTATCCAAACAAAGTGCCGATCTGGTAAACCAGCACGGCGGCCAACCAGGCGAGGCTGGTCAGCGCGATAAAACTGCCAGCTGCCCACCGCCAATTGAGCTCTTTCGCTATCACCGCGAGCGTTGCGCCGCACTGCATGCAGAGGGCAAAAAACACCATGATCGACAGTGCCACCGGAATTTTGAAGACCGGCTCACCCGCGCGGGGGCCGGTTTCCCATTTTGCATGGTTCAAGGTGTTGCGCAGGTCGTCCGACGCTTCATCGACCTCACCGCCGAGTGCATAGGTGATGCCGAGAGTGGAGATGATGATCTCCCGTGCGGGGAAGCTGGCGAGGACGCCGACGGTAATTTTCCAGTCGTAGCCAGCGGGTTCGAAGATTGGCTGGACGAATTTACCGAAGCGTCCCATGTAGCTTTGTTCGAGATAGCGCGCGGCCACTTGTCGTTCCAGTTCACTGCTTTGGTTTGCATCGAGCTCTATGCTTTCAGCTATCCCGGAGGTCGAGTCTTGGCTGATTTGCGCTATGTATTCGGTGGCGAGTTGATCCTGAAGCTCTGGTGGTCTTGGAAAATACAGTAGCGCCCAAATGATGATCGTCATAGCGAAGATCACGGTGCCCGCGCGGACCACGAACTCCTTGCCGCTTTCATACATTCGGAAGAGGATGAGTTTGACTTGCGGCACCCGGTAGTGGGGCAGTTCCATGACGAAGGGGGTCGGCTTGCGTCCCTTGTTGACCGTTTTATTCAGCACCCAGGCGAAAGGCGCCGCCACCAATGCGCCGACGAAGTGCATGGCAAAAAGCGTGGCACCAGCGACATTGGACCCGTAGCGCGGCTCAATGAAGGCGCCGATGAGCAAGAGGTAAACCGGCAGACGCGCGGAGCAACTCATAAGGGGCGCGACCAGAATAGTGATGAGGCGCGCCTTATTGTCGTTGATCGTGCGGGTGGCCATGATGCCCGGAATCGCGCAGGCGAAGCTCGTCAGCAAGGGTACGAAGCTCTTGCCGTTGAGCCCGCACCACTGAAAAAGCTTATCCATAAGGAAGGCCGCGCGCGCCATGTAGCCCGAGGCTTCGAGCAGTGAGATAAAGAAAAACAGCACGAGGATCTGGGGCAGAAAGACGAGGAACGCGCCCACGCCTCCGATGATCCCGTCGGCGATCAAACTTTGTAGCATCGGCGTGCCGACCAGCGCCTCAGAGGCGATGCCCTGTGCCCAGCCGACCGCACTCTCGATGAGACCCATGACTGGCCCCGCCCAAGTGTAGACGGATTGAAAGACCACATACATCATCCCCATGAATACGAGCAGCCCCCAGAATTTATGCAGCAGGAGCTGGTCAATACCCTCGGACTTGCTCCGCCGCTTCATCGCTGCCTGACGTTCGAGCACGTCATTCAGAAGGGGGTTAAGAAAACGAAAGCGCAGGGTTGATTCCGCTGCGTCTGGCTGAAATCCGTCTTTGTAGAGCTGCTCGCGCACCGCTTCGATTATCGGCACGTGCTCGCTGGCAGGTGTTTTCAGGCGTTCTCTGACCGCGCTCCTTCGGTCGAAGAGCAGGCGTTGCAGTTCGCCCTCGCGGAGCGCTTCGCCGCGCTCGGTGACCAATTCTTGCTGTAGCTTGCGGATCGCATTCTGCACCGGTTCGGGCCAAAGGGGACGCACCATAGTGGGGCGAGTCTCCAGCGCTTTTTCCACTGCCTTGGCCAGTTCCATTGTCCCACTCTTGCGCTTGGCGATCGTCGGCACAACCGGCACTCCGAAGCGTTGAGCCAACAGTTTACTGTCGATTTGTAGACCTTTCCTCTCGGCCACATCCCAGCAGTTCAGAGCAATGACCATAGGCACACCCAGTTCTGAGGCTTGCGAGGCGAGAAAAAGATTACGGCGCAGGTTTTCCACGTCCACGACCACAACCACGAGGTCCGGTGCGCGGCCCCCCATGCCGTGGCCTGTGATGACATCGACCGCCACACGCTCGTCCAGCGAACTGGCGCTCAGGCTATAAGTGCCAGGTAGGTCGATGAGCTCGACCTCTTGCCCGTTGGCCATCTGCCAGAGGCCGGTTTTCTTTTCGACGGTCACGCCGGAGTAGTTGCCCACCCTTTGTCGCATCCCGGTCAGGATGTTGAAGAGGGAGGTCTTGCCCGTGTTCGGATTTCCGATCAGAGCGATGCGTCGATTGGTCGATTCTGCGCTCATTGAATCGGCTCAACTTCCACGTGGGCGGCATCCTCAAGGCGTATACTGGTGTGGCAGCCGTTGAATTCCACTGCGATCGGATCGCCCAGCGGTGCTTCGTGCACGAGGCGTATCTCCTGATCCGGCAACAGACCCATCGACATGAGCCGAGAGACGCAATCGTTACAGCAGTTCAGGTTTTTCACGCGGAAGAGGCCGCCTTTTTTAATTTCGTTGAGTCGCATGGAAGAAGTAAATATGAGATCAAGTCTCAATAACGACTGAGTATGAAAAGAAATTGCCTACGATTGCAAGCCCAGAGCTACGCATGGAACCGCGCCTTGTGCGCCCGTGCGACGCTGACGTATTTTTCCGCCATAGCTTTGAGGCTGGCACGTTCCGCCTTGCTCAGGGGGCGCACGACCTTGGCGGGGGCACCGAGCACGAGGGAGCCTTCGGGGATCTGCGTGCCCTTTGTGATAAGCGAACCTGCGCCGACGATGGATTGCGCACCGACGACGGCCCCGTCGAGGAGGGTGGCTTGCATGCCGATGAGGCATTCGTCGCCGATTTCACAAGCGTGGATCATGGCTGAGTGACCGATGGTTACATACTGGCCCACCTTGACGCCGAAGTCATCGGCCAGGTGGACGACCGTGCCGTCCTGCACGTTGGAGCCTTCGCCGATTTCGATCGTGTTGATATCGCCGCGCAGCACCGCGTTGTGCCAGACACTGGAGTTTTTGGCTAGGGTCACAGCGCCGATCACGACAGCGCCCTGGGCGACATAGGCTGATCCGTCGATTTGCGGCGTTTGGTCGAGATAGGTACTAAGACGTTCTTCGAGTGTCATGTTGTTACCCTTAAAGACACGCGCACCCGGGTGCCAGTCCAAAGCGCATGGATTGCTTCGCAAAAGCCATGACTTCAGTCTACCGGCGCCGTCTTTGCACCGCGGTTGCAAGGGTTTCAAAAATAGCCTCAGTCGCGGGAAAGTCGATGCATGCGTCGGTGATGCTTTGGCCGTAGGTGTTTGTGCCGTTCAGTATGTAATCCTGGCGTCCTGACACAAGGTGGCTCTCGAGCATGACGCCGGCAATGCCAGTCTGACCGGCGCCGATTTGCTCAGCCAGTACATGGGCAACCTCGGTTTGACGTGTGAAGTCCTTGTTGCTGTTACCGTGGCTGCAATCGACTACGAGGTAAGGTGGCAGGTCGACGGCGGCGAGCTGATCAAGGATCGGCTCGATAGCGTGGGCTTCATAGTTTGGCCCGGTGCGGTTGCCGCCGCGCAGGATAATGTGGGCGTCGGCGTTGCCCGTGGTTTGAAAGATCGCGGTCACGCCTTGCTTGGTCACCGAGGGGAACCAGTGTGGCTGTGCTGCGGAGCGTACTGCATCGATCGCGATCTGCACATTACCGCTGGTACCGTTTTTGAAACCGACGGGCATGGAGAGGCCGGAGGCGAGCTCGCGGTGAACTTGACTCTCCGTCGTGCGTGCACCGATGGCCGACCAGGCGATGGCATCGGCGATGAATTGCGGAATGATGGTGTCAAGGAACTCCGCTCCGGTCGGCAGGCCCAACTCGCAGATGTCGACCAGTAGTTGACGTCCAATGCGCAAGCCTCGGTTGATCTCGAAACTGCCGTCGAGTTCAGGGTCATTGATAAGGCCCTTCCAGCCCACTACGGTGCGCGGTTTTTCGAAATAAGTGCGCATGATGATCTGGAGGTCGTCTCGGTATCGGTCACGCAGGGGAAGGAGTCGCTCGGCATATTCGAGCGCGGCCTTTGTGTCGTGGATCGAGCAGGGGCCACAGACAACGCAGAGACGGTCGTCCTCGCCGCGAAGGATTGCGCTGCTCTCAGCGCGGCCTTGGTCGACCACTGCGGTGGCTTTTTCAGAGAGCGGAATCTCCTCGATTAATATGGCTGGAGGAAGAAGCGGACGCGTCTGCGCGATACGGGCGTTGTCGTGAGGTGTCATTTAGGAAGTAGGGAGCGGGAAGCGGGGAGTAAAAAGGGCTATTGCGGGATCGCCTCCGACAGGCCGGTGATGAAAAGCATCAGGAGGCTGAAGGCGTTGAAGAAGGCGTGGAACCAGATTGCGACCATCAGGTTCCCCGATTTTTCGTAAACCCGCGCGAGGAAGACGCCGACGATGACCAGTGGAACGAAGGACATCAGGTTCCAATGCATGAAGGAAAAAACGCAGCCACTGAGGATCTGTGCGGGCAGCAGGGTGGTCTGACTTTTTAGAAAGCGATAGACGCAGCCTCGAAAGACAATCTCTTCGACGATCGGTGCCAAGAGGATAGCTAAGGCGACGAGCAGACTGATCGCGATGGGGTCGCCACCGTCTTGAAACAGTGTAATCAGTGCCTGTGGCTCGAAGGCATCGATGGCTCCGGCGGCTTCGAGGGCGGTGAGTAGATGGGTCCAAATCAGTGAGGCGATCCAGATCAGGGGGAGGCACATTAAAAAAAGCGGGACGGCTTGTCGGAAGGCCACGCCGACCGTCAGTTCGGCGTTGTTCAACTGGCCAGCATAATGACCTGGGTAGAAGCGGCGAGCAGCGTAGAAAACGGCGAGCATGGGTAGCTGCAAAAGAAGGACGGCGAAGACAGCGAGCCGCGGCGTGAGTTCCTGGGGGGCTTCGCCTTCAATGGGGGCGGATAGAAATAAGACGGCCGCGACATTCTGCACGACGAATACGGTGATGATCATTGCGCAGGCGAAGATGCCGAAATCGACCCAGCCGATGGGCCAGGCAGGCACACCCTTGTCGATGACGATCTGGCGGCGCGAGCGCTGGATATGCCTTATCCAGAGCGCAGCACTGCTTACGAGTATCGCTAGTATGAGGAGTGACGCCACGATGAGCGGCGGATCCGGTTGTAGCTCCATAATGTGACGCTAGGTGGAGAGGGTGCTACCGTCGTAGACCTGTCGACCGCCGACGTAGGTGGCCTTGACTTTACCTTTCAAAGTCTTGCCATGCCAGGGACAGTTGCGGGACTTGCTGAAAAACTTATCGGCATCGACCGTCCATTCTTCGTCGGGATCAAAGAGGCAGATGTCGGCGGACGCGCCCACGCTGAGTGTCCCAGCGTCGAGTTTACAGATGTCGGCGCCCTTGTGAGTCATCAGCGCGACCACTTCGCTCAGCCCGAGTCTTTTGCTGTGGTAGAGAGTCGTCAAACTGCTGGCCAGTGAGTTTTCCAGGCCGATAATGCCAAAAGGCGCAGCGTCGAACTCCTGATCCTTTTCGGTGGGCGAGTGGGGCGCGTGGTCGGTCGCGATGCAGGCCAGCGTGCCATCGATGAGCCCTTGGATCAGAGCCTCGCGATCGGCCTCGGTGCGGAGCGGAGGGTTCATTTTATAGACGGTATCGTAATCATGCAGTTCGGCCTCCGTAAACTCGATATGGTGGGGGCTAGCTTCGCCGCTGACCGGTGCACCACGGGCGATCGCGCGGCGCAGGATGTCGACCGAGTTGGCCGAGCTGACGTGTTGCATGTGGATATGTGCGCCAGTCAGTTCCGCGAGGATGACGTTGCGCGCTACGATGATGTCTTCAGCGGCCTTTGGCCAGCCGCGCAAGCCGAGCTTGAGCGACCACTCGCCTTCGTTCATCACGGCGCCTTTGGTTAAGCTCGCGTCCTGGCAATGATCCATGATCGGGAGGTCGAACATTTTGGCATACTCGACCGCGCGGCGCATGAGCTCGTTGCTTTGCACGCATTTGCCATCGTCGGTCACGGCCACGACGCCCGCATTTTTGAGCTGCCCCGTTGGAGCGAGCTGTTCGCCGTTCATGCCGATAGTCAGGCAACCTGTTGTGTAGACTCGGACGACTGCCTCTCGCTCGATCTTATCCACAATGCGTTGGATGGTGCCCGCGTTGTCGCAGACAGGGCTCGTGTTGGGCATACAAACCACGCTGGTGAAACCGCCTGCGGCGGCCGCTTCCGTGCCGCTGCGTATGTCTTCCTTATGCGTCTGCCCTGGATCGCGGAAATGCACGTGGATGTCGACGAGCCCCGGCGCCACGACGAGGCCTTTGGCATCGACCACGGTGGCTTCGGCCTTTTGCGCATCGCTTAAGCTACCGACGATTTTTCCATCGACGGCGAAAACCTCGCCGACCGCGTCGCGTTGATTGGCCGGGTCGATGACCCGTCCGTTTTGTATCCAAAGTATGTCTGCCATGATGAAATTTGAAGAAAATAAAGAACCACCCGCTTCGCTGGAGGACACAGAGGTGGGGAGAATTTTTATAGGACTAAACGGCGGATGCCGTTTTTAAGAGCTTTTTCCAGGTAGTTAATCAAAAGGCCGACCTTTGTGCTAGTGATTTTCATATAGGTGAGGAGTTGGTCAGTTCGTCTTCAATCATCACCTAAATCAATCTCTTGTTCTCTGTGCTCTCAAGCGAAGCGGGTGGTTCAAAATTAATAAGGCAGTTCGATGGCCTCATTGTGATGCGCACAGGAGCAGAGGTGAAGGATCGCCATGCGTACGACGATGCCGTTGGTCACTTGCTGGAGGATGACCGACTGCGCAGAGTCAGCCAGTTCCGAGTCGATCTCGACGCCGCGGTTGATGGGACCCGGGTGCATGATGATCGCGCCCGGCTTGAGCCAGGCGGCGCGCGCTTTGTTCAGCCCGAAAGAGCTCGTGTATTCGCCGATGGAGGGAAAGTGAGTCGCGCTCTGCCGCTCGTGTTGGATGCGCAGGAGCATGACCGCGTCGGCGTCTTCGAGCGCAGGCCGGAGCTGGTGGCTGACAGTCACGCCCATTGCCTCGAAGGCCTTCGGCACGAGGGTGCTGGGGCCTGCGATGGTCACCTTCGCTCCGAGCTTTTGCAGGCAAATGATGTTTGAGCGCGCCACCCGGCTGAAGAGAATGTCGCCGAGGATCGTCACACTTTTGCCTTCCAAGGAGCCGAATTTTTCCAGAAGGGTGAAGGCATCGAGCAGAGCCTGAGTCGGATGAGCGTGAGAGCCGTCGCCCGCATTGATGACGGGGATGTCGACCACTTTACTCAAGTAGTTCGGTGCGCCCGAGGCGGAGTGGCGCATGATGATGATGTCGGCCTTGAGCGCCTCCATGTTACGAGCGGTGTCGCGCAGGGTCTCTCCCTTTGTCAGGCTGCTGGCGTCACCCGTCACAGTAATAGTGTCGGCGCTGAGGCGGCTGGCGGCCACCTCAAAGGCCAGCCGGGTGCGGGTGCTCGGTTCGAGGAAGAGGTTCACCACGGTGCGCCCGTTGAGATAGGGTAGCTTTTTGTTGTCCGCGTCCATGGCCTTTTTGAAGGCGGTGGCGACGGTGAAAATCGTCTCAATCTCATCGCGGGAGAGTGGTTCCACGTCGATCAGGTCTTTTCGGTTCCAGGATAGGCTTTGAGTCATGAGTAAGTAGGTTGGGTTCCGAAGTCGGCAATCTGAGCCGTCGAGCCGAAAGGGCAACGAGAAATTAACGACTACCTCAGCCGCAGCCCGAACTCCGCGCGGGCGAGGATGTCAAAAGCCTTTTGGCTATAATCGAGGAGCTTCCCGAGATTGCGCAAGGTGAGCAGGCTGAAAGACATCTTCGATTCATCGACTTGGATCCGTAGGCCCAGCTTGGGCAGTTTGAGTTCAAAGCCACTGCCGTCGGGCTCGTAGGTCATGGCTTCGGTCAGTTCCGGAATGTCCTCGAGGGCGTCGATCTTATCCTCCACCCGGATCGGGCAGGCAAATTCCACGACTAGTTGGTCGCAGTGGTGGGTGAAGCAGGCATGGAAGCGCTCGTCTGCTGCGATCGCGTCCGTATGCAGGGCCACGATCTCGGTGGTCAGAACGAAATGCTTCGCATCCTCCAGGCATTGGTCGATACGGATTTGGAGGTCGAAGTCCGGCGTCTTGATCCACGCAAAGCCGTCCTCACAAGTGTAGTCGAACTCACGCCGTTTGTAGCCGAAGAGGCTGCGGATGTCGCTGTAGAGTTGGTCGGCGGCCGCCTTTACGTCCAGATGTCCCGCCTTGCGCACGAAATTTTGCGCCGCGTCGCTGTGACCGTCCGGCACATGATGGTGCTTCTGGTAGCCGCTGAGCTTGCGGATACGCCCTAGCATGGATCCGGCGATCCGGCTCTGGTTTTCGGGCTGGGTAACTGGGGGGCTTTTTTCGATGCGGGCAAATTGAAGCCTGCTGAAACGGAGTTCAACCTTGGATTCGTGCCAGAATTCTGGAATGGCTGCGTGACCTATGCCCCGTTAGTACTAGCTGCGGCCAAGGCCGAACGAGACGACTGAGCCGTTAAACTCTAAGCTCTTTAGGCAGAGAATCTCTTCGGCTCTAGCAGTGGCGCAAGAAATGTTAAAAAAAGTATGCGAGAGAAAGGTCTTTGCTGACAAGCTCGATGGGTGCCATTAAATCCACGGGGGGACACAAACCGCAACAGTTGCCGGAACTGGTCCCGCACCTAAAGGAGCGGACATACGTATGCGGCTTCCTTTAGGTGGCCGCCTGACCCGGTATTTAAATAGGACCTAGCTCGATAATTTCTCGCTTTTCCCCTTTACAAGCGTGGGGGAAAGCTATGTTTTCCTCCTCTTTTCCAAATTTCTCATGCAGAAAACACGCAAATCCATCGCTAAACGCTTCAAGAAGACCGGAACTGGTAAGCTGCTCCGCCGCACGCCAGGTCACCGTCACCTTCTTCGTAACAAAAGTGTCAAGCAGCGCCGCCGTGCAGGTAGCAGTAAATTGGTCGCCCCCGGCCAACGTGCTAACCTCATCCGTGGTCTGCCTTTCGCATAATAAGGAGCCGTTTAATAATTATAACTCACGCTAGCCGGGTAACATGAAAATGGGCGACCTGGCAGCGACCTAAAACGAGAGATACCACAACATGCCTAGAGCCACCAATGGTCCCGCGACGCTCGCACGTCGCAAAAAAGTTCTGAAAAAAGCCAAAGGCTATTTCGGAAACAAATCCCGTCTTTTCCGTTACGCAAAAGACGCCGTCGATCGCGCTGAAGTTTACGCTTACCGCGACCGCCGCAAGAAGAAGTCCGAGTTCCGCCAACTCTGGATCGTCCGTATCAACGCGATTTGCCGTAACAACGGCATCAACTACAGCCGTTTTATCCGTGGGATCAAAGCCGCGGGGATCGAAATGGACCGCAAACAGCTCTCCGAACTGGCGATCCACGACGAGGCCGCTTTCCTTCAACTGATCGTGAAGGCGAAAGAGGCCAACGCCGCTTAAGTTCGATTGTAGATGATTTTTCGAAAGGCCGATGCCCGCAATGGGCTCGGCCTTTTTTTTCAATCAAGATCGGCTGCACCCGGAAGGATCGATCTTGACATTTCATGCCTTCATACTTTGATGAGTCAAAGTATGAATTTCTATAACTCATTTTTCGTAGGTGTATTCATATTTTTTACTCCGCTCGCCTTCGTCGGGTGCTCGGATCGATCTAGTGACATGGAGGCTTCAGCTGATTTCGCCGGATCTTACCGGATCGTCTGCACAGTAGGTATGATTACGGATATCGCGCGCAATGTGGCGGGCGATCACGCCCAGGTGGCGGGCATTATCGGGGAGGGCGTCGATCCGCACCTCTATAAGCCAACTCGGGGTGATGTGGTAAAACTCAGCCAGGCCGACGTGGTTTTCTATAACGGCTTGCTTCTGGAGGGCAAGATGACCGATGTGCTGGTGCGGGTGGCGACGACAGGCATGCTAGTGCGAGCCGTGACGGAGGCCATCCTAGATGAGACGGATTACTTGCTGGAAAAAGATGATGGCTCCGAACACACGGACCCGCATGTCTGGATGGACGTCTCGGGTTGGCTGCGCGCGGTGCCTGTCGTGGCCGAAACTCTGTCCGAATTCGATCCTGAACACGCAGCGGACTACCGTGCCAACGCTGCGACCTATATGAATAAGCTCCAAGCGCTCGATATCTATACAAAGACTGCCATGGCCACGATTCCCGAAGGTCGTCGAGTATTGGTGACGGCGCACGACGCCTTTCAGTATTTTGGGCGTGCTTACGGCATCGAGGTACGTGGTATCCAGGGAATCAGCACCGAGTCCGAGGCCGGAGTGCGAGATTTGGAGATGCTGGTGGACTTTATCGTCGAGCGCAAAGTCCCGGCCGTTTTCGTGGAAACTTCAGTCGCCGAGAAGAACGTCCGCGCATTGGTCGAGGGCGCCCGTGCGCGAGGCCACGAGGTGATCATCGGCGGTTCGCTCTTTTCCGACGCGATGGGGCAGGCGGGCACCTACGAAGGCTCTTACATCGGCATGATCGACCACAATGTGACCACTATTGTGAACGCTCTAGGTGGACAAGCGGGGGGCTTTCGCCCAGTAGTGAGTGGTAAGTAGTGAGTGGTGAGTCGATTGATTATGAGCACAGCATCCGAACCATTAATGCAAAATGAGCAGACTGTGATTTCCCCGAAGTCGCTGCCGCTCACGATTCGCGATCTTACAGTGGCTTACCACCGCAAACCAGTGATTTGGGATATTGATCTCACGATCCCGGAGGGGAAGCTGGTCAGTATCGTCGGGCCGAATGGGGCGGGGAAGACCACTTTGATTAAAGCCTGTCTCGACTTGATCCCGCGCTCCTCTGGAGAGGTGTCGATCTATGGGCAGCCTTATAAGCAGGCGCGCCAACGTGTGGGCTACGTGCCACAGCGCGAGAGTGTGGACTGGGATTTTCCGGTCAGCGCACTCGATGTGGTGGCGATGGGCACCTACGGGCAACTCGGTTGGTTTCGCCGCGTGAGTAAGCGCTCAAAGGCACTCTCCATGCAGGCGCTCGAACGGGTAGGACTGGCCGACTATGCGCACCGCCAGATCAGCCAGCTTTCCGGCGGACAGCAACAGCGCACCTTTCTCGCCCGCGCGTTAGTACAGGATGCTGATATCTATTTCATGGACGAACCTTTTGCTGCGGTCGACGCCGCAACCGAACGCGCCATCGTTGAGATGCTCAAAGAAATCCAGGAGCGTGGGAAAACGGTGCTCGTTGTGCACCACGATTTGGCTACGGTGCCGCAGTATTTCGATTGGACGGTGCTACTCAATATGCGCGTCGTCGCGGCGGGGCCGACCGACGAAGTGTTCAATCAACAAAACCTGCGCCGAACTTACGGGGGCAAATTGACCTTGCTCACCCAAGCAGCTAACGAAGTGGAGAGGAGCCGATAAATAAACTCCATGCCTGATTTCGCCGATATCTGGTACGTCCTTTTTCTGCGTGATTACAACACACGCCTGGTCGTGATCTGCACCATCTTGCTGGGCTGTGCCTGCGGTCTAATGGGAGGCTTCCTTCTCTTGCGCAAGCGCTCGTTGATGGGGGACATGCTCTCGCATGCGACCTTGCCAGGAGTGGGTTTGGCCTTCATGTTGGCAGTTTCGCTAGGTGGAAATGGCAAGTCGCTACCGATCTTGCTGATGGGTGCGGCCTTCTCCGGAGTGCTCGGTTGCTGGGCGGTGCTTTGCATACGGAACCACACACGGATTAAAGACGACGCGGCCATGGGCATCGTGCTCAGTGTCTTTTTTGGCGCAGGTGTAGCGGTGCTCGGATTGATTCAAACGATGCCCGAGGGCAGTGCGGCTGGTTTGGAATCGTTTATCTATGGTAAGACCGCTTCGATGGTGGCGAGTGATTTTCAGATTCTCGTCATCGTTACGATCTCGGTGCTGATCTGCTCGCTACTTTTATTCAAAGAGTTTCGTTTGCTCTGTTTTGATGAGGCCTTTGCGGCAGCGCTTGGCTGGCCGGTCAAGTTTCTCGATGTGCTTCTACTTGCTTTGGTCACGGCAGTCACGGTAGCGGGCTTGCAGGCGGTTGGCTTGATTCTGATCATCGCATTCCTCATCACGCCGGCGGCTGCAGCGCGTTTTTGGACAAATCAGCTCGATCGTATGTTGCTGCTCTCCGCCCTGATCGGGGGTGCCAGCGGGTGGCTGGGGGCGAGCCTGAGCGCCTTCTTTCCCCGCCTGCCCGCCGGAGCGCTTATCGTGCTCGTCGCGGCCGTTTGTTTCGTGATCAGTATGTTGATCGGCACTGAGCGTGGTGTCCTCGTGCGCTACCTGCACCAAGTCCAGCTGAAAGGCCGTATCGGACGGCAACATTTATTGCGTGCTCTTTATGAAATCCTGGAGGGCGGACGCTCGCAAGGTGAGTTAGCTCTCCGCCCCGTTCCCTTCAGGCAGATTCGAGGGCGGCGGACGTGGAGTGACGCACATCTGCGGGATTACATCCGCCGTGCCTATCATGAAGGTCTGGTCGAGGCACCGACGAAGGACGATTCGATCCAACTGACAGTAGCTGGTCTGGCCGAGGCAGCGCACCTTACCCGTAACCACCGCCTCTGGGAACTCTACCTCATCGAATACGCGGACGTGGCGACGAGCCGCGTCGACCGTGATGCCGATATGGTGGAGCATGTGCTCGGCGAAAAAATGGTCGCTCAGCTCGAAAGTAAATTGCAAACCTATCGGAGTGCCGGCAGCCTTGTGCCTGAAAGTCCGCACCCAATTATTCCGGGTGATTAAAAGCATGACTTGGTATGCAATAGACACATGGATTGTAGTGGTTGGGGCTTTAGCCGCAACGGCTAGTGCCTTATTAGGTAATTTCCTAGTGCTACGCAAGATGAGCATGATGGGCGATGCGATCAGCCATGCCGTCCTGCCGGGGTTGGCGATTGCTTTTTTGGTGACGGAGGCGCGCGCCAGTCTGACAATGTTCATCGGCGCGGCGATCGTTGGCGTATTGACGGCGGTCTTTACTCAGTGGATCAGCCGTTTTGGTAAAGTGGACGAGGGTGCTTCGATGGGGATTGTCTTCACCTCGCTCTTCGCGCTTGGGCTCTTACTTATTGTGCAGGCCGCCGATCATGTGGATCTCGATCCCGGTTGTGTGCTTTACGGTGCGATTGAATTGACGCCGCTCGATGTCGTGTGGAGGCCGAAACTCTTCGGCTTCGATTTAGAGGTGCCGCGGGCGGCCTTGGTGCTGGGCGGTGTGACCCTGTTGAATCTGACCTTTATTATCGGGTTCTTCAAGGAACTGAGAATTACCTCATTTGACGCCGAACTGGCGACGACGATGGGGATCCACTCGAACTGGATGCATTATCTACTCATGACTTTGGTCGCCGTGACTTCGGTGGCCGCCTTCGAGGCGGTGGGCAGCATCATCGTGATAGCCATGCTCATCGTGCCTGCGGCAACAGCGCATTTATTGACGGATCGGCTTTGGGTCATGCTGCTACTGAGCGCCGTCTTTGCTGTTGCTTCAGCGTTGTTGGGTCATCTGAGCGCGCTGGTTGTGCCTAGTTGGTTCGGTTTCGCTGATACCTCGACTTCCGGTATGATGGCTGTCGCTGCCGGCCTGCTCTTCCTTCTCACTATGCTGGGCGCCCCACGATACGGTGTGCTGGCCAAATACTTCCGTAAGGCGGAATCGGTAGGCGTTTGAAAAGCGCAAGGTGACTTATTTGGGAGCGATTGCTCCCTAGTCCGAGCTAGCTCCGGTATGCAAAGGCAGGCATACCTTGTACGCCCAAGCCGTCGATGACGAAGACTCGTCCAGCCTCCGGTTCGTCGAGTCCAGCTTTGACACCTGTGGTCACGAAAAGGCGATCCAGTTTTGCGCCCCCGAAGGCGCAGGCAGTGGTCTCGATACAGGGCAGGTCGATGCGTTGTAGCTCTTTGTCCTTCGCTGGATCGAAGCGGACGACGCATCCCCCGTGGCAGAAGGCGACCCAAAGCATGCCTTCCGTGTCGATAGTCATGCCGTCCGGGGAGCTGGCGTAGCCGTGTGCGGCAGTATCGACGACGACATGTGGATTCTTAATCTCTCCGGTCGCGAGGTCGTAATCGTAGGCGCGGATTTCCTGCGTCGGCGTATCGATATAGTACATCGTCGTTGCATCGGGGCTCCAGCATATGCCGTTGGAATTGGTTACGCCTGAAATTTTGAGGCTTAAAGAGCCGTCCGTATCCAGGCAGTAGAGGTTGGCCGTACCAGTGTCTTTGATCATGCTGATCGTGCCTGCCCAGAAGCGCCCGGCGGGGTCGCATTTGCCCTCGTTGAAGCGGTTTGTCCCCCGCAACGCCGACTCGGGGTCGGCAAGGGGGGTTTTCTTGCCGCTTTTCAGGTTGAGGAGTATGTAGCCGCTATCTCCGGCATAGATAATTTCGTCAGCCTTCTCAGTTGGCACGACGGTCCCGATGCGCTCGCCTACGTCCCATTCGTGTTCCTCATCACTGTCGGGTTGGAGAGTTCTGAGCTTACAGCCTTCAATATCGACGTAATAGAGCTGCTCTTGCCACCAAATGGGGCCCTCTCCCCATAGCGATACTGTGTTTCCGATGACTTGGCTAGTTGGCGTTTTCATTCATAAGTTTATGAGCATTTTTTATTCTAAGGTCAATCAGTAGACGCACAAAAGGTTATGCCAGAAGGATGACCTTTTGCTAATGCTTAACTGCGCGATACGATCGCTTGATTCGGATAAAAGCTTTGGGGAGAGAGCTTCGAATAATCATTACGATACTTCGTCCGGCGCGTAGCATCCTCCGTAGCCGGGTAGGTAGAGGCGCAGGCCGATCAGTTCGGCCATGAGCTCGAAGTGTTTATCCTTTGCATACACGCGCATATTCAGATCCATCGCCATGCTCGCGATGAGGAGATCGTTCCACGGCAGGGTGTGCCCTTTGTCGCGGAGTTTCCATGCGTTCGACTTGGCAAGTTCCCAGTGCCTTTCTTCGGCAAGGCGGTAGGGGATACAGTCGAACCAGAAGGCGAGTTTTTTTCGATCCTCTTTTCGGGATCCCCCCATGAACTCCAGTTTGACTGGGCTGCACCAAGCCGCTTCGTACGCATCGAGCAAATTTTCGAGCCCGACCTTGTGGGCCAAGTCACCATCGCGGCGACTGGCCTCGATCCAAACGGATGTATCGACCAGAACCATATCGTCGCTAGCGATCCGCCGCTTCGATCTCGTCGTTGGTCGAAGGGTAGTCGAACGCGCCCTCGCGTAGCAAAGTGCCGAACTCCCGCGCTTTCTTCCGGTTAACGAACTCGGTCACAGCTTTGGCTACGGCAGGGCTTTTTTTACTCTCCCCAGTAATCCGAGCCAAGTCCTCCAAAGTGGATTCGTCGATATCTACGGTAATTCTCATTGCCGTATTTTTACTCAAAATGAATCAATTGCAATTAGTTTTTGATGCAAATCTATGATTTAAGCTCGAGTTCGAAGCCATCTTTGCCGTCTTTGATGACCCAACCCTGCGCGAGTAGGGCGTCGCGTAACTGATCGGCCTTTCCCCAGTCCTTCGCCTGCTTGGCGTCCCAGCGGGCTTGGGCGAGGGCGACGACCTCGTCGGGCGCGTCAATAGTCTTCGCCTCGATGGTGAAGAGTTCCAAGCCGAGGGCGTAGAGCAGGCAGCCGAAGGCGCGGAGCAGAGCTCGGGCGCCGCCGGCGTCGAGCGACGGGGCGGGGTTCGAACCGATTACACCGAAGATTGCACCGAGGCTGGCGGCTGTATTTAGGTTTTGCCGGAGTGCATCCCAGGCTTTGGCGAGGCGGCCGAAGTCGTCCGGCGCATTGGCGGTGACGTAGCTGGCGTTAAAGGAGTCGCTGTCTTCGCCTGTTTTGGTCAGGAGGGCTTCGGCGAAGCGTTCAAGCTTGGTTAGGGCGCTTTGCGAGGCGTGGAGGCCGTCGAAGGTGAAATTGAGCTGCTGGCGGTAGCTGCCGGCGATCAAGGTGTAGCGCACGACCATTGGACTGAAGCCTTTCTCGCGGAGATCATCGAGGGTGTAGAGGTTGCCGAGGCTTTTCGACATCTTCTCGCCCTCGACCATGAGGTGGGCGCTGTGGAACCAGTGTTTACAAAAGTCGTGCCCGTGGGCGCATTCGGACTGGGCGATTTCGTTTTCGTGGTGGGGAAAGCAGAGGTCGATGCCGCCGCCGTGCAAATCGATCGTCTCACCGCCGAATGCACTGTCGACCATAGCTGAGCACTCAAGATGCCAACCGGGGCGGCCTTTGCCCCAAGGGCTATTCCAAAAATTATCCCCGTCTTCGGGCTTGCGCGATTTCCAGAGGGCGAAGTCGCTCGCGGATTCGCGATCGTATTCATCAGCGTCGTTGAGTTCACCGGCGGAGTTTTCGCTTTGTGTTTTGAGTTCGCGCTGTTTTAGTCGCGAGAGGCGTCCATAGTCCTCAAAAGAGCCGACACGGAAATAGACGGAGCCGTCTTCAGTCGCATAGGCGTGGCCTTTTTCAATCAGCTTTTCGACGAGGGCGATCTGTTGCGGTATGTGGGCGACGGCGCTCGGCTCGGCGCTGGGCCGGAGCATGTTAAGGGCATCGCAGTCGGCGTGGAATTTCTCTGTCCAATAGGTAGTGAAATTGGTCAGCGTCTTGCCCTCAGCCTGCGATTGACGGATGGTTTTGTCATCGAGATCGGTGATATTGCGCACGTGTTTGACAGGTGTGCCATCGACTTCGAGCACGCGGCGGAGCGTGTCCTGGATAAGGAAAGTGCGGAAGTTGCCGATATGTGCAGGGCCGTAGACTGTGGGGCCGCAGCAATAGAAACGCAGAGTATCGCCGCTCACGGGGGCGAGCGTTTGAATCGAGCGGCTAAGTGTATCGTAAAGTTCGACGGACATGGTGCGAAAGAGTGAGCAGTGAACAGTCAAAGGTGAAGTGGAAAAATGCATAATACGATATCACTAATTCGGGCTTCACTCTTCCCGCTTCACCACTCACTCTTCTGGGCATGTCTGAATGCTACCGACTCAATCTGACCCGTCGTCCTCGCCGCATGCGGCGCACGGCGAGCTTGCGCGCGCTGGCTTGCGAGACCGAGGTCTTACCGAAGCATCTAATACAGCCGGTCTTTGTGATCGAGGGCGAGGGTGCGCCCGAGCCGATTGAGTCGATGCCCGGCATCTTCCGCTTGTCGATTGCAGACTTGATTAGAGAGTGCAGGGAACTCGTGACTCTTGGCATTTCGGGCGTCGCGTTATTTCCCAAGCTCGACGCTAGTTTGAAGTCCGACGACGGGCGCGAGGCACTAAACCCCGAGACGCTGGTGCTGCGTGCGATTCGTGCAATCAAGGCCGAGGTGCCGGAAATTACTGTGATTGCCGATCTGGCGCTCGATCCGTATACTGTGCACGGTCACGATGGTCTCTGGGACGCCGCCGCGCAAGATTTGGCGAATGACGCCACAGTTGAAGTATTGGCCGAGATGGCCGTGCTCGCTGCCGAGGCGGGCGTCGATATTGTCGCTCCCTCCGACATGATGGATGGTCGCGTTGCTGCGATCCGTGCGGCACTAGACGGCAACGATTTTGAAAAGACGGCTATTATGGCTTACTCGGCGAAGTTCGCTTCGGCCTACTACGGACCCTTCCGCGATGCGGTGGGCAGTGCCAGTGCCGCTGGCACACACTCGCTCGATAAGCGCACCTATCAGCTCAATCCCGCCAATCGCCGCGAGGCTTTGACCGAGATTACTTTGGATGAAGACGAGGGTGCTGACATTCTCATGGTCAAACCGGCGGGCCCTTATTTGGATATCATTCGTGAGGTGCGCGAAGAGACCGAACTGCCCCTGGCAGCCTATCAGGTTTCTGGCGAATACGCCCAGATCATGGCCGCCGCTGAACGGGGCTGGCTCGATCTGGAGCGCTGCCGTGATGAGTCGCTCCTTGCCATCCGGCGTGCGGGTGCAGATATGATTTTAACGTATTTCGCGAAGGCCTTCGCGGCAGGTTCGTAGCGATACGACGCCAGTCGTGTCGAGGTTTGCGGAGTGCGTTTCGATCCGGCCGTCGGCCTTGCGGGCGCAAGTTCGCTACGCTAAGAATTCAAAAACGCGACGAGCCGCTCGGCCGTCAGTTTGCCGATGCCTTCGACTTGGGCGAGTTG
>DLQD01000137.1:18999-21122 GCA_002480015.1 Opitutia bacterium UBA7441
GGATCGTGGTGGGGTAGGTTGAGCGCCTCGCGCCCATCGCAAAAGATCACGGTCTCGTTTTTCTTGGCCAGGCCGATCAGCTCGGGCGGCTCCAGTCCCTGTCCCAGGAAGGCTTTGAGCGCTGAGGCGACTTGTCCGGCACCCCCGTCGATTACGATGAGGTCAGGAAAAGGTTTGCCCTCGTCTGCAAGTCGGCGGTAGCGGCGGCCGACCACCTCTTCCATCGCTCGAAAGTCGTCGTTACCAACAAAACTTTTGATCTTGAAGCGGCGGTAGCTCTTGCGGTCAGGATAGCCGTCTTTGAAGGCCACCATCGAGGCGACACAGAAGCTGCCCGAGATGTGTGAGATGTCGAAACATTCCATCCGGCGTGGCTCTTGAGTCAGGCCGAGCTTGGCCTGTAGTCGTTTGACGACTTGACGGTGGTTATGAGTGCCGACGAGGTTGCGTTCGAACTTCCGCGTGCGGCTGGCCGTGCGCTCGAGGGCGTTGATTCGGTCGCGCAGGGTGGCAGCCTCCTCGTAGCGCCGGCCTTCGGCGGCCGCTTTCATCTCGGTCTTGAGCTCAGCCAGCCACTCGCGGGCTTTGCCCTCGAGGAATTCGCAGGCCGCTTGGAGGCGTTCGGTGTATGCTTCGGCGGTGATCTCGTTGTCGTGCTCGTAGATCTCGGCGCGGGCGTCGTCGTAGAGGCGCCAGCGACCGTCCTCGAGTTCCACGGGGGCGGCGTCACTGAGCAAGATACCGAAGCGGCGGCGGAGCTCGGCCAGAGTTTTGCGAAGGTGGCCGGAATGGGCGAATGGCCCATAGTAGCGCGAGTTGCTGTCGGTGCGGTTGCGGGTGAGCCGGAAGCGGGGGAGCGCTTCGCGAGGGTCCACGCGGACAAGGAGGAAGCGCTTGTCGTCCGTGAAGTCTGTGTTGTAGCGCGGCTTGAATTTTTTGATCAGCTGCCCCTCCAAGAGGAGCGCCTCGGCCTCTGACTTGACGATGATAATTTCGAAGTCGTGGATCAAATCTAGCATCGCGCGCACCTTCGGCTGGGCGACAGCCATTTTGCGCGAGGCTTGGAAGTAGGTGCTGACACGCTTCTTCAGATCCTTGGCTTTACCCACATAGATGATCTGCCCGAGTCGGTCCTTCATTTGATAGACGCCCGGTTTATGGGGCAAGCGGCGGACTTTTTCTTTGAGCTGAGTTTTTACTGCTTCGGGCATGGGTCTAAATACTATTGTAGGTTGCAGTTCTTTATAAGCTGCTCTCACTTAGGTAATTTACTATGTCTAAAACGCCAATTGTCGAAGTTATCAACTTTGGAGATGAATTGCTCGTCGGTATTCGAGAAAACTCTCATCTCACCTACCTCGGTGCGCAACTCGCCCGCTTCGGCCTGCCCATCCAGCGCAGCCGCGTGATCACGGATGAGGCGATCGAGATTAAACGAGCCTTCCTCGACGCATGGGAGCATTCCGACATCGTCATTACGACGGGCGGGCTCGGTCCTACCGCTGACGACATGACACGCGAAAATATAGCGGCGGCCCTCGGCGCGGAGCTTGTCTTTGAGCCTGCGATCGAGGCGCAGATTGAGGCACGTTTCAAGGCGCTCGGACGCCCCATGGCAGCGCACCACCGGAAGCAGTGCTACCGCTTCATCGATGGCAAAGTGCTCCAGAACGAACGCGGCACTGCTCCTGGGCTCGCCTACCAGTGCAAGAGCAAAACCCTCATTATGCTCCCCGGGCCGACCCATGAGCTGACTCCGATGTTCGAGAAGCAAGCTATCCCTTTCCTACAGTCGCTGGGCGCTCTTAGTGAGGAAGAGGCTTACTTACAGATTCGCACCTGCGGTTCGGGCGAGTCGACCGTCGAGGAGACGATGCAGCCTCTTGTTCAGTCACACCCTGATCTGACAGTGGCCTATTGCGTGCACTACGGCATTGTCGATGTGCGTCTCAGCTCGCGCGACCGGCGCCTTGACATGGAGCAGATCAAAGCAATCGGTCAGGAAGCGCGAGAGTTGCTCGGGGAGGATTTCGTCTGTTTTGGTGATTGCTCGCTAGCTAAAGTCGTATTGCACGAGCTGCGCGCACTCGACCGCAGGCTGGCGATCGCCGAGTCCTGTACGG
>DLQD01000092.1 GCA_002480015.1 Opitutia bacterium UBA7441
TTACTCGGCTTTTTACTCGGCTTCGTCTTCGGCGGATTCCTTGGCTTCTTCAAGAGCGGCTTTGCGGGAGAGGCGGACCTTGCCCTTTTCGACGCCGATGCACTTGACGACCATTTCGTCGCCAAGCTTGCAGATGTCTTCGGTCTTGTTGACGCGGAAGTCAGCCAGCTCGGAGATGTGGACGAGGCCTTCTTTACCGGGTAGGCATTCGACAAAGGCACCGAAGTCCTTCACGCCGCGAACGATGCCACGGTAGGTCTTGCCGACTTCGATCTCTGCCGTGCAGGCATCGACTTCTTGTGTGGCACGATCCATGGACTCTTTGTCTGTTGCGAAGATAAGCACTTGGCCTTCGTCGTTGATATCGACTTGTGCACCCGAAACTTCAGTGATGCGGCGGATGTTCTTACCCCCGGGGCCGATAAGGGCACCGATTTTTTCTGGGTCGATCTTGATCGTCTTAATGCGTGGTGCGTGCTCGCGGAGATCCTTGCGGGACTCGGGCATGTGCTCGCTCATGATGGCGAGGATCTTCATACGGGCCTCGCGGTTTTGCTTGATCGCTTCGAGGGTGATGTCGAAGGGCAGGCCTGTAATCTTAAGGTCGAGTTGGAAGCCGGTGATGCCGTCTGGTGTGCCGGCGATCTTAAAGTCCATGTCGCCGAAGTGGTCTTCTGCGCCAAGGATGTCGGTAAGGAGTACATACTTTGCGATCTTACCGTCTGCGTCCTTCTCAGTCACCAGACCGGTGGAGATACCGGCGCAAGGCGCGGAGATGGGCACACCCGCATCCATGAGAGACAAGCAACCGCCACAAATGGAAGCCATGGAAGTGGAGCCGTTGGAGCTCATCACTTCGGAGACCACGCGGATGGCGTAAGGGAACTCATCTTCCGGAGGAAGGATGGGGAGGAGCGAACGCTCCGCAAGGGCACCGTGACCGATTTCGCGGCGACCGGTGAATCCGAAACGACCTGCTTCACCGACCGAGAACGGAGGGAAGTTGTAATGGAGGATAAAGGACTTGCTCTTGGCACCGCCGGTCAGGCCGTCGATGTCCTGCGTGTCACGGCTGGTCCCGAGTGTCGAGATGACGAGGGCTTGAGTCTCACCGCGGTTGAACACGGCAGAACCGTGAACGCGTGGAAGCACACCAGTCTCGCACGAGATAGTGCGCAGG
Source organism: Opitutia bacterium UBA7441 (assembly GCA_002480015.1). GTDB lineage: Bacteria > Verrucomicrobiota > Verrucomicrobiia > Opitutales > Coraliomargaritaceae > Thalassobacterium. The sequence goes on from DLQD01000092.1 coordinate 1,181, forward strand.
TCAGACGCGCCACGACCGTCGACACGTTTGCCGGTATCGAGGATGTTTTGGCGATAAAGCTTCTCCTGGATTTCGTCAAACGCGCGGGCGACGTCGTCACCCTTTACATTTTCAGCACCGAACTTGGCTTCGAGTGCGGCTTTGGTTTCCTTGGCGATGACTTCGATCGCGAGCTTGCGCTCGGTGTAGCTGTCAAAGTTAAGGGCATCCTTAACGCCGGCTGCGGCGTGCTCTTCACAGAAATTAACGATTTCTTGAGGTGTGACCATGAGCACGAAGTCCTTCTTCGCCTTACCGGCGAGTTGAGCGAGTTCACGCTGAGCGGCGATGATCGGCTGAATCGCTTTTTGGCCATACTCGAGGGCTTCGTAGAAACGCTCGTCGGAGATGAACTCGGCAGAGCCTTCGATCATCAACATTTCGGTCTCGGAACCGACATAGATGAGATCGAGGTCGGAATCGAGCATTTCGTCGTGGTTCGGGTTGGTGACGAATTCGCCATCAATTTGACCGACGCGCACACAGCCGACCGGGCCGTTCCAGGGGATGTCCGAGATCAAGGTCGCGGCGGATGCGGCGTTGACCATGAGTACGTCCGGTTCATGGAGTTGGTCTGTGGCCAGAAGGAGGCCGATGACCTGGACTTCATTCATGAAGCCCTTCGGGAAAAGCGGGCGAAGCGGACGATCGCAGAGACGGGAAGTGAGGATTTCCTTCTCGGAGGGCTTGCCCTCGCGCTTGAAGTAACCACCGGGAAACTTACCGCCAGCGGAGAATTTTTCGCGGTAATCGACAGTGAGCGGGAAGAAATCCTGCCCGGGGCGGAGTGAGGACGCTGCGGTGACGGAGACGAAGAGTTCAGTCTCGCCGGAGCGGATGGTGACGGCGCCACTTGCGAGGCCTGCCAAGGTGCCGGTTGAGAACTCGATATCGAGCCCTTCAACGCTTACGTTATGTTTTTGTTTCATTATCTTATCTGTTGTGTGCTTTATGCATTCCAACGGCTGTTCGGGGATGGGACCCTAGTAGGCCGCTCGCGACTCAAATCGGTTGAGCCGCTCCGGTCAAAGGATGTCCTGAAAAAACAAAATGCCGGACCCCCATTGAGGAAGTCCGGCATAGTAAAGTGATTCGCTTATCGGCGAAGGCCAAGCTTTTCGAGGATCGCAGTATAGCGGTTGAACTCGGTGCGCTTGAGGTAGTCGAGGAGCTTACGACGGCGGGCGGTCATCGCGATAAGGCCACGGCGTGAGTGGAAATCCTTACGGTTTGTGCGAAGGTGCTCGGTCAGGTGCTTGATGCGTGCGGTGAGCAATGCGATCTGGACCTCGGACGAACCGGTGTCGTTTTCGTTGGCACCGAACTCTTTAATGATCGCTGCTTTATCGATAGTGGTATCCCCTACGGGTGCTGATTTTGACATAGTGTTTGATTGTGTTGAGCACGACTTAGGGGCATCGAGTTGTCGAAGCCGTCCAAACCGCCACTGAGCCGTTTGAACCGTTAAACCTGCCCGACATGACTGTGGGGCGGGAAGTCGAGGAACGAACCCTTCGCAGGGTGCGCTCTAACGCTGAGTTGCAGGAAAATGGGATTCTTTGGCGCGGGTGCAAGCATAAAGTGGGGCGTTTATGGGGGCTGAAAATCCGGTGGTTGTCATTAAATCCACGGAGACACAAACCGCAACAGTTGCCGGAACTCGTCCCGCAGCTAAAGGAGCAGACATACGTATGCGGCTTCCTTTAGGTGGCCGCTTCATCTCATTTTTAAAATGGCACCTAATCCGGTGGGGTTTACATTTTAGAGTGGTCGATCCCCGGAGATCGATCTAGATATCATCCATGCCTAAATTGAATCAGGATATTTTGGAAACCGGCCGCGAGGCTATGCGCGCCGAAGCCGCCGCCATCGAGATGGCGGCCGACCGTTTGGATGCATCATTTACCGCTGCGGTGGAAACGATCTTAGGCGCGCCGAGTAAGCTGGTCATCTGTGGCATCGGCAAATCCGGGCATATCGGCGCGAAACTGGCGGCCACCTTTTCCAGTAGCGGGATACCATCGGTCTTCTTGCACGCGGCCGAGGCCATTCATGGGGATTTGGGTGTCTATCAACCAGGCGACCCTACTATCGTTCTCTCTAAAAGTGGCAGCACCGCCGAGGTGATTCGCCTCTTGCCGCTCTTTCGCAAGTTTGATTCCCCTGTCATCGCGATCGTCGGTAATGTGGATTCCCCGATCGCCGCTGCGGCCGATATCGTGATTGATGCCAGTGTCGAGAAAGAAGCCGACCCGCTTAATCTCATGCCGACCTCCAGTTCTACTGTTAGTCTCGCGATTGGTGATGCCCTCGCTTCGGCCCTAGCTCAGGCGCGTGACTTCACGGCGGAGGACTTTGCCGTCTACCACCCAGGTGGCCAGCTGGGGCGTAATTTGCTCATGACTGTCGGCGAGGTCATGCACCCCCTCGAGCGGGTGGCTTGCGCCCGCCCCGACGAGACCTTGCGTGAGGTGGTCATCCGTATGACGAAATTTCCTTTTGGAGCGGCCTGCGTGCTCTCGCCTGAAGGGGTGCTTGAAGGTATCCTGACCGATGGAGACATCCGGCGCGTGCTGACCCAGGAGGGCGATATTTTGGCTAAAGAGGTGGGGACGTTCATGACGGTTTCACCGATCTATACCGTCGCCGCCATGAGCTTGGGTGAGGCCATCCGCCTCATGGAAGACCGTCCTTCGCAGATTTCCGTGCTCCCGGTCGTCGACGAGCCAAGCCGCAAATGTATGGGGCTGTTGCGTCTGCACGACGTCTACCAGCCGAGCTTTTCATAGATCCATCTCTATCATAGAGCGTCTGGCTCAAGAGTTGACTTAGAGAGAAAGCGCTCTGTCAGTTTTTCGACGACGTAGTCGTGCGCTTCTTCGACGGTGTCGACGATTTTAATCAAATCGAGATCTTCCGGCGAGACCACGCCCCATTTCACCAGGGCGTCGAGGTTGAGAACATCGTTCCAGAATGCGGAGCCGAAGAGCACGATGGGTGGCACTTTATTGATCTTCTTGGTCTGCACGAGGGTGAGTGTCTCGAAGAGTTCATCCATCGTGCCGAACCCCCCGGGGAAGGCGATCAGCGCTTTGGCCAGTAGAATGAACCAGTATTTGCGCACGAAGAAGTAGTGGAATTCGAATTTCAGATGATCGGGGATGTAATCGTTGACCCCTTGTTCAAACGGTAAGCTGATGCCGAGCCCGACGGATTTGCCGCCCACGTTGTGGGCGCCGCGATTGGCCGCCTCCATGATGCCAGGCCCTCCGCCGGAGCAGATCAGAAAGCGCTCCTGATGCAGGCCAGTCAGCTCCATTGACCACTTAGTCAGTGACTCGGACAGCTTCACTGCCGCTTCGTAATAGGGGGCGGATTGTACGGCGCATTCGGTGCGGTGGAGCAGGCGCTTTTCCTCGGGGGTCGGGTTGGCGGGGTCTTTGACCATCGCGCGCGCGGCTGTGTATGCTTTGTTCGCCTCCTCGAACGATTGCATCCGGGCGGAGCCGAAGAGCACGATGGTGTCTTCGATATTTTCTTCGGCGAAGCGAAGGCCAGGTTCAGTCAGTTCGCAGAGCACTCGAATGCTGCGCGCTTTTTCGCTGTTTAAAAAGTCGAGATTTTTGTAGGCCTTGAGTGGCCACTCGTCGCGGGAACATTCACGGGGAAGGGACATGATTTGTAGCAGAGGGTAGTGAATATGTGAAAAATAAGGAACCGTTCCGTGCGCCGATGGGCGTGCATGAACGGTAACAACTCATTCGGGTGGGTTTCTCTGTTTATGCATAGTCATCGCGTCGGCGTTCGCAATCTTTGAGAAACTGCTCGGCCGGGCGCTCGGGCGCAGTCGGAGCGAGGACGCGCCACTCGGCGAAACTGTTTGCGGTGTCGGTCATGGCTCAGTCTTTTCCGAAGCGGCGCTCCCATTCGCTCCAACTGATTTCGCTATAGGTGGGCTTACCCGCGGGCGAGGTATGCGGCGTCTCGCAGCGCAGGAGCGCTTCGGCGAGCTGCTCAATGGCTGCCTCGCTCATCAGATCGCTGCGGCGGTAGCTGCCTCCCACCGCGAGTTTGGCCACCGCCTCCCAGGCGAGCTCGCCGCGCTGGCGGGAGCCGCCCCGCTGGCGGAGCAGGTCGACCATGTCGCGGACGAAGACTTCGGCTTGCTCGGGTTCCAGCC
>DLQD01000122.1 GCA_002480015.1 Opitutia bacterium UBA7441
GGTCCTAATCCTCTGGTAGTTAATATTAGTGCGCGCCATTGCCACTTATCGCAGGAGTCTGTCGAAGTGCTTTTCGGCAAAGGCCATCAGCTCACGCCCAAGAAGTGGCTCTACCAAGAGGGCCAGTATGCTGCCGAAGAGTCCGTCACCTTGATTGGGCCCCGCAGTCGCGTCATTTCCAATCTCCGCATTCTCGGTCCCTGCCGCGATTTCGATCAGGTTGAACTCGCCTCAACGGATGCGATCTCCCTCGGTTTCAAAATACCCGTCCGCAACTCCGGCGACATTGCCGGCACGCCCGGTTGTATGTTGATGGGGCCCGCCGGTTTCCTTGAGATGAATGAGGGTGTCATTCGCGCCGCACCGCACGTCCATATGGCGCCTGAAGATGCTGCCTTCTATGGTGTCGAGAATAAGTCGTATATGAGGCTTCGCATCGGTGGCGACGTTGGTCTGACGTTTGATAAGATCTTCGTCCGTGTCGATCCCTCCTTTAAACTCGAAGTCCACATCGACACCGACGAGGGCAACGCCTGCGGCTTCACCCAGGAAACTCCCTGCGAACTCGTTAAATAAACTTAAAAGCATCAACCAATAAGGATCGGCTGCTTCAGTTGCCGGTTAAAACTCGAATGTCACATCTCTCTCGGCAGCTAAAGCAGCCGATCCCAGTTTAACAAATCAACCATACAAACCCATACATATCATGAGTGAATCCATCGGATTAGTAGAAACAAAAGGTCTCACCGGCTCGATCGAAGCCAGTGATGCCATGGCCAAGGCGGCCTCGGTCAGCCTTGTAAAGCAGATCTCTATCGGCGGCGGTTTTTTGACCGTTCTCGTAAAAGGAGATGTCGGCAGCGTCAAGGCTGCTGTTGAAGCGGGAGCCGAAGCGGCTAACCGCGTAGGCGAACTCGTCGCCTCTCACGTGATCGCGCGTCCGCACGATGACTTGTTGAAATATTTCGAAGCATAACCCCAAAAAAATAGGGAGACATAGTATTATGGCAAAACAAGCAATTGGAATGATCGAATGCAAAGGGCTCGTCAGCCTCATGGAAGCATCCGATGCCGCACTTAAATCAGCCGACGTTGTAATGACTGGCTACGAAAAAATCGGCAGTGGCCTGGTTACCGCCTTTTTCACTGGCGATGTTGCCGCGGTAAAAGCCGCGGTCGAAGCCGGTGCCGATGCAGCCGGCGCTGTTGGCGAAGTGGTCGCGGTTCAAGTGATCCCACGTCCGCACGACGATCTGAGCAAACTCGGTAGCTGGATTGGCTAGCGAGCTTTCGCAGTGCATCGGCCCCAGTTGTCCAGTGATCAGTTTATGAAACTGAAAACCGGATAACTGAATTCTCCGAATTCCCATGAAGATACTCATCGCCAACCTCGGTTCCACTTCGTTCAAATATCGTCTTTTCGATATGGACGCCGACAATGCTGCGCAACTCGCCAGCGGTGGTTTCGAACGTGTCACCAACTATACGAGCTGCATCGAAGAGATGCTCGAAAGTTTGGTCGGGGAGGGGCATCTTCAATCGGGTGAGGAGATTGATGCTGTCGGTTTTAAAACCGTGCTCGGTAAAGACCTCAGTGGTTGTGTAGAAGCGGATGCGCACGTCCTTGAAGCCCTCGAAGGCTTTAAGGAGGTCGCGCCCGCTCACAATCCCGCCTATGCTGCAGGTATCCGCTGCTTCGCAGAAAAGTTACCCCAGGTCCCGCGGGTCGCACTCTTCGAGACGGCCTTCTATCAATGGATCACTCCCGCCGCTTACAGTTATGCGATTCCGCAAGCATGGCGCGATCTCGGCATCCGACGTTACGGCTTTCACGGAGCCAGCCACAAATTTGTGGCAGAGCGCTCCGCTGAAATACTGGGTAATGGCATAATTGTCGACCGCGTGCGGAATCTTTACACGACCGGACCTGGCGAGTATTCCGGTGCACCCCTCCGAGTCCTTTCCTGTCACCTCGGCGGCAGCAGCTCCGTAACCGGTATCCAAAATGGTGTCGCTATCGGTACCAGTATGGGCTTCAGCCCACAAAGCGGCTTGCCGCAAAACAATCGTGTGGGGGACCTCGATTCGATGGCGATTCCCTACGTCTGCAAAATGCTCGGCCTCTCGATCGAAGAAGCCGAACGTCAGCTCAACAAGGAGAGCGGACTTCTCGGCCTTTCGGGTGTGAGCAATGACGCCCGTGACATCCGTGATGCCGCCGAGCAGGGTAACACTGATGCAGTCTTGGCCACTGAGGTGCTGATCGACAGTATCCGTCATTGGGCGGGCTCTTTCTTTTTCAAAATGGGCGGTGCCGAGGCCATTGTCTTTACCGCCGGGATCGGCGAGAATGACGCCGAACTCCGCGCCGCTGTTTGCGCTGGGCTTGAGGATCTCGGCGTGCAGATCGACCCCACCGCCAACGCCAAAGCGATCCGTGGTGTTGAGGGTATCATCAGCGCACCCGATTCCAAAATCAAAGTAATCGTCATCCCCGCTAACGAAGAACTCGTCATTGCGCGCGAAGTCTTTCGTAAAGTTTCCAAATAATTCAACCACGGATCTTTAACTACGGATCCCGAATCTCAAATCATACTCAACCCAAATAATAACATGGCAAAACAAGCAATCGGAATTCTCGAAACTAAAGGCCTCATTGGTCTCGTACAAGGCACAGACGCTATGCTCAAAGCAGCAAACGTTGAGCTAGCTGGCCCTATGAAAGGCGTAGGTAGCGCATTGGTGAGTGCTATCATCACTGGCGATGTCGCTGCAGTCAACGCGGCGATCGAAGCGGGTGCTGAAGCTGCAGGCCGCTATGGCGAAGTCGTCAGCGCGCATGTTATTGCACGCCCGCACGAAGATGTCGAAACCGTCGTGCCTGCACTCAAGTCCGCTCCTAAGCGTGCTGCTAAATAAATCCCGATGTACCTCGGAAAAGTCATAGGGTCGATCGTTTCGACGAAAAAGGACGAGTCCATGCGGGGGCGTAAGCTCCTCATGATCCGCCCCATGCTCATCGATTCGGAAGATCCCACGCGCTTCAAGCCTGGCAGCAACACCATCATCGCCGTCGATACTCTCGGCGCCGGTGAGGGGGAGCTCGTCATGTTTTCTCAAGGCAGCTCCGCCCGTCAAGCCGATGGCTTGAAGCAGCTCCCCGTCGATGCCGCCGTCGTCGGACTGATCGATACGGTCAGCATTGGAGGCAAGAAGACTTACGAAGCAAAGAACGACTAAACACCCCTGGAAGGATATTTAAATGAGCCAATTGAACGAAGCCGCCATCCGCGATGTCGTCACTGAAGTATTAAGCCAACTCCGCGCCTCTGGTGTAGTCGGTTCGCCTGCAATCGTTTCAAGCACTGGGCGCCACGGCGTCTTTGCCGATGCGGCATCGGCCGCCAAGGCCGCACGTAGCGGCTTCGAGCAGCTCTCCAAAAAAGGGTGGGCGGGCCGCGCCAAAGTCGTCGAGATCGTCAAGACGATGTGCGCGGCCAATGCTGAACGTTGGGGTAAGATCGAGTTTGAGGAGACCAAGATCGGCCGCCTCGACCACAAGATTGCCAAGCTTCACGGTATCAAAAATGTCCTCGGCACCGAGTATCTTACGCCTTACGGCATGAGCGGTGACGCCGGTATCACGATGGACGATTCCGCTCCTTGGGGCGTCGTCGGCAGCATCACACCCGTCACGCACTCGATCCCCACCATCTCGGGGAATATCGTCAACATGGTCGCTGCGGGAAATGCCGTGGTTTTCAATCCGCACCCAGGTGGTGCTGCTTGCGCCGCCACAGCAATTCACGAATTTAATGAAGCGATTAAAGCTGAACTGGGCATCACCAACTTGATTTGCACCGTCGAGAAGCCTTCCATTGAGTCCTTCAACGAGCTCTGCGCCTCCGACGACGTCAATCTACTCTGCATCACCGGTGGTCCCGCCGTCGTCGATGCCGCCATGAAGACCGGCAAACGCGCACTCTGCGCTGGGCCCGGCAATCCGCCTGTTGTGGTCGATGATTGCCACGCACTCGATTTCGATAAAGTTGCCCGCGATATTATTTTTGGCGGCGGTTTCGACAACAATCTTCTCTGCATCGGTGAGAAACAAGTTTTCGCCGTGGGCGACGCCTATCAGAAGACTGTCGACGCTTTCAAACGTCAAGGCGCCGTCCTTCTCAACCGCCAACAAACTGAAGCGATCAAAAAAGAAGTTTTCGATATCAAGGACGGTGGAGGCGGTTGCTCGCACGCCGTACTCAATCGCAAATATGTCGGTGCTGATGCCGCCGTGCTCGCCAAGATAGCCGGACTCAATATCGATCCGAAAGTAGAGATGCTCATCACTGAAGTCGACGCCGACGATTTATTCGTCATCGAAGAGCAGATGATGCCGCTCATGCCGATCGTTCGTGCCGGTTCTTTCAAGGACGCCGTTCACCTGGCCAAAGAATCCGAGCATAATTATAAGCATTCTGCGATGGTGCACACGATGAACGTGTCAAACATGACCATGATGGCGCAGGCCATGGACACTACCATTTTCGTCAAGAACGGTCCTTGCACCGCAGGCCTCGGCATGGGCGGCGAAGGCTATATTAGTTTCTCCATCGCCACTACCACTGGCGAAGGCATCACCACACCCCGCACCTTTACCCGTTTCCGCCGCTGCACCTTGGTCGATCAGCTCAACCTGTTCTAGTATATTTCATCAGACATCTTTTCCGTAACATTGCTCAGAGCGTAATCGAATCCGTAAGAATTTGGACGATACAACTAAACGGTGTTCGGCAATGAAAGTCTCACAACTTCGGCTACAAAAACAGCTTATTCAGCTTTTCTTATAAAATGATTCTCGCCCGCGTAGACGGCCATGTTGTCACCAGCATCGGCCATCCGAGCCTCAAAGCTCAGAAGATAGTGCTTTGTACGCCAGTCGATGAGGAGGGCTTGGCTACAGGCTCTCCGATTGCCGCACTCGATCCGATTGGTGCGGGGCAGCACTCTCGGGTCTTCATCACCACTGACGGGTCTTGGTCGCAGAATACGCTCCACGACGAAACTTCACCTATCCGGAACCAAATCATGGGACTGGTTGACGCACCCAAAGCTTCATGAAAGTAGGTAAGGTCATCGGCAAGGTCACTCTCAGTCACGCAGACTCTGGTTTTCGAGGTGGGCGCTTCATTCTGGTCGCGCCGCAGGGAGCCAAAGAGCTGACAGGCAAAAACCCACGCGGCTTCTCAGATAACTGGACACTGGTTGCCTATGACAATCTAGGAGCCGGAGAAGGGGACGATATCCTTTACGTAGAAGGTGCCGAAGCGATGCAACCTTTCGACTATCGCACGCCTCTTGACGCCATTAGCGTCGCTCTCATTGACACATACCGTTACGAGCCACCGACTGAATAACCAACTTTAACCTAGGATGGGCCGCTATACCTGCCCCCTCATAGCCCAAGCCCATTCGGCAGCTAAAACAGCCATCCCCATTTATTTAAATTCCTACAACGTAAACATTATGAGCAAACTCTACACCGCAAAAGATCTCGAAAAGATGATCGAGCAAGGCCAGTGCCTCGGCACTGTACCCGCCAACGCCAAGCTGACGCCGATGGCGCGCGACATCCTGCGTAAGCACAAGGTCACGCCTGGATCTTCGTCTGGCTCTGCACAGGCCGCAGCCGCAAGCAGTCGCCCGAAAATCCATGAGCCCAAGCTGCCCGACGCCGAGTATAATTGGAAGCCCGGAGGCGACCCTAAGACGGCTGCCGAGTTAGAGAAATTCTTTTACTCGCCCGAGATTCAAGCCCTCAAAGAGCGTATCTGCCACATCGGCCAGCGCATCTGGAATAAAGGCTATGTCGATGGTAACGGTGGCAATATCACGGTCCGCGTCGGGGACAATCTCGTGCTCTGCACGCCGACCCTCATCTCGAAGGGCTTCATGACGCCCGACGACATCTGCATGGTCGATCTCGACGGCAACCAAGTCGCCGGCACCCGTCCGCGCACCTCCGAGGTCAATACGCACCTTGGTATTATGAAGAACGAGCCCAAGGCTAAGTCTTGCGTGCACGCCCATCCGGTTTACGCCACTGCCTTCGCCGTGGCCGGAGTCACCCCACCGTCTTGCCTGATCCCCGAGCCCGAGGTTTTCCTTGGTGAGATTGGTTTTGCCAGCTACCAGACGCCCGGCACGCCGGAAAATGCCCAGGAAGTCGGTCAACTCGCGAAAAAGCACCAATCCATTCTCATGCAAAACCACGGCGTCATCTGCTGGGGCAAGGACGTAGAAGACGCCTACTGGAAGATGGAAAACACCGATGCCTTTTGCCAAACTGTTTCCGTGACTATGCAAATCGGCGGCCCCAAGCAATATGGTCCCGATAAGCTGAAGGAGCTCATCACGCTCCGTAAGAAACTCGGTATGCCGGATCACCGTCTCGACGAGCTCAAGGAGTGCGAACTCTGCGACGCCGGCGAGTTTACTGTCCACACGGCACCTCAGCCTTCGGCCTGTGGCTGCGATATCGGCGGCAAATCCTCCGGCGATGTCGACGAAGCCGTTGTCCAGAAGATCACTGACATGATCATGGAGAAACTCGGGTAGTGCGCTGCTTTAGCAAGCACTGCAGAACGGCGTGAGAACGCTCGCTGAAGCGTCGCGCTACGAAACTTACTCAAAACGTATTCACAATATGGCTACATCACTCTCAAAAAAAACTGCAATTAGGGTCGCCGTCACCGGTGCCGCCGGTAACATCGGTTATGCGCTACTTTTCCGTATCGCTTCCGGCCAAATGTTTGGATCCGACCAGCCCGTCGCTCTGAACCTCATTGAGATCGAGCCCGGCATGGATGCCCTCAAGGGCGTTGCTATGGAGCTCGACGACTGCGCCTTTCCACTCCTCACCGAGATCGTGCAGACCTCCGACCTCGCCGTCGGTTTCAAGGATGTCGATTGGGCTCTCCTCGTGGGTTCGGTGCCCCGCAAAAAGGGCATGGAGCGCGCGGATCTGCTTGGTATCAACGGCAAGGTCTTCGTCGGCCAAGGCAAGGCGATCAACGATCATGCCAAGAAGAGCGTCCGCGTCGTTGTGGTGGGTAACCCCTGCAACACGAACTGCCTCATCGCCATGAAGAGTGCGCCGGACATCCCCGACAACCAGTTCTTCGCCATGACGCGCCTCGACGAGAACCGTGCTAAGAGCCAGCTCGCGCTAAAGGCCGGCGTGCCGGTCAAGGACGTCTCCGAACTCTGCGTTTGGGGCAACCACAGCCCGTCCATGTTCCCCGATTTCTTCAACGCCAAGATTGGCCGCCAAAAAGCGACCGATGTCATCACCGATGATAAGTGGCTTAAAGAAACTTTCGTGCCCGATGTTGGCACCCGCGGTGCCGCAATCATTGCCGCTCGAGGCGCGTCCTCCGCGGCATCAGCCGCCAACGCGGTGGTGGATACTGTGCGTGACCTCATTACACCGAGCTTCGGCGGCTACCACAGTGTTTGTGTCATCTCCAATGGTGAGTACGGCACACCTGCCGGTATCATCACTTCGATGCCGATTAAAGTCGATGCCGTCGGTAACTGGCGCGTGGTCGAAGGCATCAAGCTGAGCGAGTACGCCAAAGAAAAGATTGCCGCTTCGAATCAAGAGCTCCTCGACGAGCGTGAAATGGCCTTCGGCCAACTTGGACTTTCGATTTAGATCGATCTGGATTTTGACGACATAAGGCGAAGTGGTATTATGCTCGCGCGAGTAGCTTCTTTAAATACGGATTCGGATAGCGGCGTGAGGCGGTCACGGCATAGAAAGTTTCGTGGATGTCGGGGATCTGGTAGAGCTCCGTCAAAATGCCGGATTTCAGCTCATCATGCACGACCACGGGGGGCACCAGTGCGATGCACTCCGTCTCGCGGGCGATGAGGCGGAGCATGGCCATGTCGTCGGCCTCCGCTGCGATGAGTGGGGCGATCCCCGCGCGCTCCATGATCAGGTCGAAGCGGGCGCGTATGTTGCTCTCCATGCTCGGCAAGACCATGGGCACGCCGCGCAAATCTTCGGGGAAACGGAAGGTGTGCCGCTTCTTGAATTTCTTCGGGCCGACCAAACTGACTGCTTGATTGTCGACCAACTGGCTATGCAGGCGCCGCTCGTGATCGCGCGGGACAGGGCTGTTCGAGAGGACAAGGTCGATGTTGTGGGCGCGTAGCTGGTTAAATAATTCACTCGTGCTAGCGGAGTGGATGACCACCTCGAGCTCGGTGTCCTCCAATGCCTCGCGGAGGAAGCTGAGTTGGAAATTTTTCGAGAGGGTGGAGACCGCCCCGACGCGGAGCACGTTGCTGTAACGTCCGCTGCGGTTTTGAAGCGTGGCCAGCATTTCTTCGCCGGTGCGAAAGATAGTCTTGGCATAGTCGAGGACCATGCGCCCTTCTTCGGTCAGTTTGAGTGATTTGTGCTGCCGGTCAAAGAGGGCGCAGCCCAAGCTCTCTTCCAGCTTTTTCAGTTGGATGCTGAGCGCGGATTGTGCGACGTTGAGGCTCTCCGCTGCCCGCGTCAGGCTACCTTCGAGAACAATGGCATGAAAGTAGCGTAGGTGGTGGTAGTTGAGTTGGTTCATAGATATATAAAATAGAACAAACTTATAAAATACTTATATTGGATAAATTCAAGCGAATCTGTTAAACTCTTCGTCATGGAAATCACCATTAGCAGTCTCATTCTTTGGATCGCCCCCGTCTCGCTCCTCTGGGCGTTGATCCCTTCGAAATGGCTCAACGCCCGCGCGCTCACTGCAGGCCAGCTGGCCGAGGGTATTGCTTGGGCGGGGTTCGCTAGCACTGTGCTTGCGGCCGGGATTTGGGCACTGAGCAGCAGCACGCCGGTCGTGGCCACCCTGACAGACGCCAGTTGGATCGGTATACGCTTCGATGCGCTCTCAGCGGCTATTTTGCTGCTGGTCGCCTTCCTTGGGGCGGTCATCTTGCGCTTCTCAAAGAACTATCTGGCCGGCGATGCCAGGCAGGGGCACTTTTTTAAATGGATGTGTGTGACGCTCGGTGCGGTCATGGCCTTGGTCGTCGCGCCCGGTCTGGTGCAGTTCGGTTTAGCTTGGGTGGCGACGAGTTTAGGTCTGCATAAGCTGCTGGTTTATTTTCCCGATCGTGTGGGCACTTTGCTCTCCGCCCGTAAAAAGTCGCTTGTCAGCCGGGTGGGGGATCTCTGTTTGATCGGTGCCTTCTCTGGGGTCTATGCGATCTACGGGGTGCAGGATTTTGGTGGGCTCTTCGTCGCGACGCAAGAGGTGGGTGGTTCGCTAGGCAACTACTCCTGGATCTGCTGGTTAATCATCCTGGGCGCGCTCCTCAAGTCCGCCCAATTCCCTTTTCATACGTGGTTGCCTGATACGATGGGCGCGCCAACACCTGTCTCCGCGCTCATGCACGCGGGGATTATTAATGGGGGCGGCTACCTGGTCGTCCGCCTCAGCCCCGTGCTGGTGCACACGCCGGAAGCGCTCCACTTCCTCGCGGCGGCCGGCGCTTTGACTGCCGTTTATGGCTCTATGGTGATGTTGTCGCAGACCAGTGTGAAGCGTGCACTGGCCTACTCGACCATCGCGCAAATGGGCTTCATGCTCCTGCAATGCGGTCTGGGTGCCTTCCACCTTGCTGTGCTGCACCTCGTGGCGCACTCACTCTACAAGGGGCACGCCTTCCTCTCTAGTGGTTCAGCCGTGGATACGGCGAAAAAGCTGAACGCCAAGGCCAACTATGTCACGCTGCCGCAAAACCGCATCTGGTTCGCCGTCGCGGTGGCCGTCTCCATCGTGGTCGCGCTGAGCATCGCCTTCGGGGTGAGCCCCTCGAATAAGCCAGGTATGCTCGTGCTCAGTATGGTCGTGGCGATGGCTATCACTCAAATGGTCTGGACGTCGATGCGCCGTGGGCACACCGGCCTCAGCTTGGCGCAGACGGCCTTCGTCGCGGGCGGTTTGGCCGCGCTCTACTTCGTGTTGGCTGCTCTGGCTGGACAGGTGCTCGCGCCCTCGCTTCCGGCTCAAGTGCCCCCCGCGCCGATTTTGGAGTCGGTTCTTGCTCTGATCCTTCTTGCATTCCTTATCACTTCGATCCGCTTTCAGGACGGGGAACCGGGATTCCTCAGTGTAGCCTACAAGCGACGGCTCTACGTGCACGCCCTTAATGGCTTCTACATGAACACATTGGCTAACCGTGTCGCCCGTCGTCTTGGTCTCGTCCCCGGAAAACGGTAAACTCTTCTCGAATGCATCAATCTTACAAAACATGTAGCGATGTGCAGCCAGTCACGTCGATGTCGGCCGGGTGCAGTCATTGTCCGTCGACCCTGCTGGCGCGGGTTCGCTACAAAAGCTGAATACTAATTTTCAACCACGACGCTCTATGCAAACCGAACAACTCAACGAATCTATTCTAGCCGCCTGCGCCAAAATCGCGCCACTGTGGCCGCTGTCCCATTTTGTCGCGGTGAATCCCTTCGCTGGCTTTGCCGATCAGCGCTTTGCCAAGGTTGCCACATTCGCAAAACGTATCCAAGGTGCAGATACAGTCATGCCGCGTGCGTGGTTCAATGCAAAATTCAAGTCCGGCGATCTCGGGATGGAAGATTTACGCACGGCTGTATCTACGGCGACTCCAGAGGTGGTCGATAGCTTCGAGGCCTACGATGAGCCGCTTACTGTCGAGCATCTGGTTTCGCTGCTTGATGAGCCTTCGGTGGAGGAAACGCTGCTCTACCAGACCTGTTCGTTCAGCGCCTATCTCGACTCGCGAGTGGGCACTAATTGGCAATACGTCATCCGTGAGGAAGCGGCTAAATGGTGTGCGGCTTATGACGACGAGGGCCAGTCCTCTTGGAAATTCCCTTGGAAGGATTTAACTCTCTACCAAGGCTGGAAAGAAGCCGCCCAGATCGACAAGAACCCCGAGTTGTGTGGGCTCATTGGATTTCGCAAAATGGTTCAATCCTTCCCTGACGATCCGGATCAGGCGATCGCCCAGGCGGTCGAACTTCTTGAGATGCCGGAATCGCATGTCGAAGAGTTGCTCTATCGCATCCTCCTGACCTTACCCGGATGGGCAGGCCACCTACGTTACAAAGACCGGGAATACGAAATTCGCGGTGGCTCGGGCACCTTGCTCCACCAGTTGTTGGCCATCCTCCTCAACTATGAAGTCGCACTGTATAAACTGCAACAGGACGACAAGGACTTCCTCCTCGGCTGGCAGCGCAACCTCCTCGAAGAGCCGGAGAACTTAGGGGCGACTGTGATCGATCTCGACCTCGCCCAGCGCTTGGTCTGGCAATCCGCTCTGGAGAGCGCCTTTGAACGGAAACTCCGTGGGAACATCCGCCCCGAAGTCGCCGAGGTCTCGCAGCCGGATGTGCAGGCCGTCTTTTGTATCGACGTGCGCTCCGAGGTTTTTCGCCGCGCGCTGGAATCGACCCATCTGCAGGTTCAGACGATGGGCTTTGCCGGATTTTTCGGTCTAGCCATCGACCACAGCGTGCCTGGTCTTGGACCTTCGCAGGCGCGTTGCCCTGTCCTGCTCGTGCCTCCGGTCAAAACCGCCGACCACTGCGGCGGCATGGCCAGTTACGAGTTTGACCAGCTCAAGTTTACCAAGATCCTCGATCGTGAGGATAAACGGAGTTGGAAGCGCTTCAAGGAAGCGGCAGCCTCCTGTTTTACCTTTGTGGAAACAATGGGGCTGACCTACGCCTACAAGATGATTTGCGACGCCCTCGGTTACCATCTCACGCTCCAGTCACCCGATCTCGGCCGTCCGGATTTCCTTGAGAATTTGGACGTAGAAGTGCGTGCCGACATGGCTGAGGGCATCCTCAGCGGACTCGGCCTGAAGGAGAGCTTCGCCAAGACTGTGCTCTTCTGCGGGCACGGCAGCGCCACGAAGAACAACCCCTATGCCTCCGGACTCGATTGTGGCGCTTGTGGCGGCCACGCCGGCGATGCCAATGCGCGTCTCGCAGCGGCACTCTTGAACCAGGTGGATGTGCGACCGGCACTTAAGGAGCGTGGCATTACTATACCCGAAGGCACTCAGTTTATCGCGGGATTGCACAACACGACAACCGATGAGGTGACGCTCTTCGATACCGATGCCGCCGACCCGGCAGAGCTCGGCAAGCTCCGTGCCGCGCTCGACCAAGCGGGCGAGCTCTGCGCGATCGAACGCTCTGCCTTGCTCGGGAATGCGGCCAAGCAGTCGAATACCGTCAAAGCCGTCCGTGAGCGAAGCAAAGACTGGTCGCAGGTGCGGCCGGAGTGGGGCTTGGCTGGCAACGCCGGTTTTATCGTCGCGCCCCGAAAGTGGACGCAAGCATCCTCCCTGCAGAGCCGCGCTTTTCTTCACGAATACGATGCGAAGAGCGATCCCGAAGGGGCGGTGCTCGAGCAGATCATCGGTGGCCCACTTGTTGTCGGTAGTTGGATCAATCTTCAATACTATGGCTCGGCTACGGATAACACTCATTACGGTAGTGGCCACAAATCGATTCACAACGTCGTCGGCGGGGTGGGCGTCGCGCTGGGCAATGAAAACGATCTCTACCCCGGTCTGCCTTTCCAGTCCGTGCACGATGGTGAGAAGCTCATCCATGAACCGCTACGTTTGCATGCATGTATTGCGGCGGAGACCGAAGTAATCGATGGTATCCTTCAGCGTCAGGAGCATGTTCGCCACCTCGTCGAAAACGGCTGGGTGCACCTCATCGCCCTAGGCGCCGACGGCCGCCTCTGGGCGCGCCGTCAATCTGACGGCACTTGGAAGCAAACAGCGCTGCGGGCTGCGGCGGCGTGAATAGTCGCGTGCTGCAGCCTGTGTTCGCTGTAGCGCCACGCCTCGATTGTTTCGGAAGCTTGCATCTATCGTCGACTTATTCTTGTTAGAGGCATGCGTTATCTGTTTTCCATCGTCGCACCCTTTATCCTCTTCGTCTTGACTGCCGACGCTGCTTCGATCCAAGGGCGAGTCATCAAGGTTTTGCCTGATACGCGCTCCTTCGAGCTGGAGCTCCTTCAATCGGATGACGCCCGAATCTCGACTGGTAGCATGCAGACCTTTCGCGTCGGTGCGGGTGATCTAGCCATTGGCTACGAAGGGCGTATGATTCGGGCAACCGCTGCCTTCTTCAGCAATAAGTGGAATCTGGAGCAGGTCTTCCCATTGGATGGCCTCGGTGCCAAGGCCGCTCGCGATGTTAACCAACAGCTCCATCAAGCCACTGCCACGATGAGCCGCCGCAAGTATGTCAAACAGGGCGAATATATTCCCAACTTCGCCATGATCGATCAACGCGGTGAGTTTCTGCAAATTCGCCAGCTGCAAGGAAAGCCCTTTATTCTCAACTTTATCTTCACTCGTTGTACGGTGCCTACCATGTGCCCTGCCTCGAGCACCCGTATGTCTCGTCTTCAGGATGCTGCCCGGGAGGCCGGACTGGATAACCTTCAGTTCGTCACTATCACCTTCGACCCTGCTTTCGATTCGCCTGGCATCCTTCGCCAATACGCCGAGGGCTATGGCATGGAGCCGGAAAACTTCCACCTGCTGACTGGCGACCCCAGCACCGTCGATGATCTCCTTCGCCAATTTGGAATCCTCACTATGGAGGAGGATGGCACCATCAACCATACTATGGCGACACTCCTCGTCGACGTTAACGGTCGTGTCGCCTATCGAAAAGAAGGCGCCACATGGACTATCAAAGAATTTCTCAAAGCGGCGGAGTCCTTGTAAGAGGTCTAGGTGCGGGTGCCATTAAATTCACAGGGGAACACAAACTGCAACAGTTGCCGGAACGCGTCCCGCACCTAAAGGAGCGGACATACGTATGCGGCTTTCTCGCTAAGCAGGATGGCCCCTGACCCAGTGTTTAAAATGGCGCCATCCGTGTGCTGCTCCCCCAGATTCCTACTTGCGCCAGACTTCAGCGTATGCACATTCATACGACATCATTTATGCCAGACGCTTCCCCTCAATCATTGTCTAAATCTACCTGGACATCCATTGCTCTGCTCAGCCTCGTCTTCGTGGGGGCGTATTTCGTCCTGCGCGCATTGCCTGATGCGCAGTGCGGTTTCCTGCACTACGAAGAAATCGTGAACGCGGACGGCGAGATTGAACTCTGCGCCACTAATCATGCCGGCTTTCTCGATTTGACCCGCTTGACGTACCCGATCACTGCGGAATTGCAGACTGCGGCCCCGTTGACGCGCAGTAGCGAAGCGCGTGTCGAGCTGAGCTTGGAGACCTCCGGCGGCATGACGATTGCTCCACATGAGTTGGCCGTGACCCATACTGAGAAAATGCACGTCATGGTCATCGATCAGTCGTTGGAAGATTATCACCACCTCCACCCTGAAGCGGAGGGCTTGGATGGTGTTTATCAATTCGCCTTCACACCTGCGCGTGCCGGTACCTACCGCGTTTTCACGGAAATAGTTCCATTGCGTAGTCGCCGCCAAGCCATCGCGCTTAGCTCAATGGAAGTAGCCGGCGAGTCTCTACAGGTAGAGTTTGAACGATCGAACGAAAGCGTAGTCAACGGCATTCATTTTCAAATCGAAGGCGCACCCGAAGTTCTAAAAACCGGTCGTGACTATCGACTCGAACTCAGCGTATTGACTGAGTCTGGGGCACCCGTCGAACTGGAGACAGTGATGGGAGCTAAGGGGCACATGGTCGCCTTTGACGCCGAGGGTAAGGGGTTCGCCCATATGCACCCAGTTGATAGCGTCGTCTCTGCGCGCACTGCCGGCTTCGGAGCAGGCGCTGATGATGGCGCTGGGCTTGCTTTTCTCTTTAACGTCCCCAATCCCGGTTGGTATCGCCTCTTTGCGCAGATTCAAGTGGGTGGCGAAGCGGTCTTCGGGCGATTTGATCTCAAAGTGGACTAAAGCGATGGACGATTTTGAAACTTTTAAATCTGCGCGCGAGAAGATGGATCCCACCACGCGCAACATGAGCGATCACCAATGGCAGCAGGCCTATTCTGCCTATCGATCGGCTCGTGAGCGGGTAGTTGGCTCCGAGCGCAAAAGCAAAAAACGCCGCCCATCAAAAAGCGTACGCGGTGCTCACACGCCTTCCAGTCTGTCCTCGCTCGGGCTGCTCCGCCGCACCGTGCGCGACCAGTCTGCCTATGCCGACCTCCGCCTGATTATCGATCTGCTCGCCTGGATCGCTATTGCCGTGGTCGTTTTGGCCGCAGTCGTCTCACTCTTTTTCTACACCTCGATGCCGGCCGCCTTGGTCTCCTTGCTCGGAGCAGGCTTGGAAGTTATCGGAATTGTGGTCGCGCGACTACTTGCTCAGGTGTTAATTGATATACCAGACATCGCACTTTATCGAGGTATTCAAGAATCTACGCTCGACCGTAAGCCAAGCTTAGATTCAGAGGTCTGAGTTATGATTTTTTGAGAAACGCTTCTAAACGCAACATGCTCAATGCTTGATCTCTCGGGCGACTCTTACTGGCAAAGCCAAGAGTGCAAAATTATCAGTTGACCTAGTGAAAGCATGTTCACTTATTGGCTGTAACAAAGGATGGGCATGTTGAAAGACGAATTACAGGAAATCCAAGGGCTCTATGGCTCATTCAGTCTATCGGAAAGGATCTTGCAGAAGATATGGCTGCAAGGAGATTTTGATCAAAGCACTTTGCGCACGGAATCGGGTAAGCGACTGCGAGTGATCGATCCTGGTCGCTGGAATCTTTTGGAGGGGCCTGATTTTTTGGAAGCACAGCTGGAACTGGAAGACGTTGGGGTAGTTGGTGATGTGGAGGTGCACTTCCATTTAGATGACTGGCACTTGCATGCGCATCGAGGTAATCCAAACTTTTCGGATGTTTGCCTACACGTAGTGCTCTACCCGGAGAAAGGCTCGAAACAAACGGTCATCACTGCCAAGGGGACGGTCCCGGAGCTATTGTATTTGCTGCCGCTTTTAGAGCGGGACCTGGAGGACTATGCGGTGGACGACGCTCTCCTCGGATTGGAGCAAGTCGAGGACGCCGAGTGGATGTTGCGATTTATGGAGCGTGCTTTGGACGAGCGGCGTGCGATCCTGCGCGAGGGGGCATCGGCGCGCTGGGCGCGCAAGGTGGATTTCGCGCGGAAGCGTGTGCAAGGCAGTTCCTGGCGGGAGGCTTGTCACCAATACTGTCTCGAAGTGCTCGGTTATGCGCGCAACCGTGCCCCGATGGCCCGCGTCGCACTGAGCCACCGGATCGAAGATTTCAGCGAGGGGCGCGTGGAGGTGGAGGCGCTATTCGCGGAGGAGCGGGGACGCTGGCGCTTGAGTGGTTTGCGCCCAGCCAATCATCCGCGGCACCGTCTCGCACAGTATGTTGAAATCTGCCGAATGCACCCAGACTGGCCTGAGCGGTTAAAGCGGGTCTTGGACGATTTGGACGATTTTAAGGGCTTGGACGGCTCGGTAACCGGGGACGCATCTCTCTCGTCCGCGGCCTTTCGTAAACAGCAGGGGTTAGCCGGCTTGGCAGAGCGTATTGCCCAGGAAGTCTTTTCCGGCGCGATCAGCGCCAAGCGCCTAAATACTTTGGTCTGCGATGCGCTGCTACCTTTGGCGCAGGCGTCAGGCCTTCTGGAGGCGGAAGCCCTCTGGTGGCATTGGCCGGCCGGAGATGCACCAGAGCGATTGCATGCTTTCCTTAAGCAGTCGCAGGTTATCGACCGTGCAGAGCCGTTTTCCAACGGTCAGGTGCAGGGGGCAGTGCAGTTGATGATTGAGAGGTAGGGAGTGTATGATCCTAAAGCTTAAGATGTCATACACGAAGACGACAGTGGGATTCTGGCGAACGGTCTCTGGCCAAAAAAATCCCGCCGGTTAGCCGGCGGGATTTTTGAAAGTTAGGCTGGCTCGATTTACACGAGTTTGGCTTTGAGATCCTCTTTGGAAGTGAGGCCGACGACGGTGTCCGCGACTTTACCATCTTTGAAAATGAGGATCGTCGGAATCGCACGAATTTCATACTTGGTGGCGACTTCGCTGTTATTGTCGACGTTGACCTTGCAGATTTTGACGGCGCCACCGAGTTCTTCGGCAAGCTCTTCCAGGATAGGGGCGATGGCTTTACAGGGACCACACCACGGTGCCCAAAAGTCGACGACGACTGGAGCGGGACCGCTGGATACGGTCGAATCAAAATTGGAGCTATCGAGTTCTGTGATTTTATCGGACATGATATCTGTCTGGTTTGTTTTCTAGTTATTTGAGAAAAGGGAGCGTGTCTTGCACGAGCAGGACGGTGAAAGCAATCGCGATGGCGGCCGCGAGTGCATCGACAACGAGCAGGGTGACACTAGGTCCGGAATCTGGATTGATCGATATGGAGGGCGCGGGTGTGGGCGCGGGCTGTGCTGTGTCTGGCTTTTGGGAGATAGCCACTTTGGCTGGTGTCGGCGTCGGTGCGGCAGCGGGCTTTGGAGCGATCACTGACTGGGCCGATGTGCTCTCAGGCAGCTCTTCGGAAGAGGCGGCTGGCTGTGCTGCAGGCGTCTTGAGCGTGAGAGGGGAGCGGGAGGCGGTGTTGGGTATACTTTGCTCGTTCTGCTCGGCTTCGCCATTCTGCTCGGCTTCGATATTGTGTGCTGCTTCGATATTGTGTGCTGCTTCGTTAAGGCTGGGGGGGGCGGCAGGTGTTTCGTGGTGGGGATCTTTCATTATGTCGGTAGGCTAGGGGTGCTCCGGCTGCTGTCAAGAGGACCTTATTCCGGCGTGCTTTCTTTGATGATGTCCTTAAGCTCGCGGCGCTCGACAGTGTCGAGGGTCTTGCCCTTTCGGTCGAGGGTTTCGAAAGTTTTTAGGACGGTCTCTGTCATACGCTCGTGCGTCTCCTGCGAGCCGCCGACGATGGCGAAGCGTTCGGCTTGAGTGATACGTTTGTGTCCGTCTTTATGGTCGAGGCCGACGCCGATCAGGTGGGCCTGAGCTGGCTTAGATTGTGGGCTATTGGAGCGGCTCATTCGCTGGGATCGGAAGGAGATAATTCGGCTTCAGCAAGACGTAGGCAACGAATGTCGCCAAAAGCGCGATCCTGCTGTAGTTTGATTTTACTTAAACGAGTTAGTTCGAGGACTGCAAGAAAGGTGGCCACAATTGTGGTGATGGTCGTGCTTGACTCAAAGAGTTCCGAAAAGAGGAAGCTGGGCTCGTGCTTGATGCGGAGGAGGATGAGCTCCATGCGATCGGAGACGGTAACTTGCTCGGCATTGATTTGTCCTTCGTCGATGCGCTCGGCGAGGCGGCGGAGGACTTGGTTGAAGGTGTTCCAGAGGTCGACGCGGTCAACGGGTTTGAGCGGGCGCTCGACCGCTTCCACTGCGTCCTTAGGGCCGATTCGGGCGATCAGATCGTGACTACTTAGGATGAGCTTACGGATGTCTTCGGCCGCTTCTTTGAATTTGCGATATTCAAGCAGTTGCTGGACGAGTTCCCAGCGGGGGTCGATGTCCTCGTCTTCAACGTCTTCGTTGGACCCTTGATCCTTTTTCGGTAGGAGCATGCGGCTCTTAATATACATGAGCGTGGAGGCCATGACGAAGAACTCCCCGGCTACTTCGAGGTCGAGTGTCTCCATGGAGCCGAGAATGGCGATGTATTGCTCGGTAACGCGCTCGATTGGGATGTCGTAAATGTCGACTTCACTGCGCCGGATTAAATAGAGAAGCAAATCCAGAGGCCCCTCGAAGGCGGGGAGCCGTATGGCGAATTCGTTTTCAGGGATAAGGGCTTCTTCCATGGAGGGTAGACAGGTTTATTTGCCTTCTGCGAGGCGGAGCTGAACATCGAAGGAAACATCGCTCTCTCGCTCGGCGTCTTCACGAAAGGTGATGGCGTAGAGAATCTCCCATGTGTTGCCGATACGAGTACGCAGGCCGAGGCGGTAATGGGTCAAGCTGCCTTGGTCAGCGTCGAAGTTGAGATCGGTGAGGAATGTGTAGCGCTCGTTTATACGGTAAATAAAGTCGAGGCGATATTGGTCGATGTGTTGGTTGAGTAAGTTGGTCGAAAGGCCGAGATCCCAGATCTCACCGCTCTGAATTGTGGTGCGGGTGCGCAATTCTTCAAGACTCAAGCTCTCGGTTTTGAAGCGGCTGGCGAGGTCGAATTTGAGCCAAGGGGCGGGATTGATGACGAGCTCGACCCAAGTGGCGTTAAAGGTCTCTTCTTCGCCGCTGTCGTAGCGGGGGCCTTTTTCGAAGAGAATGTCTTGGTAGAGATTCAGCGCGGCGAGAGTGCGGGAGCCGTAGTCTTTGGCGCGAGTCTGGAAGAGGTTTTCGACGCCGAGCCGGACGAGGTGGGTCTCTGAAATTTGGTCGACGTTACGCAGATCGCTGAGATTGAGAAGGGGGCGCTCCAAATCGAAGACTTGACGGTCGATGGTGGCGATCTCGTTGATAGCGTCGGGGTCGGAAAAATAGCGGTATCGGAGTACGGGACGCACGAGGTGTCGGAGGCCGTCGATGCCCCAGGTCTTATTGACCGTGGGGTAGCTGGCGTAGGCGTGGGTTTCTAAATCGAAGCCCACTTCGTAGATCTCGCGGTTTGAGCTCCCGTCCAGAACCGTGGCGGGTGCGCTCAGGAAGTAGTTGTCGATTTGCTGATGGCTGTAGTTGCTGAAACGAGCGCCGGCCAGGGGTGTGAGTATAGCCCAGTCCTTGAGCCGGATGGGGCGCTCGATTCGGTAGGTGAAGTCGATGCGGTCGGACTCGCCTTCGATGGTAATGCCAGGCACATTTTCGTCAAAGTCTTCGCGCAACTGGACATAGCTGGCGGAAGCGCGGTGGTAGGCGCCTGTATTGAAGATCGGCACGGGCAGGAGATCATAGCGCACTTCGGGTAGGCGCTCTTGCACGATTTGAAAGTCATTTGGGCGGAAGCGGCCGAAGGCAGAGACAAGGTAGTTATCTCCCGTATAGACGGCTTCGGCGAAGTTGTCAGGGAGCTGGCTTTCGTCGAAAAGATCATCGCGGAAGTCGCGTGTGACTGCCGAGTCCGACCAATAGCTCAGCGAGGCGGTGGTGGTGAAGCGCTCGCCGATGAGGTGTTTATGGCGCCATTCGGCAAAGCCACGCTCGGCGTCGATCGGGCGGTTGAGTGTATCGAGTTTGAGTTCGGAAGCGTCGCCTTGGTCGTCAATATAGCCAGTCGTTAAAGCGCCGACTATGCTTTGTGTTGAGGAGTTGTAGACGTATTGAGCAGTCGGCCCAGCAAGGAGTCCACGCTTGCTATAGTAGTCTAAATTCGCACCCGCTCGTAACCATGAGGCCACAGGGAAGAGAGTGGCGGTTTGCAGGTAGTAGCCGAGCTCTCCGTCGGAACCAACGTTGACATCGAACATGTAGGGGGCGTCGCCCATGTGATGAGTGTAGGAGGGAAGGTAGAAGAAGGGCACGCTACCAATTTGGAAAATGGCTCCGTCCATGGATACATACTGTCCGGCCTCGTCTTCGGCGTAGCGGAGCGTGTCAGAGCTGACGCTCAAGCCGAACGGACTCGGGTCTCCGTAGTAGACCCTTGCTCCTTTTAGGGTGGTATCTTCGGTCGTGCCGCCGGCGCTGACACCGTTTACGTAGTAAGGCCATTGACCGGTTCGAAGAATATCGACGGAATAGAGGCTTTCGTTGGCATCGAAGCTCAGGCGATCGGCGATGAGACGTTTGCCCTCGCGTGTGATCGCGACGTTTCCGTCAGCATCGGCGAGTGCATAATTTTGATAGTAGGTGATCCGATCTGCCCGGATGCGGGTGTTGTCGAAGTCGAGTCGCGCATCACCCCGAGCGACAAGTCGCTGGGAGTCTTCGTCGAATTCCAGAGGTTCAAGCGAGCTGAGTTCAGGCAGAGCCGCGCTCAAGGAGATTGAGGACGTCAGTGAGAGAATTAGAAAGGTGTTCCGGGCGTTTACTAGCACGGGTCGGGACTATGGGCCGAGGATTTTCGGTGGACAAGTCTTTTATGCCAGGTGCTCTTAGAGTTCACGGGAGCCAACGTAGACGCGGATGACACGTTTGGTCACGGAACAGAGTGTTTCCCATGGGATGGTCTCGGCGAGGCCACTGAATTCGGTGGCGGTGATTTCGCTGCCCAGATCTCTACCGATGAGTACGGCGTGATCACCGATCTGGGCGGCGGGACAGTCAGTGACGTCGATAATCGTCTGATCCATAGTCACGCGACCGAGGATTGGGCAGCGCTGGCCATGTAGGAGCACGGCGCCACGGTTGCTGAGCCCGAGTGGCACGCCGTCTCCGTAGCCGGCGGTGAGCACGGCGAGGCGTGAGTCGCGGCTCAGCTGGCAACTACGTGCGTAGCTGATGTCGGTGCCGGCAGGCAGGTCTTTGACTAGGCCCACGCGGGTGTGAAAGCTGAAAACGGGCTCGACCGTAACACGCCCGAGGGCGGATTGCG
Organism: Opitutia bacterium UBA7441; assembly: GCA_002480015.1. GTDB lineage: Bacteria > Verrucomicrobiota > Verrucomicrobiia > Opitutales > Coraliomargaritaceae > Thalassobacterium. The sequence continues at coordinate 21,511 of DLQD01000122.1, forward strand.
GATAGGGCGGGATGCCGAATTGGAGGAGGCCAATGCGCACGGCATTGAAGGGGCTGTCGCCGCGCAGGCTGTCGATCCCCGCGGAGTTGTCGGCGTGTATGAGTAGGCCTTCGGGCAGTGGTGCGGCTTCGAGGAGCACGGCTAGAAAGCGCTCGCGCTGCGTCTGGGTAAAGGCGGGATCGCTGTCTGCACTGGAGAAATGGGTGTAGACACCCTCGAGTTTGAGTGCGGTCAAGGCGTTGATCGTCTGCAGAAGTGCGGTCGCTTCGGTGTGCCAGACCCCAAGACGCCCCATTCCGGTATCAACTTTGAGGTGGATCTTGATCTTGGTTGAGTGCTTTTTGGCGAGGGCGTGCAGGCGCTCGCACTCCGCCTCTGTACTGACGGTTGCGGTTAGATCATGCTCGATGAGCAGTGTGTCTTCCTCTGGTAGGAGTGGGCTGAGCAGAAGGATTGGCCAGCCCGCGCCCATGTGGCGTATGTCGAGAGCTTCAGCGGCGTTGGCTACAGCAAAGTAATCCACGCCGCTCTGCATCAGGCGCCGCACGATTTGCGGCATGCCGTGTCCATAGGCGTCAGCCTTGACCACTGCGACGTAGCGCATTCGCTGAGGCAGCGCGGCTTGGATACGCTTTAAATTGCGTTCAAAGGCGGCCAGGTCGATCTCCGCCCAGCAGCGGTGGTGGAGGGCTGTGCGTTTCATTTTTAAATGATGGGAATCAGGAAACTGTTTCTCTGGCGTAGAAAATTGCATCTGCGAAAGTGCAATAGAATCAGCTTAGGCGCGGTGACGGGTCGGTGTCCATTTTTGAAATGTGTTGATGCAGGAGCTGTAGAGTTGGACGCCTTTGGTGGCTTGCAAAAACATGGGGTGCTGACACACCTCCGCGATCCGCGCAGGACTATATTCAATGGTTTGCGCACCGGGCGGGAGGCTTTGCCAACCCTTGCGCTGGGGCAAGTGATAGAGAGGGCCTTTCCAGGAGACGAGCTCTGTATCGTCGATAACATCGATGGAAATAGGTTTGCCGTTTTCGATGGTCAGGGCATTCCAAGCGCCTTTTTTCCAGTCGGAGACGAGGAGGGCTTCTTGCAAATCCGGCGAATCATGCAGGAGGGCGAGAGCGCAAAGCTGAAGGCTGTTGTATTTGTAAAGCTTCGCGGTCTCGGGATAGAGGCGGATCCATGTCTCGATCGCCATGGCACAAAGCCGCAGGCCCAGGACAGAGCCGGGCCCCTCACAGTAGAGATAGGCGCTGATCTCGTTCAAGTGCGTGCCAGCCTCTTGGAGAGCCGATTCGATGGTTGGAAAGAGGTCTTCCAGCGGCGCACCTTCGCGCTGGACTTGAGCGAGCCAGCGATCATTTTGATCCAAAACTCCGGCGAAGACGGTGCTTCCTGAGCCGTCGATGACTAGTAAGGGCTTAGGGCTCATAAACCTTTAAAATGTGTGACCAAACCTGTGACAGTGGCCTTAGTGTCGCCGTATAGCATGGGGGTATATGGCGCGGCAAAGCCGAGCCAGACGGAGAAGCCATTGTAGCTCGTATGAACCGCCAGGATGGCGCCGACCACGGTGATCCCCGAAATCGCGTTCGACCCTGACATCAATGGGGTGTGCAGCCGTGAGGGCACTTTGCCTATAAACTCGAAGCCTAGGAAGGCGGCCAGCACAGAGATGAATAATAGGAGTCTGAGTTCCATAGGTATTGAAGGAGGGTAACGTTTTTCTACTTCTAATGATTCAATCTCTCCATCGGGTGGCAAGCAGTAAGCAGCAGGCGGGGTAAGAGTCTTGCATGTTGCGATAGATTGTTTTCACTGAATTTTGTGAAAATAAGTAACAAAGCCATCCAATCCATCACCAGTGTGAAGTCCGTACAACCGCACGCTGTTTTGGGTATGCACCCACACATAAAAGGTAAGGTCAATTGTCTGGTCGTGCGCGCCTATGTGGATGATGCCAAAAGTTGTGAGCTGGTTGATGTTGCCAATGCAGAGGGTCCCCGTTACAAGCTGCAGCGCTTGACCAAAGACGGTTTCTTCGAAGGCATTATAGAAGACCGCGACGAAGTCTTCAAATATCGGCTTCGGATTGAGCGCTTCAACGGCGAGATTCGCCAGTTTTTTGATCCGTATAGTTTTCTTCCAACGCTTTCGGAGCATGACGTCTACCTCTTCAGTGAAGGGAGCGACCATTTCCTGCACAGGAAAATGGGTGCGCACATCCGCACGATCGACGGTGTCATCGGTGTCTCTTTCGCGGTCTGGGCACCCAACGCCGAGCGTGTTTCCGTGGTCGGCGACTTCAACCACTGGGATGGGCACTACCATCCAATGCGCAGTCTTGGGGCTTCGGGTATATGGGAGCTGTTTATTCCGGGGCTCGAGTCGGGAATGAAGTATAAATACGAGATTGGCTCTCGTCACGGCTTCCCTCTGCTTAAGACCGATCCTTACGGCACTTTTTTCGAAGCGCCTCCCTACAACGCATCGATCATTTGCTCGGTCGATGACAGCTACGAATGGAACGATGCCGAGTGGATTGAACACCGCGCCAAGAGTGACTGGAAGAATCAACCAATCTCGGTCTACGAAATGCATGTAGGCTCTTGGAAATCGGTCGTGGAGGATGCCGCCCGCCCACTCAGTTATCGTGAGTTGGCCATCGAACTTGTCGAATACCTGAAGGATATGCGCTACACGCACGTTGAATTCATGCCGCTCTCTGAGCACCCATTCGATGGTTCATGGGGCTATCAAGTCACCGGCTTCTTTGCGCCGACCTACCGCTTCGGCTCTCCGGAGGACTTCATGTATCTGGTCGATGTTCTCCATCAAAATGAGATCGGTGTAATCATGGACTGGGTGCCTGCTCACTTTCCAACCGACAGTTTTGCCTTGTCCCAATTCGACGGCACCGCGCTCTACGAGCATGCTGACCCGCGTCAAGGCTTCCACCAGGACTGGGGCACGCTGATCTTTAACTACGGACGCAACGAAGTGCGCGGCTTCCTTATCGCCTCTGCATTGGCCTGGTGCGAGCGCTACCATATCGACGGTCTGCGTGTGGATGCGGTGGCCTCCATGCTCTACTTAGATTATTCACGTGAGGAGGGACAATGGATTCCGAACCAGCACGGTGGTCGGGAGAATCTTGAGGCGATCGATTTTCTGCGCAAGACGAACGATCTAGTGCACAAATATTACCCTGGTACTTTGCTGATTGCCGAAGAATCCACCGCCTTCCCTGGCGTAACTAAACCTACCTCGGAGGGAGGACTCGGCTTTGATCTCAAGTGGAACATGGGTTGGATGCACGACACACTCGAATACTTTCAAAAAGACCCCATTTATCGTAAGTATGAGCACCACCAGCTTTCCTTCGGTATGCTTTACCAGTATTCGGAGAACTTCACGCAAGTCTTCTCCCATGACGAGATTGTCCATGGTAAGCGCTCCATGCTCCTTAAGATGCCAGGAGAACCGATCTCCAATAAAGCGCACCAGTTGCGCTTGCTCTACGGGCTTATGTGGATGTGGCCGGGTAAAAAAACGCTCTTCATGGGCAGCGATTTTGGGCAGTCGGCCGAGTGGAACTATAATAAAAGTCTCGATTGGCACCTACTTCAGTATCTCGATCACCACGGTATCCAGATGGTCGTGCGCGACCTTAATCGACTTTATCAGGAAATCCCCAGCCTCGCGACGGGCGACAATCGCCCCGAGGGATTCGAGTGGATCAACTGCACCGATGCCGAAAATAGCATTCTCACCTTCCTTCGTAAGGCTGATGCGCCGACGGATGATCTCACCGCTGTGGGCAACTTCACTCCTGTGCTGCGCGAGGGCTTCCGAGTCGGCGTGCCACACTTGGGATTTTGGAAGGAAATACTCAACACAGACGCCAAGGAATACGGAGGCCTCGGCTTCGGTAACAACGGTGGCGTTCTGGCCGAAGCAGTTGAGTGGGATGGACGCCCGTATTCTATTAAACTCGACTTGCCGCCGCAATCGATGAGCGTATTTCGCTATCAAGGTTAACCGTTATAGTTTTTATTAAAAACGTTCGGTTAGCCTGCTGGTCAAACGGGTTGTCTTCAATTCAGTCCTAATCCAGCGTATGTGCACTCGTTGCACCCCGCTATAAAATGTCAAACTCCATCGAATTACTACAGTTACTTGAAAGCCGTATCGCCCATTTGCAAAAACATGTTGAAGAGCAAGACGCTGAGATATTCCAACTTTCCAAACGAATCGATACGTTAGTCAAAGTCGCGAAAGAGCAAAAGGCACAGCTCGCCGCCGTGGCCGAACTCAACTCGAGTAACACGGATGACATGCCCGCGGATGAGAAACCGCCGCATTATTAGGCTTACAGATTCTCGTTCAAGACGGTTGTCTTTGCCCGATTTCGCGTTCTATCTGTTTATATGGAATGGAAACAAGTACGCGAGTTTGAAGATATCCTCTACGAAAAGTGCGATGGTATCGCCAAGGTGACGATTAACCGCCCGCACCGTCGCAACGCCTTTACCCCTGATACCGTGGCGGAGATGATCGAAGCCTTCTCTGATGCGAAAGATGATATCTCTATAGGGGTTGTATTGCTCACGGGTTTCAACCCTCAGACGGACGGCAAATTCGCTTTCTGCGCGGGCGGCGATCAAAAAATCCGAGGCCACAAAGCGGGTGGTTATGTGGGTAAAGACGGCGTGCCACGGCTCAATGTGCTCGATCTGCAGAAGCTCATCCGATCCATGCCTAAGGTGGTCATCGCGCTGGTCGCCGGCTACGCGATCGGCGGCGGCCACGTCCTGCACGTCGTCTGCGATATGACGATTGCGGCGGACAATGCTGTCTTCGGTCAGACGGGTCCCAAGGTCGGTAGTTTCGACGGTGGTTTTGGCTCCAGCTATCTCGCACGCATTGTTGGGCATAAAAAAGCACGTGAGATCTGGTATCTTTGCCGCCAATACAATGCCCAGGAAGCGCTAGACATGGGCTTAGTCAACAAAGTCGTGCCCTACCAAGATCTCGAAGCTGAAGGTGTGCAATGGGCCAGCGAGATTTTGCAACACAGCCCACTTTCGATCCGTTGTCTTAAATCGGCCTTCAATGCCGATGTCGATGGCCAGCAAGGCTTACAAGAACTGGCTGGTAACGCGACCTTGCTCTATTATCTAACGGAGGAGGGTGAAGAAGGGCGTAAGGCATGGAACGAAAAGCGTCCGCCCGCCTATAAAAAGTATCCTTGGCTACCTTAGCCTATTGACCCGCACTCACCTGCAGCTGATTTTTACTGAGCGTAAGCCCTCGGATTTATTTTCAT